>JAFLTD010000045.1 GCA_022510625.1 Lachnospiraceae bacterium
CTATGTTATCATATGTAGTAATGAAAACTATGTAGAATGGTTATGGAGGCTTTATGAGTTACAAAATTGTGGTAGACAGTTGCTGCGAATTGCAGGAGCAGTACAAGAATGACGATAGATTTCAATTCGTTCCGCTTACTTTGGAAGTGGGCGACTACAAGGTGGTGGACGACGAGAATTTTAATCAGAAGGAATTCCTTGAAAATGTGGCATCATGTCCGCTTTGCCCGAAATCGGCGTGTCCTTCTCCCGAGAAATATATGGAGGCGTATCACTGTGATGCGGACGAAGTGTATGTGGTGACACTGTCCTCACACCTAAGCGGCAGCTGCAACAGCGCTGAGGTGGGCAAAGATATGTATATAGAAAAGTACGGCGACAAGAAGATCCACGTGGTAGACTCGGAGTCCGCAAGCTGCGGAGAGACACAGCTTGCCATGAAGATTATGGGGTATAAGGAAGCGGGATTATCCTACGAGGAGACGATCAAAAAGGTAGAGACATTCAAGCGCAAGATGCGCACCTACTTTGTGCTGGATAACTTGGAGACACTTCGCAAGAACGGCAGAATGTCCGGCGTGAAGGCTTTTGTGGCATCCGCCTTGAATATTAAGCCTGTTATGGTGGGAAATCTCGGTACCATCGAGCAGAAAGGACAGGCGATTGGAACTAATAAAGCGCTCGCCAAGATGGCAGATCATCTTGTCGCGGATGTCCCCCACAGCGAGGATAGAACGTTGATGATCACGCACTGCAACTGTCCGGAGCGTGCGGAGTATATGCGTGAGCTGATGGAGAAGAGAGCCTCCTTTAAAGATGTGGTGATCATGGATACGGCAGGTGTCAGCAGCATGTACGCCAATGACGGCGGGATTATCGTGACACTTTAGAAATGATACGATCCAACATTTCATCCAGCTGTGCAACGCGGATGGGTTTGTTCAGATATTGGACTTGTGATTTTAACTTTTGACGCAGAATGTCATGGTTGGAGGTCTCTACGGCATCCGCCGGAGCCTCCTCGATTGCGGCATCTATGATGACGCGGTAATTGATAGTAGAGATGCATAGAATGATCGGTGCAGCAACGCCTGCATCGATCAATTTGCGTACAAGCTGAAAACCGTTGACGGGACCGCCTGTTATATCGATAAAAAAAGCATCATAGAGCATAGCGGAACTCATGACGGCATCCATATTTCCGTAGGAGTCGATACGAAAGACGCCGGTAGTATGTATCCGCCTGTCGGAAGCACGCTCCAAGAGTTGTTCCAGTTGTTTCCTGTCGGAAATGTTATCATCACAAATTGCAATATACATAAATGCTCCCTCACATTATCATAAATTCAATAGGGGATGTCGCCAATATCACCACGATCAGTATCTGTATGATCAGAATGGCGGGCATCCCGTACAGAAAATACCAGTGCCTTGTCTTATGACGGAACAGGTGCATGCCCGCGACCGACCCTATACTGCCGCCGATCAGGGCAAGCACAAACAGAGTGGACTCCGGAATGCGCCATGAGCGCTTCCGGGCTTTGGATTTATCCACTCCCATAGCTGTAAAGCTGATTAAGTTGACGGCAATCAGATATATGAGTATCAGCGTAATTGCGTTCATAAGTACACCATAGATTTACAAACATGCGCTTTCGGTGCTCATTAGCCTGTCTGCGCTTATTAAATCAGTTTCTCACCATTCTCCTGCATCTTCATAGCACGAACCTTACAGGATAAACCGAACAGATTGATAAAGCCTTCCGCGTCATGGTGGTCGTATAGATCACCTGTCGTGAAGGAGGCAATACTTTCGTTGTAAAGTGTGTACGGAGAGGTCGTCCCCGCCTTGATGATGTTGCCTTTGTACAGCTTGAATTTCACTTCGCCGGTCACGTAGCGCTGTGTGGATTCGATAAATGCCTGTACCGCCTCGCGAAGCGGAGTGAACCATTTGCCCTCATATACGATCTGGGCAAATTTATTGCCGAGATCCGCCTTCAATGCGTAGGTATCACGGTCGAGAATCAACTCCTCCAGCTGCTGGTGTGCTTCATAGAGAATCGTTCCGCCGGGTGTCTCGTACACACCGCGTGATTTCATGCCTACAACACGGTTTTCCACGATATCGACAATACCGATGCCGTGCTTGCCGCCCAGATCGTTCAACGTTGCAATAATCTCGGAGACCTTCATCTTCTTACCGTTGACGGAAGTGGGAATACCCTTTTCAAAAGTCATGGTAACGTACTCACCCTCATCGGGAGCTTTCTCGGGCGTAGTGCCGAGAACGAGCAAGTGCTCGAAATTGGGCTCGTTGGCAGGGTCTTCCAGTTCCAATCCCTCATGGCTGATATGCCACAAGTTACGGTCACGGCTGTAACTTGAATCTGCGGAAAAAGGCAGATTGATGCCGTGCTGACGGCAGTATTCGATCTCTTCCTCGCGGGAGTTCAAAGTCCACTTCTCGTTTCTCCACGCAGCGATTATCTTTAAGTCGGGTGCGAGCGCTTTGACTGTCAGCTCGAAACGAATCTGATCGTTGCCCTTGCCGGTAGCGCCGTGGCAGATTGCGGTAGCGCCCTCCTTGCGGGCAATCTCAACCAATTTCTTGGCGATGACAGGTCTTGCCATGGATGTACCGAGTAAATATTTATTCTCGTAAACGGCATGTGCCTGTACGCAGGGAACGATGAAATCGTTACAGAACTCGTCTGTGAGGTCTTCAATGTAGAGTTTGGATGCGCCGCTGGATAGGGCTCTTTCCTCCAAACCGTCAAGTTCCTCTCCCTGACCGCAGTTTCCGCACACACAGATAACCTCGTAATCGAAATTTTCCTTTAACCAGGGAATGATAACAGTCGTATCAAGTCCGCCGGAATAAGCAAGAACTACTTTTTCTTTCATGATATCTCCTCCGTTTATGTATTCTGTATCTTCTACATTATAATGTTCATTAACCAATATACAACAAGATAATACATAATGCAAGTGTAATTTTATGCAGTTTTGAATGCATATTTATTATTTTTATGAATAAAATTAAAAATATACTTGCATATTATGCAATAATATCGTATTATTATGCAATCATATAGTTGGCAGGTCCGCTTGTGGGGCGGATGCATAGATTGGTAATATTTGCGTGTATCAAATGTGCGTGATATACTGGTGCAGTCAAAGTATATTCCTGTGTTGGAAAATACTTTGACTGCGCTAAGATATCGATATAATAAAGAACAGTAATATCAGGAGGATGTCATGATAAAAGCGGGAATCATCGGTGCCACGGGCTACGCGGGCGGAGAGCTGGTGCGGCTCCTGGCGGCACACAGAGAAGTTGAGATAGAATGGTACGGCTCCAGGAGCTATGTGGACCAGAAGTATGCGGATGTGTATCGCAACATGTTTGAGATCGTGGACGATCGGTGCATGGATGATAATATGGAAGAGTTGGCGGATCGGGTAGATGTGATCTTTACGGCTACACCCCAGGGATTTTGCGCGTCTTTGATGAACGATACGATTTTATCCAAAGTTAAGATTGTGGATTTGAGCGCGGACTTCCGCATAAAAAGTGTGCCCGTATATGAGAAGTGGTACGGCATCGGGCACAAGTCTCCTCAATATATAGATGAGGCGGTGTACGGACTGTGCGAGATCAACAGGGAGGATGTTAAGAAGGCAAGGCTGGTAGCGAATCCCGGCTGCTATACGACATGCTCCATTCTGACTGCTTATCCGCTTGTCAAGGAAGGTCTGATCGATGTGGATACGCTGATCATTGATGCCAAGAGCGGCACTTCCGGGGCGGGGCGCGGTGCCAAGATGCCCAATCTGTACTGCGAGGTGAATGAGAACATCAAAGCATACGGTGTGGCGAGTCACAGGCATACACCGGAGATTGAGGAACAGCTCGGGTATGCGGCAGGCAGAGAGATTACATTGAACTTTACGCCCCATCTGGTTCCCATGAACAGGGGAATTCTTGTGACTGAGTATGCGAAATTAAATCCCGTGCAGACGGCCGACGGCGGTATGGGACTGCCGTCTTATGATCAGGTAAAGGCTGTATATGACAAATATTACAGCAAGGAAAAGTTTGTCCGTGTGCTGGATGAAGGTGTCTGCCCGGAGACCAAGTGGGTTGAGGGCAGCAATTATGTGGATATCAACTTCGTGATCGATGAGCGCACCGGCAGGATTATCATGATGGGTGCTTTGGATAATCTGGTAAAAGGCGCAGCGGGACAGGCGGTGCAAAATATGAATCTGATGTTTGGGCTCAAGGAGAGCGAAGGCCTGGAACTGGTGCCCATGTTCCCGTAAGGAGGATATGCTATGGAACAGCGTGAAATGGCATTGTCACCGACGGAGGGAAAACCATCCCCTAATGGCAGACTTTTGTGCAGAAATGAGGAAAATCATATGATACGTTCGATGACGATAGAAGATTACGAAGGAGTCAAAGCGCTCTGGCTTTCCATCAAAGGATTTGCCATCAGGAGCATTGACGATTCCAGGGAGGGCGTTGAGCGCTTCCTTAACAGAAATCCGGGAACGAGTGTGGTTGCTTTGGAGGACGGCAAGATCGTGGGTGCGATTCTGTGCGGTCACGACGGCAGGCGGGGATGTTTCTATCATGTCTGCGTGGCGGAAGAATATCGTATGAGAGGGATCGGTAAGGCGATGGTGGTCTTCTGCATGGAGGCGTTAAAAGCGGAGAAAATCAATAAGGTCTCGCTCATAGCGTTCACGGCGAACGACATCGGCAATGCTTTCTGGCGGCAGATCGGATGGACGAAGCGCGAAGATCTAAACTACTATGATTTTACGCTGAATGCCGAAAACATCACGGCATTTAACAAAATTTGACTTCCCATCGGTCGTTAAATGTATTAAAATATGAGTTGGCTTTCGGCCAACTGGTAAATTCTTGCATGATAGGACAGGAAAGGCATGGTAACGGATTCTATGAAAATTATCGAAGGCGGTGTCACAGCGGCACAGGGCTTTGAAGCGGCAGGTGTCGAGGCAGCGATCAAATATCAGAACAGAAAAGACATGGCGATGATATACAGCCGCACACCCTGCACGGCGGCAGGTGTCTTTACGAGCAACGTGGTGAAGGCGGCGCCGGTTCTGTGGGACAAAGAGGTGGTAACGCACTCTCCGTCCGTGCAGGCCGTGATTGTCAATTCCGGCATAGCTAACGCGGCTACCGGAAAGCAGGGATATGAGTGCTGCAGGCAGACGGCGGACAAAGCGGCAAAACTTCTCGGGGTGTCTTCGGACGCGGTGCTTGTGGCATCCACGGGCGTTATCGGGAACCAGATTCCCCTCGACAGACTGCTTCCGGGCGTGGAGAAACTTGCAGAGGCGAAGGCGGACACGAGAGAAGCGGGCACGTTGGCGGCGGAAGCTATCATGACGACTGACACCGTATCCAAGCAGGCGGCGGTTCAGATCGAGCTGGGCGGCAAGACGGTGACCGTCGGCGGCATGTGCAAAGGCTCCGGCATGATTCACCCCAATATGTGTACCATGCTGGGATTTATCACGACGGATATCGCGATTTCCAAAGAACTTCTGCAGGAAGCACTGAGTGAGGACGTGGTCGATACCTTTAACATGATTTCAGTGGACGGTGACACTTCCACCAACGATACGCTGGTGGTACTCGCCAACGGTATGGCGGGCAATCCGGAAATCACGGTAAAGAACGAGGATTATAATAAATTTAAGGAAGCACTGCACTATATCGACACCACACTCGCCAAGATGATGGCGGGGGACGGCGAGGGCGCGACGGCGCTTTTTGAGACGAAGGTGATCCATGCGGCGACCAAGCAGGATGCGCGAATCTTAAGCCGCTCCGTGATCAGTTCAAGTCTGTGTAAGGCGGCCATCTATGGGCATGATGCCAATTTCGGCAGGTTCCTGTGTGCGCTCGGCTACTCCGGTGTGGAATTTGACCCGGGGAAGGTAGTGCTTTCTTTTGAAAACGAGGAGAAAAGTATTCTCATATACAAGGACGGCGCGGCTGTTCCCTACAGCGAGGAGGAGGCGTCACAGGTTCTCGCATCTCCGGAGGTCAGAGTGCTTGTGGATATGAATATGGGAGATGCCGAGGCAACCGCGTGGGGCTGTGACTTGAGCTACGATTATGTGAAGATCAATGCGGACTATCGAAGTTGATAGATCCACGGTTTACATAATATAAAATACACTATAATACAATCCAACATCTGCTCAGACATATGAAGCACATTCATGTGATTGTAAAATGAAAGTAAATATAGAAGAGGAAACTTATAGACTATGGAACAGAGAGAGATGGATCAGATTATGAGTAAGGCGGAGGTGCTGATTGAGGCGCTCCCCTATATTCAGCAATTTAATCGCAAGATCATCGTTGTCAAATACGGCGGCAGCGCCATGAGCAACGAAGAGCTGCAGAAAAATGTAATCAAGGACGTGACGCTCCTGAAGCTGGTGGGATTCAAACCCATCATCGTGCACGGCGGCGGCAAGGAGATCAGCCGCTGGGTCGGTAAGGTAGGCAAGGAGGCCAAATTCGTCAACGGACTTAGGGTGACGGACGATGAGACCATGGAGATTGCGGAGATGGTCCTCAACAAAGTCAACAAAGATCTAGTTAGGATGGTGGAGGAACTGGGCGTCAGGGCGGTCGGTATCAGCGGCAAGGACGCAGGGCTTCTGCAGTGTGTTAAGAAATGTCCGGACGGTGAGGACATCGGTTTTGTGGGTGAGATTGTCGGCGTCGATCCCAAGGTGTTATATGATCTGTTGGAAAAAGATTTTCTGCCTATTGTAGCGCCCATCGGATTAGACGACCGGTTTATGACCTACAATATTAACGCGGACGATGCGGCGTGTGCGATTGCCAAGGCGGTAGGGGCGGACAAGCTGGTTTTCCTGACGGACATTGAAGGTCTGTACAGAGACATTGAAGATAAGTCCAGTTTTATCTCCAGACTGACGGCGTCACAGGCTGATGAGCTGATCGACAGCGGATGTATCGGCGGAGGCATGTTGCCGAAACTTAGCAACTGTACGGATGCCATCAGGGAAGGCGTCAACAGAGTCCACATTCTGGACGGGCGGATCGCTCATTGCCTTTTGCTGGAGATCTTTACGGACAAAGGTATCGGAACGGCGATTATCGCCGATCAGGATAAGGGAATGTTAGCAGATTAGCGATATATGGATTTGATGTAATACTGTGCAATGTATAAACCGGGACATGAGCAATTTGCAAAAAGACAGAGGGATATGTTATGAGTCAGATGATGCAGAATTATATAGACGAGGCGGAGAAAGTTCTCCTGCACACATACAACCGCTACCGGGTCGTCTTCGAGAAAGGCGACGGAGTGTACCTCTACGACACAGACGGTAAGAAGTACTTGGATTTTGTGGCAGGTATCGCGGTGTTTGCGTTGGGCTACAACAATAAAGAGTACAACGACGCTTTAAAAGAGCAGATTGATAAGATCATTCACACTTCGAATTATTATTACAATCTCCCCGCAATCGAGGCGGCGAAGAAACTTAAGAAGATCTCCGGCATGGACCGTGTCTTTTTCACCAACAGCGGGGCAGAGGCGATAGAGGGCGCCATCAAGACGGCGAGAAAGTATGGTTATCTGAAAGACAAAAGAACGGATCACGAGATCATTGCCATGAACCATTCCTTCCACGGTAGAACCATGGGTGCGTTGTCTGTGACCGGCAATCCGCACTACAGGGATGCCTTCGAGCCGATGATTGGCAACATCAAGTTTGCGGAGCTTAATGATTTTGACAGTGTGATGAGGCAGGTGACGGATAAGACTTGCGCCATCATCTTCGAGACTGTCCAGGGCGAGGGCGGCATCTATCCCGCAACGGAGGAATTTATGCGGAAGGTGCGTGAACTCTGCGATGAGAGAGACATCCTGATGATTCTGGATGAAATTCAGTGCGGTATGGGACGGACGGGCGAGATGTTTGCATGGCAGCACTATGGCGTTAAGCCGGATGTGATGACAACGGCGAAAGCGCTCGGATGCGGTGTACCTGTAGGGGCTTTCATGATGACGGAGAAGGTTGGAGCACACTCCCTCGTCGCGGGCGATCACGGCACCACATACGGCGGCAATCCTCTTGCATGTGCGGCAATCTGCAAGGTAATTGATTTGTTCGATGCAATGAATGTCTTGGACAATGTGAAGAAGGTGGGCAGTTATCTGGAGGAATGCCTGGATGCACTTGCGGGTGAGTTTCCTTGTATAGAGACGAGGCGCGGCGTCGGGCTGATGCAGGGACTCGTCATGGACAGACCGGTGGGGGATGTGATAAACAAAGCCATGGATAAAGGACTTGTCCTGATCAACGCGGGACCGAATATTATCCGGTTTGTGCCCTCCCTCATAATTACAAGGGAGAATGTAGACAATATGATTGCGATTCTGCGCGAGAGCATACAGGAAGTGTGTTCATAGATAAGAGCGGATTTACTGTAAATATTGAGGAAACTGCGGTGAATATCGCGGGATAAGACGGTAGAAGGAGAACGAAAGTGACTCTGAAAAAACGATTGATTACGATTCTGGTGATCGCACTGTGCGCAGGCGGTATCTACGGAGTGGGAAGACTGGGCATCACGGTGCGGCAGAATGATGATGACGAGATCAAAGACGATTCGATTTTCGGTCATAGAGAAACTCTATATTTGTGGTATACGGATGAGGCGCTGACAGATTACTTAAACAGTGTTGCGGTATCTTACAGCGAATATCAGAGTGATGTGAGGGTAATACCCGTCTATACATCGGGGCGGGAGTATCTGGAAACCATCAATCAGGCGTCTATCACTACGGAAGAAGTGCCTGACTTGTATATCATCAGCAATGATTCCCTTGAAAAGGCGTATTTGGCAGGGCTTGCCTCTGAGGTCCGTCTGCCGGAGGGCGTGTTTCCCATGGAGGAGACTTTCCCGGAGACGGCAATCAGAGCGGTGACCTATCACGATAAGCAGATAGCCTATCCCTTCTATTTTGAGACAAGCTGTTTCCTGTACAATGAAACGTATCTGACGGATTGGGCGAGAGCGCAGATTGAGGCGGAGACCGATGTGGTCATGGCAGAGGAAGAACTGGAGCGGCTCGAAAACGGTGAGGAGCCTGAGGAGACAATCTCAAGCGAGTCTGCCGAAGAAGCGGTGCAGGCGGGCTTGATTTCCGAGGAGACTGTAGCAGAACGGGTAGAACAGGCGCTTCCCAGAACGATTGATGACATTCTTGCCTTTGCGGATGTGTACGACGCTCCGGAGCAGGTGGAAGCAGTTTTCAAGTGGGATGTGTCCGATATTTTCTACAATTACTTCTTCGTAGGGAATTCGATCGATGTCGGCGGCAGGAACGGTGACCGTGCGGATTCCATCCACATTTACAATGAAGATGCGATACGGTGTCTAAGGGTATATCAGAGCTTGAATCAATTCTTTTCCATCGACACGAAGGAAATCAGTTATGACGGTATTCTGCAGGATTTTATGGACGGAAAGATCGTATACACCGTAGCTACGACGGATGCATTGTCCAAAATAGAGAATGCCAAGGCGGAAGGAGCATTCGAGTACGAGTACGGAATCTCCATGATGCCCGATGTAAGTGAGGAGCTTGGTTCCGCTTCGTTGTCCGTGACACAGTGCCTGGTGGTCAACGGCTATTCTGCCAAGAAAGAGATGGCGAACGATTTTGGAGTGTATCTGACGGAGTATGCCACGGACACTCTCTTTGCACGGACGGGCAAGCTGCCTGTCTGCGACAACGGGGACACTTATGCGGATCCTGACAAGGAAGCGTTTCTCCAAGAGTATATGTGCTCGATTCCGATGCCCAAGATGATCGAGACGAGCAATTTCTGGGTGGAGCTGGAAATCGCCTTCGCCAAGATATGGGACGGTGAGGATGCAAACATCGATTTAAAAGTTCTTTCCGAGAAGATCATGAGTCAGGTGGTCGGTGAGGAGTATACGGAACAGTACCTTGACGTGCCGGCGGAAGTGATGGAAGAAGAGTATGAGGATGAGGAGATAACGGACGAAGACAGCGAAAACGAAGGGGAATAAGCGCGGGAGTAAAAGCGATAAGTGCATATTTGCCATGCAGAGTGGATATGATAAAACAAGGCAGGAAACTGCCTTGTTTGTGCGTATAAGCAGAGTCAGAAGTTTTTCGAATCTGCTTATTTCTGTAGAGTGGAAAGGAGTTTATTATGTTTGGATTATTGATTGCACTGTTGTCGGGAGCGCTTATGAGCGTTCAGGGTGTGTTTAATACACAGGTGACGAAAACCTCGGGTATCTGGGTGGCGAATGCCTTCGTACAATTCACCGCGCTGTTAGTCTGTCTGGCGGCATGGCTTGTCACGGACAGAGCCTCCTTCGGCACACTGTGGAAGGTGGAACCCAAGTATATGCTTTTGGGCGGCGCTATCGGGGCGTTCATCACTTATACGGTTATTAAGGGAATGGAGATGCTGGGACCCGCCAGGGCGGTCATGCTTATCGTGATTGCACAGTTGATCGTCGCATATGTGATTGAACTGCTCGGAATGTTCGGTGTGGAAAAACAACCGCTTGAGCTACGTAAAATTCTGGGAATGGGAGTTGCCATTGTAGGAATTGTGATTTTTAAGTGGACATAGAACACAATTTATTTTACAATGAGAATACAGTGCATAGCGGGAACTTCCTTGAGAATCATACACGGTTCGGAAAGGAAACTATGCGTAAAATAATAAATGTGAATATATGCGTGATCATACTATGTGTTTTGCTGTGCGGATGTACCCGCAGAGAGCAGCTGGCTTTGGACGATATCACGGCGGAACCGGAGCAGAAGAACGGGGATTTGTTGTTTATGCAAGGAGAAAATGAAGCCGAACAGCAGAATCTGCAGGTGGAATCTGCCGGACAGCAGTCGTCGGAGTACAGTATACCGGAGAATGGCGGTGAACCTGATGAGCCGGGGACGATTTTCGTGCATGTCTGCGGAGCGGTGAAAAAGCCGAACGTATACGAATTGCCGGCGGGCAGCAGAGTCTACGAGGCCGTGCAGGCGGCCGGAGGATTTGCGGAGGATGCGGATGAAAGTTATGTAAACCAAGCACAGGAACTGCCCGACGGTGTTAAGCTGATGATTCCCACTTTGGAACAGACCGAAATCCTGGCAGCAGAGACTGAAGGTGATACGTTGTCCGGGGCAGTGGGGATACAGGACAGCGGCGGCAGGCAGGATGAGTCGTCGCAAAGCAGCATTTCGGACGGAAAGGTCGATATCAATACCGCCTCGGAAACGGAGTTGTGCAATGTACCCGGTATCGGCGCCGTGAGAGCGGCGGCGATTGTGGCGTACAGACAGGAGAACGGCAGTTTTTCCTCGGTGGAAGATATCATGAATGTAAGCGGAATCAAGGAAGGAACCTTCGAGAAGATCAAGGACAGTATTAAGGTAAAGTAAGGGCGATATGAGGGATGGGTCAGAGAGTATTAGTTGTCGATGATGAAAAAGTAATTGTGAAGGGTATCCGTTTCAGCTTGGAGCAGGACGGAATGGAAGTGGACTGCGCCTATGACGGCGAGGAAGCATTGAGTCTGGCAAAGCAGAATCAGTACGACATGATCCTGTTGGATGTGATGCTGCCGAGGATGACAGGGTTTGAGGTATGTCAGCAGATTCGTGAGTTTTCAAACGTCCCCATAGTTATGTTAACCGCAAAAGGTGATGATATGGACAAGATTCTCGGACTCGATTATGGGGCCGATGACTATATCACCAAACCTTTTAATATTCTGGAAGTCAAAGCCCGCATCAAAGCGATCATACGCAGGACTGCCCGCAAGGGCGACGACAAGGATTCTCCGAGAATCGTGGAGAAGGGTGGAATGCGCTTGGATTGCGAGGGAAGACGAGTATATATTGAGGAAAAAGAGATCAATCTGACCGCCAAGGAGTTTGAAGTGCTGGAGCTTCTGATGAAGAATCCGGGCAAGGTATACAGCAGGGAGAATCTGTTAAAACTTGTGTGGGGCAGCGATTATCCGGGAGATGTGAGAACGGTGGACGTACACATCAGAAGACTGCGCGAGAAGATTGAGAGTGTCCCCGGAGAGCCGGTTTATGTGCGGACTAAGTGGGGTGTGGGTTATTACTTTGCTTAACAATTTTTTACATAAATTGAATTTCTTAAAAAGTCTTAAAACGAGAATCTTTCTGATCATGATTGTTGTCGGACTGATTCCCTGTGTCGTTATGCGCCATGCCATCGTACAGAATTATGAGAAGCGTGCCGTCAATGTCAGAACTTCCGATATTACCACGCAGCTTAGGATTCTGGCAAATCACCTGATTACTTATCACTATCTGCAGGACACCTCCTCCGAGGTGATCAATGCCGAGATCGATCAATTATCCAGTCTATATGACGGGCGTGTTATGATTATCAACAGTGATCTGCGTGTCGTCAAAGACACTTACGGCATCAGCGAGAGTAAGACCATGATTTCAGAGGAAGTGGTGCGATGTGCCAAGGGGGAGAGTGCCAGCAGATACGACAAGGATAACGGATACATCGAGATGACGATCCCGATCACGGAGACTGTCAGTGTCGGTAGCGATTCCGGTGACGGGGAGAGAAGTGAGATCGTGCGGGGAGTCATGCTGGTCAGCGCGTCCACAGACAGTGTCATCACGACTATGAATATATTGAACCGTCAGGCGCTGATCATGGAAGTGATCGTGATTCTGGTCATCTTCATATTATCTGTTTTGGCGGCGCAGGCGCTGATTCACCCTTTTGAAAAGGTTACAGATGCACTGAATAAGGCGCAGGAAGGGTATACGGATGACCCGATTTCCGTTCTGGACTGCCTGGAGACGGAGAACATAGGTGAAGCCTTTAACAGGGTGCTCGGCAGAATGAAGGTGCTTGACGATTCCAGACAGGAGTTTGTTTCCAACGTATCACATGAGTTGAAAACGCCCATCACGTCCATGAAAGTTTTGGCGGATTCACTGATCAGCCAGCGGGATGTGCCGATAGAAGTGTATCAGGAATTCATGGAGGATATCGCCAAGGAAATTGAGCGGGAGGACGAGATCATCACGGATCTTCTGTCGCTTGTGAAGATGGACCGGACGGTGGCGGATTTAAATATCACGGAAGTAGATATGAATGTGCTGGTGGAATTGATTATGCGGAGACTGCGCCCCATTGCGCAGAAACGGGATGTGGAGCTGGTGTACGAGAGTGTTCGGCCGGTGACTGCCGCGGTGGACGAAGTTAAGATTACGCTGGTAATATCCAATCTGATAGAAAATGCAGTGAAGTATAATAAGGAGCATGGGTGGGTCAAAGTGACGCTGGATGCGGACCATCAGTTTTTTACCGTGGAGGTGGCAGACTCGGGCATCGGTATTCCGGAGGAGTCTTTAGACCATATATACGAGAGGTTTTATCGCGTTGACAAGTCACGATCCAGAGAGATCGGCGGGACAGGGCTGGGACTTGCCATCACCAGAAGCGCCGTTTTGAAACATAGAGGCTCGATCAAAGTGGAGAGCATAGAAGGCGAAGGTACCACTTTCACGGTGAAAATACCGCTGTCCTATATTCCTGTATGAGTGATATGATTCGGATGAAAAAGAGAGAGCAGATGAAAAAGGTCGGTATATTATGTGGTTGTATTCTGTTGCTTGTGTTGTCTTGTGCAGCATGTGGAAATCAGGAACAGTTTGCGAACGGAAAATCTTATAGTGTTTATTATGTGAATAATGAAGAGACAAAGACTCTGGCCAGAGAGTATTTTAGCGAGACGGAAGATGTTCAGACGCTGCTTGAGGAACTTCTCGGACAGCTTGCCGAAGTTCCGTCGAAGTTTGAATACGAGGCGCCGCTTGCAAACGGTTTTGAATTGATTGAATATACCCTTGACAATGGGCAGCTGACTATGAATTTTGACGAGAACTATAAGGCGATGGACACGGTCAAGGAGGTACTCACAAGAGCGGCAATTGTCAGGACGGTGACACAGATTCCGGGAGTCGATTATGTGTCCTTTACGGTGCAGGGGGAGATGCTTGCCGACAGCGGTGGGATTGCCGTCGGAATGATGTCGGCGGATCTGTTCATTGACAATGCCGGAAATGAGATCAACGCATATGAAAAGGTGAATCTGCGCCTTTATTTTGCCGACGAGGACGGCACAGGGCTGGTGGAAGAAAACAGGAGAAATGTCGTGTACAGCAGTAATATTGCGCTGGAAAAGCTGGTGGTGGAGAAGATCATTGAAGGTCCTGTGTCGGAGGGGGCATATCCTACCGTGGACCCGTCAACCAAAATTGTCAGTGTGACGGTCAAGGATGGAACATGTTATGTAAACTTGGATGAAGCCTTTTTAAGCCGGCAGTACACTACAAGCGCGGAAGTGACGATTTATTCCCTCACTAATTCGCTGGTAGAACTGTCGAATGTAAATAAGGTGCAGATCTCGATTAACGGTGAGACCAACATCCTATATCGTGAAAAGATTAATTTGAGTGACGTGTTCGAGAGAAATCTCGATCTGCTCACGGTTTCATAGTGTATGTGCCGGTCCGGCACATACACTGCATATGCAGAAAAGAGGTATAAAATATTGAATATACGAAGACCGTTATGCCTGATCGGGCTGGCCTATGTGGCGGCGGTCACCGCTTTGATTACTTTTATGGGACGCGGTGCACCGACCTACGAGCCGTTGGACAGGGAGCGGATCGTCGTGGCAGGATACGTGGATTGGATAGAACACAAGATACTGCGGGGCGAAGAGGTGCAGGTCCTGTCACTGACTGATGCAGTGGTTCTTAACGAAAATTACATTTCAAGTCTGGAACAATTCTTATCAGATTCTGAGAAGATTCCACAATACAGATTACACAGTTTCTGGAAAGACAATAAAGAGAATATTCAAAGAGAAGACGCCGCGGGAATAGAGGGCGTTCTGTGCTATGTGGAGACGGGGGAAATCCCGCGGGTGGGAAGTCTTGTGATCGTGCAGGGAGATTACCGTGCTTTTAGCCATGCAACCAATTCCGGCGAGTTCGATGCCGCAGATTATTACCACATTTTGGGGCAGCAGGGCAGGCTTATGGACAGCAGTATCTTGGCGCAGAGCAGGACATACGATGTATTCCGGAATAAGATGTACCTTGCCGGGGAATATCTGTCACTCCTTGCGGACGCATGCTTTAATGCGGAGGATGCCTCGGTCATAAAGGCAATGCTTCTGGGCGAAAAGGGTACGTTAGATGCAGATATCAAAGAGTTGTATCAACAGAACGGCATTATTCATATTCTGGCAATAAGCGGACTTCATTTGTCTGTGATCGGAATGGGGTGCCATAAACTGTTTAGAACCATGAGATTCCCTAAGTTAGTTAACATAATGTTGTGCATCGGACTTATGTATTGTTATGGAACGATGACAGGGATGGGAATCTCTATGCTGAGGGCATATATTATGTTCGGCATCCATCTCGGTGCAGAACTTATCGGCAGAACTTATGACCTTCTGACCGCGGTGACCGTGGCAGCGCTTATAACTTTGATTCAGCAGCCGCTGTATATACAGCACAGCGGTTTCCTGTTCTCCTTCGGCGCCATCTGTGGTATCGGAATTTTTCTGCCGGCCGTGGAGAGAAATCTGTTCGGGCACGGCAAGGCGGAGAAAGCGCTTCTGTCAGGCGCGGCAATATCCATATCCACACTGCCGGTTTATCTGTGTTTCTACTATGAATTTCCGCCCTATTCGGTATTTCTAAATCTCATCGTGATTCCCTGTATGACATTTGTACTGACGGGAGGACTGATAACGCTTACTACTGCTGCGTGCTCTCTTCCGCTGGGGAGGGCAGCAGCTTATCCCGTACATATACTTTTGGCCTTCTATGAAACGTGTTGTAATCTCTGTCTGCGACTCCCCGACAGCAAATGGGTCATCGGATGCCCGAAACCATGGCAGATTGTGCTTTTTCTCGTTATTCTGCTAGGACTTGTGGTGTGGAATCAAAGGTTGTCCAAGCTGCACTTCTGGCAGGGAGTACTGTGCGCACTGCTCGTGCTGACAATCAGACTGCCGCAGGGACTGCAGATCACAATGGTGGATGTGGGGCAGGGAGACTGCATCTATCTGACGGAGGACAGCGGAATCCATATGCTGATCGACGGCGGCAGCTCCGACAAGAGTGATGTGGCAAAGTATCAGATGATGCCCTATCTGAAGCATGAGGGAGTGTCATACTTAGATGCCGTTATCGTCACCCACCCGGACAGTGATCATGTAAGCGGTATCCTTGAGATGTTGGAAGAGGCGGAGGCAAGCGGTATCACCGTGGGATGTTTATATCTGCCGGATGTGGCGGAGGCAGGCAGAAATGAGGAGTACCGTAAATTGGAGGCGGCCGCTTGGAATGCAGGTGTTGCAGTGAGATATCTCGGTGTGGGCGATACTTTTCGATGCCGCAAAGTTATGTTAACCTGTATCCACCCGGAAAAAGGATGGAACGAGGCGGAACCAAATGCCTATTCTACCGTACTTTATCTGGAATATAGAGGTTTCACCGCACTGTTTACAGGGGACCTGGAAGGGGATGGCGAGAAGCTGGTGAGAGAGAGACTGAATAAATTGTCCGTGTCGGCCAAAGGTATTACGCTGCTCAAGGTGGCGCACCACGGTTCCAGAAATTCTACAGATGAGGCGTTCCTGCAGACAGTCAATCCGCAGATTGCGCTGATCTCGGCGGGAAGAAACAACAGATATGGGCATCCTCACGAGGAACTGCTTGGGCGCCTTGAAGATTGTGGCTGCTATATCTACAGGACGCAGGAGAACGGTGCGGTCACGGTGCGAGTGCGGAACGGGAGAGTGAAGGTGGAGGAGTACATAAAATGATGCAACTTTGATGCAATTTTGATACAAGTTTGATGCAAGCCTGTGATATTCTATAACGGCAGCATGGGATAGCAGGCTTTAATCCGCATGCGAGTGACATGGTAAGTTCGGTATGAGAGAGAAAGAAGAATCGGAAGAGACAATAGAAACTGCATACGATAACGTTGTTGACGAAGTGTACCCGTACAGGGAGCCGCTTGAGAAGCTGGTGTATGCCGTAAAAAGGGCAGCGGTTCTTGCGGGAATTGCCGCTGTGTGTCTGTATGTGATGATAGCGGGGGAACGAGATCCGGAACCGGAACCGAAGAAAATTCTCAACATACGTGTAATCGATGAATTTCCGCCGGAGAGTGAACCGGAGCTCCGCATTCTGGGAAAGGATTATTGGAAAACCGAGAACGGAAGCCCTGTTGTAAGGTTTGAACGGGACAACGATTCGATTTACCTGCGGCAGGAAGACGGAAGCGTCAGGAAGGAGAGCGGAAGTATCATTTCAATGGATACGGTGCAATTTTTTGTGCCGGAGGGAGGATGGCAAAATCGAAGTCAAAGAGAATTTGACAGAGAGACATTGCGCTATGCGATACATCTTTATGGGGTGGGAAATGAGACAACGTTTATGAAGTATAAATATGTGGAGTTTAGTGATACTTGTGCGGATTTTAATTCCGGTATCGATACCGTAAGAAATCTGGTAAGTGAAGGATATCTGAACGAACGACTGACAGATTTTATTGATTTGTTTTGGCAGACTACACGGTATGAGCAGGAATATACGCTGCGGCTTTTGAATGTGGGAGAGACACTCATGGAGAGTGCGCAGGACAGATGGTGGCATGTGGAGTACGGCCTGTATACAGAAGCCGACACGGGGGAAGAACTTATGCTTGCTACTGTTTATATTTCCAAAAATATTTTGAAGCAGGGCGAGCCGCAGGGCGACGATGCCATGTACCGGATCAAACCCTCAATGGAGGGACTCTGGCAGCTTGATGAAGATCCGGCAAAAGATATGGGTGATGTCTGGCTACAGAAAGTTAAGGGGGATTCATTTGTAAGCGAAGAATCAGTCAGACGATTTGTAGAAGAGCAGGGTGCGTCTTTTCTTTTGCCGGAAGGCGTTGACGGGACGATCAATTGGAACTACCGCAGGCAGGAGGAATTCTATTACGATTATCTGGTATGTCAGGGCGAAACAACGTATTATGAGGTTACGCTGGCGATACCGCTTATGGAGAAGCAGGACGAGGGATATTATCTGGCGTCCGTTATCCGCAAGGAGGCGGAAGATAAGGAGGCTTGTCACCATATCCTATTAGGCATGATGCAGACCCTCCGGAATGAGGAATATCTGCATATTGTCAAGGAAGGAGATTCACTTTGCAAGATTGCGGAGAAGTACATGGGAAGTCAGAGGTTATATACATCCTTGCAGATGTATGACGAGGACAAAGAGACATTTGTTGTTTACAGCGATATGAGCAATCCGAATTTAATCTTTCCGGGGCAGAAAGTGTATGTGCCCCGGAAAGATTTGATCAACATGGAAGATATGATCTATACAACGCAGAAAGGGCGCTGAAATATACGGCGCAGAACGGAGAGTGATATGATCGGGATAATCATGCAAATATTTTATCAATTACTGACTATGCTGGCAATGACCGGCATTCTGAACGGAGGCGTACCGCAAAAGGACTCGGATGCATATACGCCGTCCGCTGTAATTAACTATGTGGAAACAGGCATGGAGCAGAACGATAACGAGCTGATTTTCGGCAATTTATCCATAGAACTTCCCGATGGGGTAACGGCGGAGGAGAAGACATCCGATATCGGGGACGCTGATGGGGAGAAAATACTTGTTGTTAAGCTAAACGGTGCTGAGAAGAGTGTCGGAGACGCTGACGATTATATGGGAACAGGACCGTTTCCGCCGCAAATAAGATTGGCGCATTACAGGGTGGACTACGAGTGTGAGGAGGCGCTTATCAGTGCACTGCTTAATCTGTTTCCGGATAATAATCTGCGGGTACAGTATGAGAATCAGCGTAACAGAGAGTATATTTTCAGACTGGGCAATTTGAATTATGGCTATGGAAGTGATTATTATCACTATGCACTTGCTTGCGGTGAAGATCTATATATAGTCGGTGAGCTTGATGCGGAGAGCGGGTATGGATTTTCGGCATTACGCGAACAGGGAAAGGTAAAGTGGCGTGACAGAGGCAGAGTTGTGAGCAATGACATGGACTGTAAAGCGGCATACATTAAAATAATGCCGGAAGAAGGATATTCCTTTTTGTGTCATGACGACAGCAAGCTTTACTTCTATCTTGACGGTTACTATGACCATTGCTATATGTCCTATGAAAGCGGCAAAAACGGATATATTCGCGGCAGTGATTTGGAAGATGTAAATTTTGACGGGTACATGGATATCGATACGAATGGCCAAGGTGCGCTTGTCTGGGACTCCACAGAAAAAGTGTTTATAGAGGTTGAATATTCTGAAGATATGCCTTCTATATATCTTAGAGAATTCTTTCCCGAAACAAAAACAATCTGGGGATACGATAACGATTATCAGACCGATGAGCGGAGCAGTCATGACAAAGATTATATAGAAAGTTTGTGGAAGTGGAAAGGTTATGACCTCGTAAAGGTCAGAGAGTGCAAGGCTGAGATCCGAGAGGAAGGTGTGAGGATTCTGGCATATGATGAGGGCTCTGACAATCTCATTTTCGATGAGAGTTTTACGCCGGAAGAGTGGGAGGATGATAGCAGCGGGCACATAAGGGCGCTGTATGAACAGTTTTATGACGGACTCGCGCCGAAGGAGTTTTTCTACTCGGATAAAGAGGAAAAGCCGGAGAAAATACCACAAGGTCTCTTGGATGAGATCACAGATGCGATGATGAACGGCACGGAGTTTGAAACGCTAAAGGCTATGATGACTTCGATAGAGCTTACCACGGAGGAAAAGTATGAGTTTGCCGAGCTGAGCGATGATATCCGGAGAAATGTTTTGTACAGTTGTCAGATGGGTGATTTCCTTTTGGCATCAGCTGATGTTGACAACGACGGGATAGAGGATATAATCGGAGAGTTTTACTGGGGCGGTACCGGCGGTTTTGTGGACTATATTCTGTTTCAAGGTCAGGAGGACGGTACATATCGAGAGACAGATTCATTCGAATCCGTAAAAGAAGAATTCGGAATTATTGCTTATGAGGGCCAAAATTATCTTGTGCGGACACTGTATGATTACGGCAAGAAATTTTATAACGGCTTTTGCGTGACGGTGTACGAGGACGGGTGTCATACCGAGGAAGTATATCTTATGTTAGGCGCAGAAGATTATGATTTGACGCTGATTGGATGCAAAGAAGGTTATGAGGACCAAGCGGAAGATATTATGAATCATGCGGTTATGTATGACGAATTGGTTGAGGATTATGAGTGTATTGTGGGAAGTGCGGAGAAACTTGCAGAGAGCGATGCCGGTTATAAATATGTATGTGACCTTGATAATGACGGAGAACCGGAATACTACAACAAATACATATGGACATGCAGCAATATGTATACAGAGGATGTACTTTCATTTCAACCGGAGGACGATGAGGGAGCAGCTCTGATAAAAGATGTAATTGGTGAACATTACAAACCGATTATGCTCTGGGCAGACGAGGTTGACGGGGAGACAGTGGTAAGCGTGATGTACCAGACAAGTCTGGAGGATTTTATGGTTGTGGGATATGTGGTGAGTGGTTCGGAGTGCAGGGAGGTGTATGAGATTTTGGCGACTGCCATGCTGGGAGTGGACCAGACAAGGTAGAATGGGCTGCAGATTCGTGTTATCATATATGGTGGAAGGGCAGGATAAATTATGCGACAAAGGCTTGTAAGCATATGTATTATTGCAATTTTAATATTCAGCATCTTTGGCTGTGCCAAAGCTCCCAAGGGAGCTCCTGTTGTAGCTTACGTTGTAGAAAAGGAAAATACTGAATCCGAGTCTGCGGAAGCTGAGAGTGAAGACGCGACACATGACAGGGATGTGGACAAGTCCTTAGTAGGCGTAGAGTCTAAGCAAGACAAAGAAGAAACAGACGGCATGTCAGATGCCATAAAACGGGATATGTTTACTTATGTAGTAGGGGATAACGGCACAGTGATTACCGGACTAAAGGAAGAATATTATAGATATATCTTACGCCAACATGGAGAAATGGAGATTCCTCATACACTGGGCGCACATCTCGTTACAGAGATAGGAGACGGTGCCTTTGAGGATATCGAACTGCAAAGTGTACACTTTCCTGAATCTATTGAGGTAATAGGAAACAGTGCTTTTAGAAATACAGGTATTGTCAACGTCAATTTTTCAGAATGCTATAAGTTGAAAACAGTGGGGGCTAACGCTTTTGAAAACTGTGATCTGCTGCAGCATCAATATGAATCCACATGGTATATGGAAGAAATAGGAGAGCGTGCGTTTGCCGGGAATAGGCATCTTACCCAGGTTAACTTCTGGTCGGGCGATGTGATAATCGGCAAGGATGCCTTTGACGGCTGCGGAGATGAGTTGCGCTTTTTTGTGGAATGGAGCAGAGAAGAAACAGGTCAAGAGGTAGAAGCATATGCAGCATCGAATGGCATCAAAGTGGAATATCCTGTGGCGACTCAGGTTAATGTGCCTTCGGAGCCACTGGTCCTAACCCCGGAAATAGGGAGTTTTTTCTACGGTGAGCTGGGAGGTACATACGACGATTGGCTTGAGGATATGTTCTGCAGCCTTGAGAAAACGCCGGATGCGCCCAACTTCGGTTTCGAGGACTGGCAGTGGTATGGCTGTAGTAAATGGGAGCATGTTTACCACTTTGCCCACCAGGTAACTGCTTCGTCGGAGCTGGAATCTATCTCAGACCGTTACCGTGCTGACAATGTTCTCCACGAAAACAGAGAACTTGCGTGGGCGGAGGGAGCAGAAGGTGTCGGAATCGGAGAATACATTATCTATGACCAGATTGTATTTGCTCATCTTATAGAGGTGGCAAGTGAAAACCGTATTTTAAGGCCTGTCCGTTTTGATGATTATTATTATGGTGACGATGGATATATAGATTATACGCAGATTTGTATCGTCAACGGCTACGCCAGAGATGAGCAAGTATGGCAGGAAAACGGCAGAGTAAAGACTCTTATGATGTATGTTTACGATCAGCCCTACGCGCGCCTCGCACTTGAAGATACCATAAATCCCCAGTATTTTACGATACCTCAGGGAGATATCAGGGTGGCAAACGGCGAGGAAGTGACATTTAAATTTGTAATCGAGGAAGTATATCCCGGAACCGTGTATGAAGATACCTGTATTACCGGAATCGTGGTTGATTTTGGAAATGTGCCGAATTGGCATTAGTTATTCAAATTAATACGGACAGGAGATATCAATCCTTAATCGACACGCATCTGATTGCATAAACTCTGTTTCCATAATGAGAAAGCGGCTGTAATTCATCCTCCAAGGGGTCCATACAGAAATATTTGCCGTCTTCAAATTTAACAATCAGAACATAATGGAAATTTCCGATTCCGCGCATCCGGACTCTGGCAATCGGAAATTTTCCGCGTTCAAGACAATCATGTAAAATCTCTTCCGATACGGCAGGATAAACTTCGGCATCAAATGTGTTGCCGCCGTCAAGCTGTCTTAAAGTTTCCCATTGTAAATTTCCCTCACTGTCGTAAACACCACCGGAAGAAAAAAGTTCGTTTAGGCTTTCGGGAGTGACCGTTTCCCCATTCATAGAAAGAGCGGCTGCGATACAGGTTACGAGACAGCCTGATTTTTGCATGGAATAGTCAGAGCTGCCCAACTTATCCTCAGCCCATCTTTCGTCATCCTGCCTAAAAAGAATGATATCGTCGTATGGAATGATATTCACAGCCTCTTTGGAAACCTTGATTACTTTACTGCCGCGAAAGCGCAGGAAAGCAAAAAAAGCGGCTGCCATACAGAGAATAAACAGCAATATAATAACAAATAAAAATTTTTTTCTTTTCATAAAATCACTCTTATCTCAATAGTTTGTTCTATGTACTTGGTTGTTTTCTAATTATATCATCCCTATTTACATTGCGGAAGTTACTTTTACGCTTTATAACTATCGCTTACATAAGCTTTATGCTTATCGCTTACATTCCCCATAGTAATTTACAGGCGGTTATGATACACTTTTAAAGGATAGGAATTATCATCCGCAAAGGATAGTTATGCAGTTGGTATCAATTATAATGTCCGATAGGGAGGAAAGCCATGAATATGAATCAATACATGCCGGTCCGATTGATGACGGGAGAAGGCTGTGTG
>JAFLTD010000046.1 GCA_022510625.1 Lachnospiraceae bacterium
GAACTGTTAATCAAATCACTCGACAGAGGAGACCTTGAGTGGCGTGAAATGTACAAATAGTAATTCGAAGACAAAAGCGGCCGCTATGCTTATGGTTCTTGTCATGACCGCAACAGGATGCGGCAGTGCCAAATATGACATGGCGTACGAATTGAATAACGATGTGAGCAGCTATCAGCTGTTAAGTATTACAAATCAGGAGACATTGGAGCCTTTTGCCTCCGATTTATGCGTTGCGGGCAAGGATGTGAAGCCTGCCGGAGTAGATTTGTCTGAGGTGGGCGCTGCTGCGTTGTTCGACACCAAGAATTTGAACACGCTCTATGCCAAGAATGTAAATGTACAGATCAATCCCGCCAGTCTGACAAAGGTTATGACTGCGCTTGTCGCTATCAAGTACGGTTCTAATGACCAGATGCTGACGGCTTCCGAGAATGTTCTGATAACGGAGCCGGGGGCTCAGCTGTGCGGTTTGAAACCGGGAGACCGGATGACTCTGGATCAGGCTCTGCATATTCTTTTGATCTATTCCGCCAATGATGTTGCAGTCATGATTGCAGAAGGTGTATCTGCATCGGTAAATGGGAGCAACGGTTCGGTGGAAGAGTTTGTCGCATTGATGAACGAGGAGGCGATTGAACTCGGTGCTACAAATTGTAATTTTACTAATCCCAATGGCTTGACGGAAGAAAATCATTATGTTACAACATATGACCTGTATTTGATTTTTCAGGAAGCTCTGAAATATGAGCTGTTCAATCAGATTATACAGATGACCTCTTACAGCACCGTATATACGGACGGAAACGGTGCGGAGAAAACTCTGGAAGTGAATAATACAAATCAATATCTGAGAGGCACATATGAGATGCCGGCGAATGTCAATGTGATCGGCGGCAAGACAGGTACCACCAATGCCGCGGGGCATTGTCTGATGCTTTTGTCCAAGAGCAGCGACGGAACACCATATATCTCTATTATTATGAAAGATACTTCGGGGGATAATCTGTACAAGGATATGACCGATTTGCTGGGGCTTATCAAATAAGTTTTTATGGTTGTTTTTTTGGCTCCATTCCCTTATAATATGACTATACTAATATTTTTACTTTAGGAGGGTTTCGCTATGGTTCAATTAATCGTAGGCAATAAAGGTAAAGGAAAAACCAAGCATTTATTGGATCAGGTAAATACGATAATAAAGGACGCTCAGGGAAATGTAGTCTATTTAGATAAGAGCACCAAGCATATGTTTGAACTGAATAACAAGATCAGATTAATCGATGTTTCCGACTACTTAGTGACAAGCAGTGATGAATTTATCGGTTTTATCTGCGGTATTATCTCTCAGGATCATGATCTGCAGCATATGTACTTTGACAGCTTCTTGAAAATTGCCTGCGTGAATGAAGAGGATATCAGCGCTACGATTGAAAAATTAGAAACCATCAGCACAAAATTCCATGTAGATTTCGTATTGAGTATTTCTATTGATGAAAATGCGTTACCCGAAAATCTCAAATCAAAAGTGATCGTTTCTCTGTAAACAATACATAACTGATGATAAATGTGTAATTCCATAAACCTCGGTGAGTCCGAGGTTTTTGGCGTATTAAAGGAGATTCTGTTTTGGCGGACCACGAGAGAAAGATAACTAAATACCGGCGTCCTCTTAACATGAATATCGGCATGTTGATTTTTGCCGCTATTTTTGTGTATGTAATAGTATGTGTTGTCATGTATTTCAGAACGGATCATATTGTTGGTTACAGTGTTAAGGAGGGATCACTGTCCTCCAACAGCATTTATCGGGGTATTGCACTGCGCACCGAAGAGGTTATGACCGGCAGCGATGCGGGATTCATTAATTATTTTGCAAGAGAAGGCGAACGTGTAGCAGTGGGAAATCTGATATATACCGTAGATGAAACGGGAAGACTGTCTGATTATATTCAGGAGAGTGAAAGTGGGGAGAACTCCCTGTCGGATGCCGATCTGACAGAATTGAAGACTGAAATCACCGCTTTTACGAACCGTTTTGACAGAACGGAATTTGCGGACGTATATAATTTCAAGTACAGTGTCGAAGGTACGGTTCTTAAACTCTCAAACTACAGCATCCTTGAGAACGTAAATGCTCTGAATGATGCTTCCGGCTCTTCATTTATCAATCTTCGTAATGCTTCCAAGAGCGGCATCGTTATATATTCTATTGACGGATATGAAGATTTGAAATTGGAAGATATGACTAAAGAATATTTTGACCAGAGAAATTATGAGAAGACACATCTTGTGAATAATACTCTGGTTGCCAGCGGTGATCCGGTCTATAAATTGTCAACTAACGAGGACTGGTCCATTGTCATTCAGGTTGACGACGAGAAAACTGTTGAGACACTTATTAAAAAGGAATATGTTGAAGTCAAATTTCTGAAAAACCAGTATACTTCATGGGGTAAAGTTGACACATACACGAATGAAGACGGAGATACATTTGTTTCTTTGACCTTTACAAATTCCATGATTACCTTCTGCACCGATCGCTTCATTGATATTGAGCTGCTGCTGGAAGATGAGAAGGGACTGAAGATTCCCAACTCCGCTATTGTGACAAAGGAGTTCTTTATCGTGCCGAAGGAGTATGTGACGAAGGGTGGCAATAGTGGGAATGACGGTGTCCTGTTAGAAACTTACGATGAGAACGGCAATGTCACTATTGAGTTTGTAGCGACTACGATCTATGATGCGACGGACACGGAATATTATCTGGACGACTCGGTTCTTAGGCCAAACAATAATATTGTCAAACCCAATTCCACGGAGAAGTATACCATCCGTAAGACCGGTTCCCTGACAGGCGTATACAATATTAACAAGGGGTTCGCAGATTTTAAGCAGGTTAATGTACTATATGAGAACGAAGAGTATTCCATCGTGAAATCCAATACCGTGTACGGGTTGAATGTGTATGATTATATTGTACTCGATGCTTCCACGGTGAATGATAATCAGTTTATTTATGAGTAAAAAGAGTTGACCCCGCGGTCAACTCTGCAAGAATTACTTCGTAATTCTTCTTGATGTAACACTACGATTACAGCATTTTTCTCTCACATAACAAGACGAGCAAGCTCGTCTGCGAGAATTCGCATGAGTATGCCTAACGGCAAACTCTGCAAACTCGGGAGGTATATATGATAGGTGACAATCTACGTAAAGTGGAAGAGAATATCAGCGCGGCATGCGATAAAAGCGGTAGAGCGAGAGAAGATGTGACACTTATCGCAGTCAGCAAGACGAAGCCGGTGGAGATGTTGCGGGAAGCATATGATTTGGGTTGCCGTGATTTCGGTGAAAATAAAGTCCAGGAACTGATAGAGAAATATGATCGGATGCCCGGCGATGTGCGCTGGCACATGATCGGACACTTACAGCGCAACAAAGTAAAATATATCGTAGATAAAGTGTATATGATCCACAGTGTCGATTCTCTGCGGCTCGCGGAGGAAATCAGCAAAGAAGCCGTCAAGAAAAATGTTACGGTATCTGTCCTTGTGGAAGTAAATGTGGCGGGCGAGGAGAGCAAGTTCGGGACAACTGCCGAGGAAACCGTTTCCCTTGTGGAAAATATTGCTAAATTACCCAATATTGTAGTTAAAGGTTTAATGACAATAGCACCATATGTAGAGGATTCAGAAGAAAATAGACTATATTTTGCAAAATTAAAACAAATATATGTTGACATAATACATAAAAACATTGATAATATTTGTATGGAAGAACTTTCTATGGGGATGACCGGAGATTATGAAGTCGCGATAGAAGAAGGCGCGACATGTATTCGTGTCGGAACCGGCATTTTTGGAGAAAGACAATATACAGCCGTTTAGTATACATAAGTTAATCGATAATGAAATAATTTGAAATGACGGAGGTTATATGTATGAGTGTAATGGACAAGTTTTTAAATGCCATGAAGTTAAATCCGGAAGATGATGATTATTATGATGATGATTTCTATGACGATGACCCCGAGCCGCTTCAGAAGCCGGGCTCTATGAGAGATGACGCTTCCTTGGATGACGATAAGCCAATAAGGAAATCCACTCCGAAAGTGACGCCAATGAGGCAGATGAAGAAGATGCCCGGCACCGGCATGGAGGTATGTGTGATTAAGCCTACCACAGTGGAAGATGCCAGAGAGATTACGGAGACACTTCTCGCTAACAGAACTGTTGTCTTGAATTTGGAAGGTCTGGATGTGGATATAGCGCAGAGGATTATTGATTTCACCTCTGGCTCCTGCTTTGCAATTTCGGGCAATTTGCAGAAGATTTCGCATTATATCTTTATTATTACACCGGCGAGTGTCGATATTTCCGGTGATTTTCAGGAAATCTTATCCGGCTCATTTGATGTGCCGATCAACAACGGAATTTAGATGATGTATGATAGCTTCCTGGCAGCATTGTCAGGAAGTTTTCATGCTTTTAGGTAATACATAAGTGCGGAGGAACACCATGGCTAACAGAATGACAATCAATTATGAGAAGAAACCCTGTTATGACATTGTCTTTACAGACAGTTTTGATCTTCTTTTGGATGAATTGCAGGCATTTGATGTGGAGAACAGGAGAGTGGCGCTCATTACTGACTCTAATACGGCTCGGTTGTTTGGCTCCACAGTGCAGGCAATTCTTAAAGGGCACTGTAAACACGTGCTTCTCCACACTTTTCCCGCAGGGGAGGCTAACAAGACTCTTGATACCGTCAAAGACATCTACAAGACGTTAATTGAAGCCCGGTTTGACCGCAAAGATCTGTTGATTGCTCTGGGAGGCGGTGTTGTCGGCGACATTACCGGTTATGCAGCCGCGACATATCTTCGGGGTGTCGATTTCATACAGATACCCACCACGATGATCGCACAGTCGGACAGCAGTATTGGCGGCAAAACAGGGGTGGATTTTGACGGGTATAAGAATATGGTCGGAGCATTCTATATGCCCAAGCTGGTTTATATGAATATCTCTGCATTAAAAGAATTGGACGACAGACAGTTCTATGCCGGTTTTGCAGAGGTGATGAAAAGTGCTCTTATCAAGGATGCCATGTTCTATGAGTGGCTTTTGGAGAACATGTATGAGATTCACGACAGAGACTCCGCGATACTGGAAGAGATGATTATGCGAAGCTGCACAGTCAAGAAATTGGTTGTGGAGAAAGACCCGAAGGAGCAGGGAGATCGGGCGCTCCTAAATTTCGGACATACGATCGGTCATGCTATCGAAAAAGCCATGAATTTCGAGATGGTACACGGTGAATGTATCGCACTCGGTATGGTTGCGGCAGCCTATATTTCGTGGAAGCATAACTGGCTGTCTATGGATGAATACTATGAGGTACGGGATATGTTCGTGCCCTTCAATTTACCCATAAGCATCGATTGTATTGACCCTGAGGAAATCTTGCGTCTGACGAAATCCGATAAGAAGATGGAATCCGGTCAGATTAAATTTGTACTTTTGAAAAAAGTCGGCAAAGCTGTCATTGACAGAACGGTTACGGATGAAGAGATACTGGATGCAATCCGTGAAATCTATTTTAGTGATGAGGATGCGAAGGAATGAAGTTTAAGAAAAAACTGTTAATATTCTTGGATTTGCTGGGAATATGTGCGCTTGTTGCACTTGATCAATACACGAAATATCTTGCTGTAATCCATCTGAAGGATAAACCCGCATTCATTATTTTCAATGGTGTTTTAGAATTGAATTACCTGGAGAATAAAGGTGCGGCTTTCGGTATGCTTCAGAATCAGAAGGCTTTTTTTATCTTTGTAGCTGTGGTAATCCTTAGTGTCATCGGCTATGTATTGCTGAAAACACCAAACAGCAAGAAATACCGGATACTGCATTTATTGTTGAGTTTGATTGCAGCCGGCGCCATCGGCAATATGATTGACCGCATCCGTCTTAATTATGTGGTCGATTTCATCTATTTTGTTTTGATCAATTTCCCAATCTTCAATGTCGCTGACATCTATGTGACGGTGTCCACCGCAGTGCTGGTAATATTGCTGCTGTTTGTTTACAGCGAAAATGATTTGAACTTTATCAGTTTCAAGCAAAAACGTTATCGGGAATTGAAGTGATATGGAATATTTTACTTATCAGATTGGATTGGGTGAGGATGATGAGCGGCTGGATAAATGGATCAGCAATGCGCTTCCCGACTTATCTCGTTCATATATCCAGAAATGTATTAAAGACAACGATGTGCTGGTCAATGACAAACCTCAGAAAGCCGGGTATCGTCTCAAAATTGATGACGAAATTATCTTTCAGATTCCGGAAGCTGTCGAACCGGCGATAGAAGCGGAGAACATTCCGCTGGATATCCTGTACGAAGATGACGATCTGCTCATTGTAAATAAGCCGAAAGGGATGGTTGTGCATCCGGCACCCGGACATTACAGCGGCACGCTAGTCAATGCAGTCATGTACCATTGTAAAGATCAATTGTCCGGTATTAATGGAGTCATGCGCCCCGGTATTGTGCACAGGATCGACAGAGATACCACAGGCTCTCTGATTGTCTGCAAAAACGACCATTCCCATAATGCGATTGCAGCACAGTTGAAAGAACATACCATTACAAGAAAATATCGCGCCATTGTATGCGGTGTTCTAACGCAGGATAACGGTACAATCCGTGCATCGATCGGCAGAGACCCGAAAGACCGCAAGAAGATGGCAGTCAATGAGATGAACGGCAAGCCTGCCGTCACACATTATACCGTGTTACAGCGGTTTGGGAAACACACTTATATTGAGTGTCAGCTGGAGACGGGGCGGACACACCAGATTCGTGTCCATATGGCAAGTATCGGATATCCGATATTGGGAGACGAGGTATATGGACGCAAAAATTCTGCTGATTCTTTAAACGGTCAGGCGCTCCATGCGATGGTGATCGGTTTCAGTCATCCGACCACCGACGAATATGTGGAAGTGACAGCGCCGTTGCCGGAATATTTTGAGCGGCTTTTGCATACCTTGTTGTGAAAGAAATTATTAATTAATATTGTATTTTAGATGTAAATATGATAAATTTTTATTAGTGTGTAAACGTATGATACAAAGGGGTATTGGAGTGAAAACTGCTGATTATTTAGATCAACTGTTGCGGAAATACTCGGGTACATTTGATATTTATCAGCCATATGTTATTCATGGTAAGGAGTACCCTGCGTATGGGTACTTTTTTTCACATGTAGAGAAGTACGTTTTGGTAAGGGAAGTCAATATGTGGTCTTCCGACAGCTATGAACATATCCTTTTTATAGAGACGGAGGAAGTTGATCGGGCGCTGATCGATGAGGCGTATAAGATTGTGACAGAGTATATGGAACCCGTTTTGGTCCGCAAAGGCGAGGAACTGCCTGAAGCGGGACATATGTACAGTTATATGACCATAGCTCTGCTTGCACAGAAACCTCTCTCTAGGGAGATGAAAAAGGCCGTTAAGCGCTTCAAATTTGAAAAAGGATACCGTTTTAATGTGCGCGGCTTTTCTCAGGCACATATCGTATGTGCCACGATGGAAGATGAGAAAGTATATACAAACTATGTAGGGCGTAAGTCGTTAAAGCTGTATCAGAAGAATTTTCAAGATACATCTGCTTATTGAATAGAGTAATCTATTTCATATAAGAACACTAAAGAAATATATCAAATTAGGAGGGATTAGTGTGAACTCAGTAGTATTAATTCTATTGGCTATCATTATCTTCGTAGTAGCATATCTTACATACGGCAGATATTTAGCCAAGACGTGGGGACTTGATCCCACTCGCAAGACACCGGCTCATGAGTTGGAAGACGGTGTTGACTATTGCCCCGCCAAAACTCCGGTGCTGATGGGACATCATTTTTCATCCATCGCAGGAGCAGGTCCGGTCAACGGTCCTATTCAGGCGGCATTTTTCGGATGGCTTCCGTGTTTCTTGTGGATCGTAATCGGCGGTATCTTCTTCGGTGCGGTTCAGGATTTCGGTTCGATCTTCGTATCGATTCGTCATCAGGGTAAGTCCCTTGGTGAAGTTATTGAGGAGAATATCGGACATAAGAGCAGAGTGCTGTTTACCGTATTTGCATGGCTTGTATTACTTCTTGTAATTGCTGCTTTTGCAGATATCGTTGCAAACTCCTTCACGGGAAGTGATGCGAACGGCTCGGTTGCTACGGCATCTATGCTGTTCATCCCGCTTGCTATTGCATTCGGTTTCTTCGTTTACAGAAAAAATGCACCTATGGTTGTTGCATCTGTAATCGGTGTTGTACTGCTTGCAGCATGTGTTGCAATCGGTCTTGCGTTCCCGATTGTTCTGTCCAAGAATTTCTGGCTTGGATTTGTATTCGTTTATATTATGATTGCATCCGTTACACCGGTGTGGATCTTACTGCAGCCCAGAGATTATTTGAGCTCTTTCCTGCTTTACTTCATGATGATCGCAGCGGTTGTCGGTATTTTTGCGGCACATCCTGCAGTGCAGATTCCTGCATTCATCGGATTCCATGTAGGAAGCAGCTATCTGTTCCCGACATTGTTTATTACCATTGCCTGCGGTGCTATTTCCGGTTTCCACTCACTGATTGGTTCCGGTACGACATCCAAGCAGCTTGACAATGAGAAAGATGCTCTGTTGGTAGGTTATGGCTCCATGTTGATTGAGTGTGTACTTGCAGTTATTTCCTTGATTGCAGTTGCTACACTGACTACGGACGGACAGTTTGCAGCAGCCGGTTACGGATCACCGACAGTTGTGTTTGCAACGGCTATTTCCGGATTCTTTGCAACAATCGGATTCTCGGAAGGAGCGGTAAACGCTACTTATACCATTATTTCACTGGCAGTATCCTGTTTCTGTCTGACATCTCTGGACACGGGTACAAGACTCGGACGTTTCATGTTCCAGGAGCTGTTTGCAGGCACAGAGGCCGGCAAGAAGATGAAGCTGGACAATATGTATGTTGCGACGATTATCACAGCAGTTTGCGGTTTCGCACTCTGTCTGGCAGGTTATGCTAAGGTTTGGCCGCTGTTCGGTGCATGTAACCAGTTAGTTGCCGTTCCTGCATTCCTGGCAGTAGGTACTTATTTAAAGAAGCAGGGAAGAAACAACAGCATGCTTCATATTCCGATCATCTTCATGTCCTGCGCAACGATTGTATCTTTGATTTTCTCCTTTAAGAACAATCTTGTTGCTCTGATGGGCGGCGGATTAGACGGCGCAGCAGTATTCACCAATGTATTGCAGGATGTTATCATTGTTCCTATCGTTATTCTGGCGGTTATTCTGATTGTCGATGGCGGTAAGGTACTGTGGGGCAAAGCGGAAGCGAAGTAATGCTTATATAAGAGCAGTTGAGTAACTTGTGACGAACTCATATGTTACAAGTAAAAATGATTAAAGTTAAGGGACAGAATTTTGTTTTCTGTCCCTTTTTCAAAAGGATGGAGAGCAATGGAAGAGAAGAAGATCAGGCTTGACGAACAAAGCTTAGCGTATAAAAAGGGCTTAAAATGGCATACAGTGTCCTATGAGGATATTGTCAATGCGTATATGAGGATAGAAGAGGTGAACGGACGGCTCTGTTGCGGTGTAGCAAGCTTTGACATGCACTTTCTCATGCTGAAGACTAAGTCGGACGAATTGATCAAGATTGAAATCAGTTCTAAAGACATCGTGAAACAGATACTCGATGATTTAGCAGAGAAAAACGATAAGATTGTGATAGGGTTTAACAAAAATCAATAGATAAATTTATATCCTCGGTTTGATGTGTTAAAGAGCCAGGAATATCGATAAGCAGCACCTTGGTTTAAATTGCTTTCTATATGAAAAATGTATATAATATATATAGTTATATATTTCCATAGATTATTATTGTTTATCAAAAAGGGGGAAACTTCATGAATACAATTATTACGATCGGTCGTCAATTCGGTTCCGGAGGACGCGAAATCGGGCAGAAAGTTGCCAATCATTTCGGAATCAAATATTATGATAAAGAACTTCTGACAAGGGCAGCAAAAGAGAGCGGGTTCTGTGAAGAGATGATACAGAGTCATGATGAGCGTCCTACCAATTCTTTTCTCTATAATCTGGTGATGGACACCTATTCGTTCGGCTATAACTCCTCTTCATTTGTGGATATGCCGATCAGTCATAAAGTTTTTCTTGCACAGTTTGATACGATCAAAAAGATTGCGGACGAAGGTCCCTGTGTTATCGTCGGAAGATGCGCGGACTATGCACTGCATGATTATCAGAACTGTCTGAATCTTTTCATCCATGCGAATCAGGAATGTAAGGTAAAACGTATTATGGAGCGTCATGAAGAGGTCACAACGGAGCAAAAAGCCATCGACATGATGAATAAGAAGGATAAACAGCGTCAGAGCTATTATAACTATTACTCGTCCAAGAAATGGGGACGTTCCGACAGTTATGATCTGTCCATCAACAGCAGTGTTCTCGGTATCGATGGAAGCGTGAAGCTGATCGCACAGTTTGTGGAAGATTTCGAGAATCGGTAAGACACGAAAGAGCGGGTATTATCATGAAGTATTTTGTCAAGACAGTTGCCTATATGTGGTTCATACCCTTATTATTACTGGTAATTCTTTCGTTTTGCGCGAGTAACATTACTACTTTATGTTCAGGTCCGATGGAACTGAACTATACAGTTATTTATCCTATTGTTAGTATTATCGCTGCACTGATTTTTATCATTCTATGTTTTATGGCCATGATGTGGTACGGCTATCGATCTGTTAAGAAAATATACAGTGACCCGGAGAATAATACGGAGCGATATATACCCTTGTTATTTCCGGCGGTTTGGTATACGTGCTGGACCGCAGTCATGAATGTCATTGATTTGCATGCGACCGATCTGCTGGGTCTTTTCATACAATCTTTCGTAGCACTCAATCCGTTTGGTTACTATGTTTTAACTTTCTTTGTTTCAGTGCTTCCGATGAAGTTTACGGAAGCAGTATCATCCGTCATCCATGAAAATCACATCATGCTTTTTTGCGGTCTGTTGTATTATGCATTTCTGATTCTTGGGTTTGCGGCAGGGGAGCGGCGCTATGTCCGTAAGATGAATGAGACCCGCAAGCCTTTTGTCAATCACAAAAAGAAGTTGATTATCCTTTGCGCTGTTGTCATTGCGATTTATTCCATGAGTGAATTTGCGCTCATTCAGAATCGCAAAAACGTTGTATCAACAGCTCGTACTGCCAATTCCTACGGTTTTGCGTATGAAGGCGGGTATTCCAGCACCAATTTAAAACCTTACTATGTGGAAAATGAATCCAATATTCTGGCGAAGCTGGATGAACCGTCCACATTTATCATAGTAAATCCGCTTGATATGCCTGTTCTGAATGGGGCGGAAGCGGTTTATCCCGTCTATTCGGCTTTTGCCAATGCCTGTTATTATGATATTGCGGAAATACAAGCATACGGTAAAGAACAGAGTCGTCGCGGAACCGTATCGGAAGAATTTATAGTAATGCCCATCCAATTTAGCAATACCATCTATGCCTACGAAGATCTCTTGTCCGGGGAAGTGGATATTTGTTTCGGGGCAAAACCTTCGGAAGAACAGCTGCAGATGGCAGAAGAGCAGGGGAAGGAAGTCATACTTACACCTATAGGGAAAGAGGGTTTTGTATTCTTTGTCAACGATGCTAATCCGATAGATTCTTTGACCACAGCACAGCTTCGGGACATTTATTCCGGAGAAATAACCAACTGGCGTAAATTAGGCGGTACAAACGACAAGATACTTGCTTTCCAGCGACCGGAGAATTCCGGTTCACAGACGATGATGAAATATTTTATGGGTGACACACCATTAAAAGAGCCACTTGAGGCGGAATATTATGAGTCTATGGGCGGTGTCCTAAGAGATGTAGCTGCCTATGACAACGGTATGTCTTCCATTGCGTACAGTTTCCGATATTTTGCTACGATCATGGCGGAAGATGATGAAAATAAAGATGATAAAGCCACATCAAACGCTGCATCCTCAGGCGGTATCAAATTCCTTGCCGTAGACGGCGTTTATCCCGATGAAGATACAATTCGTTCGGGTGAATATCCGTTGACTACGCAGCTTTATGCCATCACCGTAATTGATAAATATAGTCCTACCGGAACTTATTCCAAAGATACGATTGAACCGTTCCTGGAATGGATGACAGGGCCTCAGGGACAGCAGATCGTCGCGGATACAGGGTATGTGTCATTGGAATAAAAAGTGTTAACCCCAAATCAAACTGCGGATATCAATATTGATGTGGATATTTTGGAGATAAACAAGGGATTTCTTATGAATGCTTATTACAGTAAAACATTTGCTTATATGATGTTTATGCCGATATTATTGCTCATTGCGGTTGTCGTGTGTATGAACGGCCTAGACGCTGCACTTGGGGAACGGCTTACACTTATATACGTTGATATTACGGTTGTTCTTTTTGTTGGTTTATGTCTTCTTGTCATGATGCTTTACGGCTATTTATCTGCGAGGAAATACCGCAATCCGGGAAACGAGTCAGTGATATATTTGCCATTATCAAAGCTGTATTTACCCTTGTTTTTTCCCATGGCATGGTATCTGCTCTGGACTTCGTTGTTGAATGTTTTTGATGTGCATGTCATGGATGATCTATTAGGTGCGTTCATACTGATGTTCGTAGTGATCAATCCATATGCTACCTTTATATTCAATCATTATCTGCCGCCGGTCTTTGGTCTGGATGATTCCCATTCTATACTGATTTATAATTTAATGTATTATGGAATTCTGATACTGGGATTTGCCGCAGGAGAGAGACTTTACACTTTCAGAACGAAAGGCAGGTCTAAAGAGGGGCGCAAATCCTTTGTTATTCCGGAAAAGAGCGTTATCATCTTTTTTGCTGTTGTGATATGTGTATATTCTCTCAGTGAATTTGTTCTGTATCAGCATCGCAAAAATGTCGTCCCTACAGCCCATACAGCCTATGGCTTTGCGTACGAGGGCGGATATTCCAGTACCGATTTAAAGTCATACCATGTGGAAAATGAGTCAAATATTCTGGCCAAGCTTGATGAACCGTCTACATTTATAATATACGATCCTATTGATATGCCTGTTCTGGATGGTGCGGAAGCGGCTTACCCGGTTTACGCCGCCTTCGCCAATGCCTGTTATGCCAATATTGCAGAGATTCAATCTGACGCCGAAACACAGCATTTACAAGCATGGATGGAAAAACGCTTGGATGAAACTACGATTATAATGCCGATTGAGTTCAACAATACCATTTATGCCTATGAAAAGCTCCTTGACGGTGAGGTTGATATCTGTTTTGGTGCAAGACCGTCCGAAAAACAGCTGCAAATGGCCGCAAAGAAGGGAAAAGAAGTGGTTCTGACACCCATCGGAAAAGAGGGTTTTATATTCTTCATAAACGAAGCAAATCCTGTAGATTATCTAAGTTCTGAGCAGATTAGGGGTATCTATTCCGGAAAAATCAAAAACTGGCGCGAAGTGGGCGGCAACGATGATAAAATCCTCGCATTCCAGCGACCGGAAAATTCCGGTTCCCAGACGATGATGGAATATTTTATGGGGGATACTCCATTAAAAAAACCGCTTGAAGCGGAATACTATGAGTCTATGGGCGGTATCTTAAAAGATATTGCGGCCTATGATAACGGAAAGGCATCCATTGGGTATAGTTTCCGATATTTTGCGACTTTAATGATACAAGAGAGCAGCCAAAGAAGTGAAAGTACCTCGGATCATGACGCATTGGAAGGCATCAAATTCCTGGCCGTAGACGGCGTTTATCCCGACGAAGATACAATTCGTTCGGGTGAATATCCATTGACTACGGAGCTTTATGCAATCACCGTAATTGATAAAAACAGTTCAAGCGGAACTTATTCTAAAGATACCATTGAACCGTTCTTAGAATGGATGACAGGTCCGCAAGGACAACAAATTGTCTCAGATACAGGTTATGTTTCACTGAATTAAGGACTCTAACATACTGCAACAATTTGAAAAATCAACCTGAAAGAGTGCTGTTTGTCCTAGATATAACTATGCGCAAAACACATGTTTAACGAATAGTTAGTCTCTTAAATGGCACTTCCCGCAAGCGAACAAATATCTGAACTAATCTGAGTTTCCTTTCCTGGCAACCCATTCTTTCAAAACAATATTTATATACTGGCTGAATGAACGATCATCATTTTCAGCCAATTCCTTAATCGCATCCACCAAATCTACATCTAAAGTAATACTAACCTTTGTTTTTAAGGGTTTCATTATCTGCACGACTCCTTTTTTATGAAAGCATACCACTGAATATGATGAAATATTGACAAGTATGATAAAGTAGGATAAAGTAGGATTTATATAAGAGAAGTCAATAATCCATATTATTATTCAAAGGGAAAAAAAGAATGATAATGTCAAGAAGTGTGCATTTGAAACAAATCGACATATTTTTGATTGTAAGTCTTGGAATTTCATCTCTTTTTATGATTTTTAATATCTATACTGGCGGTATGTTATTTGAAAAGTGTGTATTAAGCAGTTCTTTTTTATTCTCGGACTATTTTTATCATATAGCAGGAAGTTCTGATACATCAATTATGTATTCTTATGGTGATCCATATTCTTTTCCGCCATTTGCATATTTCATGTATTCTTTTTTGTGGAGTCTGAATCCATATATGGATAATGAAAGTATTTTAAATTGGCAAAATTACAGAAACGCAGATAATGCAATGGTTGTCTTTGTGATATATAACATGATATTAACGGCATTGCTTATCTATTGCATTCAACAATATTTTGATAAAATGAATGTACAATATACGCTTCTATTACCAGCTGCATTGTTAATATCTTATCCGTTTATGTGCACTGCTGTGCAAAGAGGCAATGTTGTGGTATTAGTGTCAATATTACTGGCATTTACGTGGCTCTGGATGGATTCGGATAATGTATTAAAGCAAGAGCTTGCATTAATATTTATTGCCGTCGCAGCAGGTTTTAAGCTATATCCTGCGCTTATTGGAATAGTTTATGTGAAGAGAAAAGAATGGAAAAAAGTGTTTCGGCTTATCATATATGGTATTATAGCGGTATTTGTACCTTTCATTTTTTTTGGAGGCATAGATGGAATGAAAAATCTGATTCACACATTAACTGCATTTGCTTCATATATAGACCCGAATAAAACAAACACAGTATGCGGAATGGCAAAATGGATCGGACTCAAATTGAATATGAACGATTCTATGGCAAATACTTTTGGAATAATGATAAATGATTTGTTTTTTATATCGTCACTGCTCTTCTTTTTCCTGAGTAAACGGAAATGGCAGGATGCACTGTTCCTCAGCGCTATTCTGGTATCATTTCTCCCATCAAATTGGGAATACACATTAGTTTATTATGTGCCGGTGCTGTTTCTTTTCATAAAAGAAAACAATGAAAATTGGGTAAAATATAAACTGTCAGCGAATATTTGGCTGACAGTTCATTCTGTTGCGTTTGGATTAGTATTTTCAGTTGATTTTTTAATGCTGTATTATCGGTATGGTTTGCTAACCGGAATATTTACAATCACTTATCTGTTGATAGGGATAAATATGCTCAGCATAATACTTGAACGAATAAATCACGAAACATGGTTAAAAGCATTGGTGTAGACCAACCACCCATTTAATTAACTATTCCTGCCTCCTCCAAAAATCGGTCGGCTATTTTTTCTAAACAATATTTTTCCTTGATTTTAGCGCCGTTTACGGAGAGTTTACGGGCAAATTCCGGATTGCCTGCAACGTTCATCATGGCATCGGTCAGTGCTTGACAATCTCCCACAGGGGTCAGGATACCGCTTTCCCCGTCTTCTATATAAGTTCGTGCCCCGCCCACCGGACAGTCGGTAGATATAACAGGTACTCCCATGGCTAATGCCTCTATCATGGAATTGGATATCCCTTCATAGTCGGATGACAGCACGAACATTGCACTGTCCCATATCTCCTGCTGCACATTGGAACTAAATCCTCTGAATACCACTTTATCTGTGATTTTAAGGTCGTCTGCCTGCTTTTTTAAGTCAGTTTCCAATTCCCCGACTCCGAATATGTGAAGTACATAGTCCGAATAAACCTTATGGAACTCGGCAAATGCATCAAGAAGAAGCTTGTGGTTCTTCTGCGGCTGCAGTCTGCCCACAGAAACAATCTGTTTTTTGCGTTCTCCGACAAACGGGTCGGGCATATTATCAGACACCGGGTTGGGAATGACTACGGATTTCTTTTGAATATCTTGCGAAAAGCATTTTTTCATATCTTCAGTCTGCATGACGAGCTTTTCTGCTTTTCGGTATGACCAGTCGCGTATTCTTTTCTCAGGGATACGGGTCGGATCGTTTCTTTCAGATATCAAAAGTCTATGAGGAATCCCTGCTGCGGCCAGCACTGAGAAAATACTTCCTCTTACACAGAATGAAAAAATATAGCAATCTTTATTTTTCTTATAAAACTGTCTCATTTTAAACAGCCTGCCAAGCTGAATGAACGGATTCCCACCGGATTGTTTTCCGACAACACATACCTCAACACGCTCATCCAGCGGATAAGCCACTTGATGACCTGCAAACAGCAAAATAGATACTTTATATCCTCTTTGAACATATTCATTTGCTAACATTGCCACGACACGTTCGGAACCGCCTCCCAGCATATCCGGCAAAACAAATACTATTTTCATTATTTTATTATCCTTTGTTTTCCTTTTTCCACTTCAAGTATATCAGGTCAGATGGTATTACGAGCAATAAAAATAAAGTTTTATGTGTCGTTTTCATAAACAATTCTCTTAAGGGAACTTTTGCGAACCTGCCGTAGATAATAAGCAGCATCATCATTTTAATTCTTACTTTCAGGCAAATATCACTTTCGGCAAGAAAGACTTCCGATCGTTTCATCATACCTCTCGGAGAATGAATTTTCATGGCCCGGCCAGCCTTTGTGAGTCCGCCATCCAGGTACTCACCTATATAAATACATTTATTGATATGCACCATCTGATACGATCCGGACATTTGCATCCAAACCAAATCCTCAGGGAGAAATTTCTCTCCTTCATATTCGGGAAACGGAAATTGTTTCAATATATCAGTAAAATACACTTCAGCCTTGTCACCGCCTATATTCCCGTTGATCCTGATATCCCGATAGGAAGCAATCTCTTCATCTTTTTTGAAATAAGCCGTATTTACACTGCCGTCTTCAAAACAGCGCAGGAAGGAATAACCGCATAAGTTTGGTGTATCATTATATTTCCTATGATATTGCAGAATCGTATCTATGGCATCTTTTGGCAGATAATCGTCACTATCAACAATAAACGTCAATTGAGACTCTATCAGGGCAATACCCTTATTCAGTGCCCTGTGTTTACCGCCATTTTCACTTTTCACATAGTTGATATCAATTTGGCCATCGTCGATAAATGTCCGGATAACCTGTTGAGTATCATCCGTACTGCCGTCATCGACAACAAGCCACTTAAAATCCTTGACTGTCTGGTCTATAAGAGTTTCATACAGATGTTTCAAATTGGATGCACGATTATATGTGGGAGTTATGATGGTAATCGTCGGTTTTTCAGTCATATTACTCATTTGCTTTCTCCATTTTCGGCAGAATCCAGCCAGATTGTGAAAGGACCGTCATTGACAAGAGAAACCTTCATATCAGCCCCAAATTCTCCATGTTCGACACGACTTACACTCTCTTTACACTTTGCAATGATATATTCGTATAATTCATTGGATGGTCCAGGTTTGCCTGCATCCAGAAATGATGGTCTGTTGCCGTGCCGACAATCAGCATACAATGTAAATTGTGAAATAATTAACATTTCACCTTCAACGGAAGCCAGATTCAGATTAGTTTTTCCGTCTTCGTCACTAAAAATACGCAGATTAATCAGTTTGCGAATCATTTTGTCAGCGATCTGCTCCGTATCTGTGTTGGAAATACCGACAAACACACAAAATCCCCGATTGATTGAACCAACCGTTTTTCCATCTATCACAACGCTCGCGCTATTTACTCTCTGAATCAGAAACCTCATTACTACTGCTCTCTACTTTCTTCTTTTTCTTTTTGACCGGTGGTACGTACTCTGTAAATCCCATGGACTCATCAATCTGCCCGACAGTCATATAGGGGCCCAATTCCGTCGGCAGATTCTTTTTCGCAAGATTTCTGTTCACGGATGCCTTGACACCTGCATAGAAAACCGCAAAGATCGGCACGCCCACAACCATTCCGAGAACTCCGAAAAGTCCCCCGAATATGGTGATTGCAAAGATAACCCAAAAACCGGACAGTCCGGTGGAATCTCCCAGAATCTTTGGCCCGAGGATATTGCCGTCAAACTGTTGAATAATCATAATCAAAATAACAAAGTACAATGCATGCATCGGATCGACCATCAAGACTAAGAGTGCACTCGGTATACCGCCGATCCATGGACCGAAGAACGGAATGACATTGGTTACACCGATAATGACACTCACCAGAATTGCGTAGGGTGTACCGATGATGGTCGTACAGATAAAGCAGATTACGCCGATAATAATGGAATCAACGATCTTACCGCCGATAAACCCGATAAAGGTACTGTGAATAAACCGGAAATTGGCAACCACTTCGTTTCCCGGCTTTCGGTCAAAAACAGCATAAACAATCTTCTTAGCCTGACCCGCAAATTTCTCTTTGCTGCCAAGCACATAGATGGAAATGATGAAACCGATCACAAAATTCCACATTGCTTTCAAGACGCCGATTACGCTCGATGACAAAGTTTTAAGTAGGCCTTGAATATTGGGAAGCACATTGCTGTTTACGTAATCCAGTATCTTGGATGAGTACTGATCGATCAGGGAGTTGACCACCTCCTCCAGATCAGGATTGTTTTTCATAAGTCCCATAGCCCAGTTGCTTAGATTATTGACATAGATTGGAAACTGAAAAATAATACTCTGGATGCTGCGCACCACCTCAGGAATGATTAACCCGAAGAATTCATAGAGGACAATAAGGATCAGTACAATCGTTACCAATATGGAAAGTCCTCTCATTCTGCGCTTATTCTTGGGTGTGAGCGGCACCTTTGCCTTTATATACAGAGGTTTGATAAGACGCTTCTCAATCTTGTTCAATATCGGAGTCATCAGATATGCAAGCACAAAACCGTCGATGATTGGCATTGAAATACTTACCAATGTACTTATACCGCTGTATAAACTTGATCTATGGAATAACACGTAGTAAAAAAGAATACTTGCAGCAATCACCAGAAATGCCGTGATTCCCCAGTAGAGATATTTTTTATCGAACCTGAACTTCATGTATCTACCCCGCTTGATTTATGTATCTTCCGATAATCGTATGCCTAAGAATCATATGATTACCACTATTTCTAGTATACCATTTTTTTCATAAACTGCATTATAATTTTAAAAATTTAGTGCCAAGAAAAAGATTATTCTGTATAATGAATTTGACAGCCTGTCAAATCATAAAGGAAAGGTTTGTTATCGTCATGAACTTACAGAGGGTATACAGCCTGACGCGTCAAGCTATAGACGATTATCATATGATTAAATCCGGTGACAAGATTGCGGTCGGCATTTCCGGAGGAAAGGACAGTCTCACACTGCTCTATGCCCTGCAGGGATTAAAGCGCTTCTATCCGATTCCTTTTGAGTTGTATGCCGTCACGATTGATTTGGGATTTGATGACCTGAATCTGGATAAAATCAAGGAATTGTGTACTTATCTCGAAGTGGAATATCATATTGTCAAAACAGATATAGCAAGGATCGTGTTTGACGAGCGCAAGGAATCCAATCCCTGTTCTCTGTGTGCCAAAATGCGTAAAGGCGCATTAAACGATGCGATGAAGACGGCAGGATGCAACAAAGTCGCATATGCGCATCATAAGGATGATGTGGTGGAAACCATGATGATGTCACTCATATATGAAGGCAGATTTCACACCTTCAATCCGGTTACATATCTGGAAAATTCTGAAATGACTGTTATTCGTCCGTTAATCTATATGAATGAGGCAGACGTAATCGGATTTGTACATAAGTATGATGTCCCTGTTGTGAAAAGTCCTTGTCCCGCAGACGGCCATACTGCACGGGAATATATTAAAAATCTCGTACGTGAGATCAATCTGGCTGCTCCGGGTGTCAAAGACAGAATGTTTACCGCCATTCAAAACAGTAAGTTGGAAGGATGGGAATGATAGATGGAAGCCAAAAACAACAATAACTATCATGATCAGCAGAATATAGGCAATGTACAAAAAATGAGAGATGTTTTAGATACACTGCCCTCTTTTTGCAAACAGTTTTTCCGTGGTATCAGCGAATATACCTCCGCCAGAACACGGCTTGCCTACGCTTATGATATTCGTGTTTTTTTTGAGTATCTTCATGATAATAACAGTTATTGCAGACGTATGGAAATTCGTGATTTCCCACTGACACTTTTGGAGCAACTGACGAGAGAGGACATCGAGGAATATATTGATTATCTCTCCTACTATGAGAAAGACGGTAAAATCTATACCAATGACGAGCGCGGTAAGAAAAGAAAACTGTCCGCTCTCAGAAGTTTCTATAATTATTATTTTCAGGCGGAACTTATCGAGAAAAATCCTGCCGTGCTCGTTCCGCTTCCCAAACTGCATGAGAAGGAAATTATTCGTCTCGATGCGGATGAGGTTGCCATTCTTTTAGACCAGGTCGAGGACGGCACCGGATTGACAGCTGCACAGCAGCGCTTTCACAAGGTTACAAAGACAAGAGATGTGGCAATACTGACATTGTTACTTGGAACGGGCATACGTGTTTCGGAATGTGTCGGCTTGGACATCGGTGATGTGGATTTTAAAAATAATGGCGTAAAAATACGGCGTAAAGGCGGTTATGAAGCCGTGATTTATTTCGGAGAGGAAGTAGAAACAGCATTGCACGATTACTTGGATGAACGCCATCATATCATCCCTCAATCAGGCCATGAGAATGCCTTATTCCTATCCATGCAAAATCGAAGAATCTCTGTACGTGCTGTTGAGAACATGGTTAAGAAATACTCGTCTACCGTGACAAGCCTCAAAAAAATCACACCACATAAGCTGAGGAGTACATACGGTACTTCGCTGTACCGCGAGACAGGCGATATCTATCTGGTTGCCGATGTGCTTGGACATAAAGATGTCAATACCACCAAAAAGCATTATGCTGCGCTGGAGGATGAACGACGAAGGTATGCAGCTGACAAAGTAAAATTGCGCGAACCAAGAAAAGACCTCTGATCCGGCTGATCAAAGGTCTCTTCTATTCTCTCCGTATATATATAATTCTATCTTTCCGCACGATCTAGACTATCCCACAAAGTGGTTGTCATAGTAGGGAATTACTAAATATTCTCCGTAATGGATCGTGTCGTCAGCCAAAGTGTTCATTCTCTTGACTTCCTGAATATAATCGTAAATGGAATCATAGTGTTCCTCATCCATATATTCCTCCGCAATTGTCCAAAGCGTGTCACCGTTCGAAACGATGATACTCTTATAATATTTATAAGAGGCCTCGACAGAATCGTCTTTTGCATTAGATCGAAAGGCATTCAGGGAAACCGAACAGGTAATAATCAGGCATATTGTCATAATAAAAATAAGCAGATTCTTCTTCATCTCCCGCTGTCTTCTGATTCGATTCTTCAGAATCCTCCTCTCACTTCTTGCATCTTCTATCCTCATACGGCTCATACTATAATACATAATCTTCATCCGCCTTTCTCATAAACCAGAACATGTGTTGCGAACAAACGTTCTTTATACAATGCATTATATCGAACATATTTTCGAATGTCAATACTTTTTAATAAAAAAATCGAACAAATATTCTGAATATATGTTTGCTTTTTTTATTTAGCTATGGTATGATGATATTAATTTAGAACTGTTGATTATATGGGTTTAGTATTTTGAGCCCTATATATTCAGAAAGGATAAGGTCGATATTTATGGGATATGGTAAGATTACCGCTAAGCAGCAGCAAATACTTGATTATATTAAAGATGAAATATTGAAACGTGGATATCCACCGGCAGTTCGTGAGATTTGCGAAGCCGTTAATCTGAAATCCACTTCTTCCGTACACTCCCACTTGGAGACACTGGAGAAGAACGGTTATATCAGACGTGATCCTACCAAACCGCGTGCAATCGAGATATGTGACGATAATTTCCAGATGGTCCGTACGGAGATGGTATCCATTCCGGTAATCGGTCAGGTGGCTGCCGGAGAGCCTATTTTGGCGGAGCAGAATATTGAGAGCTACTTTCCTGTTCCTGCCGACATGGTGCCGAACGGTGAATCTTTTGCCTTGAAAGTTAAAGGTGATTCCATGATCAATGTAGGTATTTATAATGGTGATCAGATTTTTGTCAAAAGCTGCCAGACCGCCAATAACGGTGATACGGTAGTCGCATTGATTGAGGATTCCGCCACTGTTAAGACTTTCTATAAAGAAGACGGACATATTCGTCTGCAGCCCGAGAATGACTCCATGGAACCGATTATAGTTGATAATTGTCAAATTTTAGGAAAAGTATTCGGTGTTTTCAGATTATATCGTCAATAATAGATGAACCGTATTTATTTTCCAGTATAGCGAACTTCATGCAAGACATAATAATAGTAACTGTCCGGCACGCTGTTTTTTTATATAAGCAGCCACCAAAGTCCAGACAGTTACTATTTTGCTTTATAGAAGTTCTGATCATGGAATATTTATAGGCAATAACAACAAGCTTGAAGGTTCTTATGAAAGGGGAAAAGAAACATGAAAAATAAAGGTTTAGATATTCTTGCCCTGACGAT
>JAFLTD010000047.1 GCA_022510625.1 Lachnospiraceae bacterium
CTCCTTGATCTTCTGGAGGCGAAAAACCAAGACTGTATCCTGATCAGCCACCCGAGTTTTATAAAAATATTGTTGAATCGATTCAGTGCCCGCGGCTACTGCATAACCGGAAGGAATACCGTGCGCATTGCACCCTTAAACCGTCTCCTCATCACAAAATGGGATATGCACTGCGGCGGATGCGGCCACAACTGCCTACTGTCCAATCCGGGGTGCGGGGTCGGAAGAGATGCGGCGAGGAGGAGGGGGATAGTAGTTGAGTGGCATAGGTCGAACGAATCAGTTTTAACGATCAGCTTGTCTACGCCAGCTCTGCAGAAAATACACCCCTGATAGTCGAACTGAGTATATCTAACTTGTGTCTTAAAGCATTTTAATGCCTTTATTTTCAATATAAACTTCTTTTTTTTCGTTATACTTAGCCATTATTGTATACTGAATCAAATACCTTCCAATACATTATCAAATATTACCTCCTCTATAACTTTCACACATTCGCTTGTATTCTTTTTTATTGCATTGCCCCAAAAACGAATAACAGTCCAGCCTTCGAACAATAACCTTTTATCGACCTCATGGTCCCTCTCAATATTCCGGGCAATTTTTTTAGTCCAATATTCTCCATGAACACTTTTCTCAAGTCGCAGTTTAAGCACTTCCCAATTATTTCCATGAAAGAACTCCCCATCACAGAATATTGCTATTTTATACTTAGTAAGCACAATATCAGGACTCCCCGGCAATTCTTTATAATTATTCCGGTATCTATATCCTTTATGCCACAACGCTTTCCTCAAAATTACTTCAATCTCCGTGTCTTTCGACCTAATATTTTTCATATTCTTGTGTCTCTGCTCTTTTGTAATATTATCCATGCAAATACCCCACCATGCATTCTACACGACTATGCCAGCCAATTCAGAACAATACCATCCAGTTGCTTTCTTACTTCAACAAAATCACAATCCAAATCTAAAGTCTTCACACTTATCTTATTACCATCCATCTGGTAGTCTTGGTCAGGATTTTCTCCATCTGTGTTAGCATACAGCAACATTCCGCTAACATTCCCACTATGCTCCACATCCTTATTTTTGACATATGTAAATATCTGATATAGGTTATTTGAATGAATTGTTCGATTGCCATACCTACTGTTTTTTTGCATTGCTGAATTATAATATTTTGCATCTATGATTAGCGTTTTCTCTCTGTATTCAATCATAACATCAGATTTCATACGAGGCAAAAGTTCAATCATTTCATCGTCAGTATTCCATGGAATATGAGACCTAGTTACTTTAAACTCTGGATAGTGCCGTCTGTAATACGCTAATATAAATTTCTCATACAACGAATGCATTTGTTGGTCATCAATATATCTACTTAGTTTTAATACACCCTTTTTGTCAGATATAAGCATGCCATTAACAATGAGATAGCAAATATTCATAAGCATTTTATAAGACACATTATTACGATTATATTGCAACCTGCCCCAATCAATTTTTTTGCAATTAACCGTATCAACATTAGAAAAAAATAATAAAACCTTTTTTAATTGTTTTTTGTTTTCCACTGCCACGTCGTTAGAATGCAGTAGCAATAAAGAAGTTGATTTTAGAATTTGGTTCATATATGTATTTTCTAGCAGTTCATCTACACTGCAGCAAATTCTATTTTTCTGAAGTGCTCTTGTTTTGATTGTTTCTGAAATATTTATTCTCCCTGTAGGAGATGACAATTCATCTGTATGATATATGTATTCTTTCCCTAGTCCTTGCTTAACTTGCTTTGCTATTCCTTTTGCTAAAATAGCCGTAAACAAATCATCTATAAACTCGAACTTTTCAGATGAATACTGTTGAGCTGCTGTCTCATTTAGGTTTTGAAATGCGTAAGAAAGCATATAATACACATTTTGCATTTTAATCATTTTCGACACCACGCAATTTTATAGACCACTCATCTATTTTATCCTTATCATCAAACCAATACTCGTTAATTAGTGGTAATATCTCATATTCAATCGTAGACTTTATCCATTTTTTATCTACATTTGTATCAGGAGATGTACAAAAATAACTATGTCCAACCTCGAAACCACTTCCAAGCGAATCATCTTTTCTAATATCATCATTAAGCAATTTAATATAACTTATTAAACGTTTTAGAGCTACACTTTCTTTTTGTTCTGTCATATTAATAAATATCGGATTATTAAATGCAGGGCGTACATCGTAAAAGGCAAATCTACGTCTCAAAGCATAATCTATTATCGCCAGGCTTCTGTCAGCTGTATTCATCATACCAATAATATAAACATTCTCAGGTACAGAGAATTGTTCTTTGGTATACAACAAATCAAGCATCTCATTTCTTTTATCATTTTCTATCAACATAAGAAGTTCACCAAAGATTTTACTAACATTTCCTCGATTTATTTCATCAATAATAAAAAAATGCGGCCTGTTATCCTTCTCTGCAAGCTTACAAAACTGATAAAATGGTCCGTATTCAAGCTCAAAACCTTCCCCGTTTGGTCTATAACCTACAATAAAGTCTTCATAACTATAGCTCTGATGGAACTGTATCATCCGCACGCGCTTATTATCTCTACATCCCAAAATAGAATATGCCAATCTTTTTGCCATAAATGTCTTTCCTACCCCAGGTGCACCTTGCAAAATGATATTCTTCTTTGTCATCAACAATTCAGATAACAATTCATACTCTTCTTTCGACATAAATACTTCTTCTAAAAAATCTTCTTGGGTATACTCATCATATAATTCTTCAACATCTTCTTCCAAAATTTCCTCTTCTTTATAAGTTCTTAAAATCTCTTCTGTCGTCTCACCAAATTCGGCCACAGACGGAATCAATACTCTGACAGCCCCCAACACCCTTTCCATAAACTCTTCAGAAAAAATATTTTTAAAAGTGTTCTCCAACTCAGGCTGTCTGTCCAACACCGCACGAATCACAGCAACTGCTTTACTTTCATCCATACTACTAATAGCCTGTGAAGGATCTCTAGTAAGCTCCGGCCCTATATACCTTGCATCAAAGGCATCTCTATAATTTAAAAAATCTTCTCTCTTATATATCGCTCCAAAAATACAAACCATATGTATATTAAATTTAAAATACTTTTCTTTATCATTATACCCAAAATCATACGGAGTCCTTGTAACACGGGCGATTCCAAAAAATCCTGGTTCCCAATCGACTTCCGCTCTCCCGGTATCCCCACCAAGCGTGACAAATATAATCCTATTCATCCATAATTCTTCTTGAAGGGTATAAACACCATCAATAATAATTTCATTCTCTCCACTAAGCATGGCATGTACTGTTTTAGGCAACCCACACTTCATAGATATAAATGAATTCTTTTCACTTTTATATAAATCCATAATCTCTTCAACGGCTTTTTCAATAGCGTCAAGATCATAGTCTTTATAAAGATTATAAACTTGTCCATATTCTTTTCCGCGTCGATTTAAATCTCTATCCTGACCCCAACCAACTCGATTGTTGTTTGAAAAATAGGAATCAAAAGTATCCTTCGCATATCTATATGTAGACACCTTTTTATTAAATCTTTTATGTAATATCTCCCAATAGTCAATCCTTTTCTTATATCTTACATCTGTTTGTGGCATCATTGCAAAAAACATGCACACCAAAGCCTGATGTTGATCCGGTGTCATTTTATTAATATCTATACTATCTGCCATAACTAATCTCTCCTCGATAAGATAATTTTTCTCTATTCATTAGAATACTCCAATGTATATATCCCATCATCATATTTTCTAAATAAGACTCTGGTTCCCCCTGCCTTATCAAGCATCTCTTTTGTTATGTATTGACCATCTGGAATACCTAATTCTTTTCTTATCCACTCACCAATTATTGCATTACTCTCTGGTGTTTCAAGTGCCTTCCCTCTAGCCTGCGCCTGCCTCATATAAAATGCACCATATCCTTTGATAACCACCTTAAAAATTGGATATGTGCCACTTGAGTTGATTGGCGGAAAGAAACCCTCTTTTTGATCACCTACATTGTATGGAATGTATGCTTGATTTCTATTTCTCTTGTATCCGTTTTTCCTAATCCCCCAATTAACTCCCGAACCATATCCTGTATCTTTACCATCTGCCTTTAATAGTGAGATGCTGAGCATGTCTATCGGTAACAGATCTTTATACTTTTCCCATGTCAAATTTTCCAAATTCTTTTCATCTACATCATCTTGAATATTTTTCTTTGATGCAAAAGTTAATTTATATTCAACATCTGAATCAAAACAATCTATAGTATCAACAAGCAATTCTCTATAATAGCGCAATGCCTCTTTGACATTACATTTATCCATACATTCTCTTCTAGCATGAAAGGCATTCATCGTATAATTGGCTGAACCACAATATGCTATCACACCTTGATTTCCTTTACTCCACACATAAACCTTAGAGTGAACTTGTTTTCCTGCAACAATATATCTACAAATCACCTTGGGCATGCCAGATACACTATTTAACCTTGCAATCAACATGGTCAATTTTTTGTGTTTCCTTTCTGTAAGGCCCGTACCTTTTGTCATCCCTAATATGATATCTACTTTGATGTTAGAAACATACTCTACATTCTTTCCGTCAAACAACTTAATCAAATGACTCGCAATGCGCTCAACATCTGTAAACGCTGTTATTATTCTTAAATGATTGCAACACATACCATCCTTACGAGCCGGTTGCAACAATATGGTTTCTTCAAAATTATATGTAAGCATATATTACTCCTTTATACTTGCAGGCATCCACATATAATCAATACCTGCGAATGTCTTTAATATAGCTTCAAAAATAATCTTTGCTCCTTGCGGTGGAACTGCCATTCCGATCTGCTTGCGTACAGATTCTTTGGAACCTTCAAATACATAATTATCAGGAAATGTTTGTAACCTCGCACGCTCTCTGTTCGTCAATGCTCTAGGTTCACTATAATGATATATGTGCGTACCTCCTCCCCCTGAACCAGTAACAGTATATGCAGGCTTTTGGGGATCAAGCCGCTTATATATCTGACTAATCTTTGCTCCTTTTACATGAAGCTGTAAAAACTCAGGCAAATCAGCGGTAAACGCATTTTGACCAGGCTTTATATATGAAAGACGCTCTACAACTGTTGCCGATTGTTTGGTTAGCTCATTATTGGGGGTGTCCTTAGTAATCGGAGGCACCTCAAGAGCTGTTCTACAGGTATTATCAATATTTCTATAAGGTTCAATGCTAGGAACACGAAATTCATATGGTAAATCTTTATGTATACCCACTATTATCATTCTATGCCTTGCTTGCGGAACTCCATACTCTTCAAATTTGTACAGATTGGGATATATGCGGTACCCAGCATCCTGTAGATCATCCTGTATCTTTTCAAACGCCTTTCCATCATTAGCACTTTTCAGTCCGCCAACATTTTCGGCTAAAAACCATTGGGGCTTATATTTTTTTAGAACCTTTACTCCATATGTATATAATGGACCAAATGTACCATCAAAACCTTTCTGTTCCCCTACAACCGAAAAATCATTGCAAGGAAATCCAAAAACCAATGCATCTATATCACCCAATTTGTCAATATCAAGCTTCCTAACATCTTTATGAATAACACTTTTTTCATCTTCCGGGCAAATATTTCTTATATATGTTTGACATGTGTCTAAGTCATAGTCACTTGCCCATTTATGAACTATTTGATATTCGGGGTTATCAATTCTGGCAGTGGTTGCGGCAAGCGCCAACCCCCCTGGGCCGCAGAACAATTCGCCTAATCGAAATTTGGTAATTTTCTTTGTATTCATCAAACTTTTTCTCCATTTGTTAAAATAAAATTCCGTTCAAAAGTCACTCCTACCGCATCTGCAATCTCATCAAGATCAGCAACGGTAAAACTTTTCCTTCGCATCTTAGCGTTGAAACTTTGCGGCGATTTTCCCAAACATCTTGCTAATTCCGCTTCGCTTATATTGCATCTTACGCATAAAATTTTTATTTGCTCTGAAATAGTCATTATGCTACCTCCACGCATTCATTGTAAACAAATTGATTGACATCGTCAATATTTGTATTAAGCACACGAGAATAATAAATGGCGAAGTTACCTCCGCCATTTTCCTTAACAATTCTTGCTTTTTGACTGATATCTACAAAAACTAAAATACTATTTTACAGACTTACTCTGGTTGCAATCATCCTAATACCTTTATTAAATATATTCAATCTGAAGACTATCGGCAGATGTAAAAGTAACCCTTACTTGTCCCCCAACCTGTGCGCCTACACTTCTATACCAATTACCTATACCTTTCAAATTTCCACTTTCTGCAAACTGCTTTGCATAAACATCCCCTGCTTGACTACATCCCTGCGCAAGCAAAACACCTGAAAAATGTCCATCAATTGCAGTACAATAATATCTTGGATTCGCTGTTGGGTGATTATCATTAAATATACCAAATCTCTTTGCATACTGTCTTGGTATTTTAATATACCCTTCACCATAAATTGGTTCACGAGTATTTGTATAACGATACGTTCCCCATCCTAAATGAGATGGTTTTATAGTAACAGTAAATGTATCCCCAGCTTTTGGCATAATAAATACCTCCTTTTGACTATTCGTCCATTTTCCTAAAGTATCACTTGTAACTGTAAATAGTATTATACCACAATTATAATTTAATGTCACTGTTTATTATGTACAAGAATAGCGTCCTATGAAACCCCATCTTTTTCGTTGACAGCCACTTTGATGAATGTACAGTCCGAACATCACAGTTTTTCCCTTTTCTTATCTTACATAATCAAATCCTGTTCATGTTCTTCACTATGCAGATAATGTGCGAATAATATGTAAAAGATACGCAAAATCTTTGACGGAGAGATTTTGGTATATTAGAATAAGTTACATATAAATGGAGAACAAACCTTTCACGGAGGTATACAATGAAACAGGGGATTTGCTACATCATAGGCGCCGGAGAAAACTACGGGCTTGATTTTACACCGACAACAGACGACTTCGTAATTGCGGCAGACGCAGGGCTTCACTATTTGGAGCAATGCGGTCTTACCGCTGATCTTGTGATTGGGGATTTCGATTCTCTTGACGATATTCCTGCTCATCCGAATACCCAAAAATTAAACCCTAAAAAAGACGAAACAGACATGTTTGCTGCTGTCCGCGAAGGAATCAAAGCGGGATATTCCGTTTTTCACATTTATTGCGGGATGGGCGGTCGCATAGATCACACGATCGCCAATATGCAGATACTTGCCTACCTCTCTCAAAACGGCATGCAGGGCTTTTTATTTGGTAAAGACATCATTATTACCGCTATCACCAATCGAAAGATATCCTTTGACATAGTTCCGTCCGGGTATATTTCGGTCTTCTCCCATACCGAAAAATCGGAAGGTGTATATCTGCAGAACCTAAAATACGAACTTAATAATGCTACGCTAACTAACACTTTTCCCTTAGGTGTCAGCAATGAATTTATCGGAAAAGAAAGCAGCATATCCGTCAGTGACGGAATGCTGCTAATTGTATTTCCCAAGGAAGCATTTGAGAAGCTGGTCATAGATTCCGTTTAGTCTGTCTATGATCTGCTCATTTACTTCGATAGTCTTATCCATGAACTGCATGCCCCGTTCTCCCATGAAATCAACACAGAACACTAATGTATAGAACAGGAACGCCTTCTTTTCAACGTCATTTAACTGCATCTCGTCCAAAATATATTTCACATAATCGGTATCACATTCCATGTTGAGCAGCGCCATGTTCGTCAATGCGACATAGGTCAGTTTATCGCCTATTCCCATCCAATCGATATCGACAATGCCGGATATCCTCCCATTATGAATGAGCAGATTTTTGGTGCTGACATCATCTAGATACGCAACCGGTTTTATACTTGCAAAATAATCTTCTAACGGTTCCATCAATTCCCAAAGGCGATCCACTTTTTCCGCATCAAAATAACCGTTCTTGACAATACGCTCTCTTGATCGTTCAAGCATCTCCTCCACAGTTGCACGCCATGACCAATCCGGCTCAAGTTTTTCCAATGTCAGGGCTGCAACTTTGTCCTGAATGGCTGCGATTTCTTTTGCAATTTCTTTTTTATCATCATCGGTAAGCTGCTCGTATACAAGACCGATATCTTCGCCCTCAAAGTATGAGAGAATCATGTATTCGTATCCATCGAATTTCCCTTTTGCGATTACTTTTGGTATGGGTATATCGATGGATGCCAATTTCTCTAACCAGTAAATTGTATCTGGATAAGCATTCTGTTCCATGCTGCATCGAACAACATACTTCACGCCTGCGCACTCAACTATATAGACATAATTGCCCTGCCCTACTGCGCAGCGCTCTACTGACTCCGGATTTTGAGAAAAACATTGCATACATATCCGGGATATCATTTTTTCATCCATTGTAATTCATCCTCATTCCGGAAGAGTCTCACATCACCTAATCCGCGTAATCACCCAGTCGTCGTCACCCATCTCGTATCTCGTCCCACAATGAGGACAATTCCGCATTTTCGCGGCATTAAAACTGGCTCCGCAGCTTTTACACTGGATTCTCTCAACGGAAAAGTTAATATCGATCGGTCTTCGGACATTCCTGCGCAGTTCCACCCGCACCTTCTCCTTTTTCATCTCAATGCGGCTGCCGTTGTCATAGAGATTTTCCAAGTAAACATCCACCAAGACGTAACAATAATCCCCCTGCACTCCGTATCTTTTCAGCGCAACCGCACCGGCATAGGAGGATTCGATCACATTTAGGAATCTGCTGCCGAGGGGTTCACCTTCATAGAATGGGAGATCGCTTGGATTCTTTGAGTAGACAATCATTTTTATCATGGAAATGACTTTATCTGTAAAATACTCAAAGGAAAATTCCGGACTGTACCTGCTCATGAAAGCCGTAAATCGTCTTCCCGCCCCTGCCGAATTAAGAATCATGGGCATGGATTTGCCTGCTCGTACGAACAAGGAACCAAATTGGAGGAATGCCCAGAGAAAATATCCGCATACCGCTCCTGTTATGGTTCCACCGATCACACCAGTGAGCAGTGCATAGATCAGTCGGGAAGCTGCACTGCTATGCTCGGAAGTCAGGTAGTAAAAGGGGGTGTACGCAAGGACGCAAAGCACAATACACGGTAATAAAACTTTTCTCATCGTACGCTTAAACTCTTGATCCGTGAGGCTGTCATCCTGAAGGAAGTAATAATTCGTCACCTTCGGAAACAACTCGTGCATAGAAAAATAAGTCTTACAAAACGGACATCCGTTCTGCAAAACGGATATCTTGCTTATCGCACCGCAGTTGGGACAGGAGTACAACTCATCCACGACGGCACTTGCATCTCTCGCATTGGTAATAAACTGATAAAGTGTGGAATTCTGATCCTTTTCATATACCTTTCTGTTATCTCTGTATATACTTCTGGACAGCAGGCAGGTGCGAAACTCCATCTGCGTTATGTATTTATGATCCATCCACTGTCTTCTCGCCCCATGATCACCCGCCAAAACACCCCGCGGCGAAATGCCATACTGCATCCTCAGATTCTTTTCTTTCAGGCGCTCAAACTGAAGCTCCAGCCCATACTTCACATCCTGCCCGGCATCGGACGGATATTTCCCGGTATGGGTGAAACTGCCAAGGTCCAAAGCAAAATTTTCAAATATACTGCCGTGGGATTTGTCCCATGTGGGGGTTGGGGTTTGGTTGGTCATGTTCTTACTCACTTTTCCGTAATGTTATCGAACCACTGTTAAAATGATAAATTGATGTTACATATATTGTCAATGTTAAAAAACGGAGCAAAAAAGGAGCCGTCGTTCAGCTAAATATTATTAGCCGGTGCGACAGCCCCAAAGGAAGAATAAATTACAGCCTATTTTACTTTAATCGTTCCAACCAATTCTTTTACTTCTGAATTACCCTTGGTCAAAACAACTTATGGATTTATATCTCAAGCCAATTTAAACCGCTTTACGGAATCCTTCAGATTTTGTGCACAAGTCATCAGCTCCGAACCGGATGCAGCATTTTCCTGCGCGGTTGCGGCATTTGTTTCCACAACGCTTGCAATTTCATCTGTCAGAGCGCCGATTGCCACTACCTGTTCCTGCTGTGATATTAGCGATTCTTTCATCTGATCCACACTCTCCTTGGATATCTTGGCTGATTGAATGCCCTCTGACAGCTCTTTTGCAGTATCAAGCGTCAATTTACGACCACGTTCCACCGCTTCTTTTGTTGCCTGTAAAAGTTCACCGGTTCTTCTGCTTGCACCGGCGCTTGCAGTCGATAAGGAATTGATCTCTTCGGCAACAACCGCAAATCCTCTGCCCGCTGCTCCGGCTCTTGCAGCCTCAATAGACGCATTTAGGGAAAGTAGATTGGTCTGTTCCGCAATCTCGTCGATGGAACGCAGAATTCCTTCAATCTGGTTAGAGGTATCGGAAATCACCTTCATAGCGGCTTCCAGTTCATGCATCTTCTCGCCTCCGGTCAAGAGCAGCTCGCTGGTTTGTTCTACATTCCGTATCACGGTATCGGTATTCTCTATTACGAACTGCATCTGTTCTTTCAGCCCATCCATGTTTTCTGTCAGTTGTACTATGGAAGATGCCTGCTCTGTCGCTCCGACGGCCACAATATCAGATGCCTCCTGTATCTGTTTTGAGTAGGAAAATACAGTGTCCGCCCGGCTGTCAATCTGACAAAAAACACTGTTCAACCGTTCTATAATGCTGTTTAATCCATTCTGAATAACAGTGAAGTCACCTTTATATTCCGCGTCAGACATAATAGACAAGTCGTATTCGGCAATTCTTTCTACAACGCATGTAATATCCTGAATATAATACTGAAGCTGTTCTACGGTATTATTGAGGGAAGAACCAAGCACATCAATCTCCGTAATCCCATTCATATCCTGAAAATGAATGTCAAGATTTCCGGCCGCCAGCTCCGGCACGATTCCGCTCACGCACTCAATGGGAGCAAACCACTCCCGGCAGCACTTTTGATTGTATCTGACCAGCAGGACACAGCTTCCCACACTGAATATCAAGATCAACAGAATCAACAGTACAATGCCGCGGTAGACACTAAATAGCGGCTCCACCATCGCAAGTATCCAGCCGCTCACCTCAGACTGCTCGGCGATTGCCGCCTTTGCACCTCCGGCATAATCCAGAATCATACAGCGCTCATCATGCTTTTCCTGTAATCTCCTGTAACGTCCGCCTACGGCTTCTGTCAAAGAAACCGAATGTTCCGGAGACAGCGCCAGTTCTACGTCGGGATGAACCAGAATAACACCCTCGGCGCTTGCCAGCATCAGATAACCGCTTCCCACATCCGAGGACAGGACCAGATCGGTAATCTGTCCAATCAAAAAATCGACTCCGACCACGCCCGTAACTTCCCCGTCAACTTCAACCGCTTTCGATATCGTGATGCAGAACTCCCCACTCACCTCATCGACGTACGGCTCAGACAGAAACACGCCGCCCTCCAGCGCACCGATATACCAGCTCCTGTCCGTATAAACCGTCCCTTCCTCCGGTACGTACGGACCGCCGGCACTTGAATAGTAGGTCAGCGCTTCATCATTGTGGCAGTAGTAAGCCGCGGCAATCCGCTCATCGGAATCAGCAATCGCCGCTGACATCTCCATCTCTTCATCATAGCCGGAGATCGCACCGTTTTCCATCGACAGGGCAAACGCCTCTACCTCTCCTTTAATATCGGCGATATAGCTGTCAATCTGTTCCTGATATGTTCTGATCATGTTTTTCATGTTGTTATCGCTGGAAGAAACCGCAAATGCCGTACTACAGCCGATTGCCAGTACAGACATCAACAAAATGATTCCGATGGTTTCTTTTAAAAAGAGTTCCTGAATACCGGACGCATATGTTCCCTGCTTCTGTCTTTCCTTTGTCCTCATACTCTTTATCTCCCTCTGCCAATTACGCAAAATCACAAAGTGAGTGACATTGTATCGCTGCCCATCTGCCTATGTATGGCAGCTGATATTTATTATATAATAACGGTTTATGCCATATCTACTGCACTTCACACCTATTTACTGCATTTCGCGCGGCACACTTACATTTCTTCCTTTTATTGTGCTATATTATTGAGGGCGAAATCATGATATACTAGAGGAAATAACTATAGGAGAATTACTATGAATATAGAGATTGCTGTCTGCGACGATAACGAGAAAGATCGCAAATTTCTTGAATCGCAGATTGATACATATATGAAAGCCAACCATATAATCGGAAATATTACCCTGTTCTCCTGTGGTGAGGATTTTCTTTCCGCACAACCGGATAAGCCGTATGATATTGTCTTCATGGATATTTATATGAAGGGAATTAATGGCATAGATACTATTCTTGAGGCATCCTCACGGAATACTTTTCAACTCGTATTTATTACGGTCAGCCATGAACATGCCATAGAAGCATTCGGCTTGGATGCTGCTCATTACCTTGTAAAACCCATAACGGAGTGCACCGTGGCGGAAGCAATGGAACGCTGCCTGTCACGGATGGAATCAAACGATATAAGGTATATAGATCTTAAAACAAACACCGGAAATGTCTCTATCCCAATAGATCGAATCGTATATATCGAAGTCTACAACAAAACCTGCATCATACACACCGAGAAAAATAAATATGTGACCAAAAGTTCTCTGGATGCTGTTTATGAGCTTTTAGATGACGGTACATTTATGCGTGCACAGCGAAGTTTTGTGGTAAATATGCGCTTTATTGAATCTTTCTCATTCAACTGTATCACATTGTACGGCGGATTGGAGATTACTCCTTCAAGAAGAAATTGGGACGAATTAAAGAACCAGTACCATCAGTTTTTATTCCGGTTGGCAAGAAAGGGAGAGTCGATATGAGATTATTTATAAGATTGTTTTCCGGCTGTCTTCTACAGATATTTCCGTTTGCAGTATTATGCTTTTATCCGTTTGACGGTTATTATCGCCTGACAAAGAAAAGAACGGTTCTGGGTACTGTCCTGCTGCTTATCGGCCTTGGTATATTTTTTGCCGTTTCCGGCATGTTAATCACTGCCCATACGCCGAACACCCATTTTCGTTTTGTTATGGTAAATCTTGTTTTTTACTTCTGTCTGGTTCCGTGTTTTGTCTGGTATCTTTATGCGATAAAAGCAGTCTGGCAGCAAAAATTTTTTGTTTTTTTCTATACACTTACATGCGCTCTGATCCTGATTTCTATCGGCAATTATATCACAAACTATATCTACACTTATTATTGGGAACCCCCTTATCAGGACAACCTTCCATATTTTGATGGAGGGTACCTTTATTGGTTGCTTACGGCAATCGTTCTTCCCCTTTATTTACTGATCATTAAGAAATTTTATCTGCCCATCAGAGACAGGATGGACAGGAGAGAAATCGGAACCCTTTCTTTCCTGTCCCTTTTCCTGTTCATTCTGTTAAGCAGCGGACTCTCTTTTGTCGGTTCGGAATATATTTTTGACGACCCTATGTCTCTGTTCCTTTATGCTGCCCTGCTAATCGCTGTATTCGTTATTTACATTATCATTTTTCGAATGCTTTATCTCTCCCATGAGAGAGTTCTTTTGCAGCAGGAAAATATTCAGGCACAACATCAGATGGAGCTGCGCGATGAACAGTATCATCGAATCGCAGATACGATACAAGCCACACGCCGACTGCGTCATGACATAAAACATCATATTCTTATGGTGCAGAGCTTACTTTCGGAGGGAGATATCGCAAAAGCAGAATCTTACTTGAACGAATATCTAGATACGGTAAATCAGTATTCGATTATGAACCTGTGCAGCAATCTCATTGTCAACATGGTTGTCAGCCACTACTACGCACTTGCAAAAGAAAATGATATTGATTTTACGGTACGAATCAATGTTCCCAAGGAACTGCCGATACAGGATTCCGATCTTTCAGTTTTACTGGGAAATCTTTTGGAAAATGCCATTACGGCTGCATCCTCCGCACCGGGAGATAAGCGTAAAATAACGCTTAACATGGTCGTTGCCGGAAAAGCACTGGCTGTGGCCATGGATAATGGATTCGACGGAGAAGTAATATATGAAAACGGGGAATATCATTCTACCAAACCGAAGCATCGGGGATTTGGGCTAAAAAGTGTTGCCGAGCTTGCAAAGAAGTACAGTGGTGATGCGGAATTTACTCATGAGGATATGGTCTTTCACTCTTCTGTAGTCTTGGAATTATCAAGCGCATAATTTCAAATATACTGCTGTGGGAAATTATTCTAATATGTTCAACGCAATTTCTTTCGCCATACTACCGGACACTATATTCGGCTGTGCATTATCGCTCAAGTATACTGCAAAATATTTCTTTGTATCATTTTCCTCGGTAAAACCGACAAACCATGCCTCACCGTCAGGACCGGAACCTGTTTTTCCATAAATCTTTCTTGAATCTTCACTTACTGCCATAATTCCTTTTAATATGCCAACATGTTCATCGCTATAAATGCTTTCTCCCTCAAATATTTTCTTGAGAACCTGTACCTGTTCAAGCGGCGATATTTTTAAAGAGGAACCAAGCCAGAAGCCATTCAAATCCGGCATAGGATTGATATCACTGCCATCCCACTCAGATATGTCGCAATTTCCATATTCAAGGCTGATTAGCTCAGATTGGATTTCATCATGTCCCACCTCATCAATGATCTGTCGAAAATACCATATGCAGGATGTCTGAAAAGCCTTCTCCAGCGATAAATCGTCGTTCCACTCAGATGAAGGATACTTTTCTCCCGAGTAATTCATGGTTGATTGTTCAGTTTGGATTACTCCGTTATTTAATCCTGCTAACGTGGAGATAATTTTGAACGTGGAATACGGGGACGCTTCCTGTTCACACAAAGAAGTATTGTAGACTGAATATTTGTCATTTGCCGGATCATATATAACCGCGCATCCTTTGATTCCTCCGAATTTGTCACTTAGGTCGATTTCTTCTGTTATAGAATCTGAGATGTTAATTGTGTTGTATTTGGTGTCTGATTTATCCGTATCATCCGAGTTAACCCTATTGTCTTGCTCCGCCGATTCCGACTTCTTCGGTTCTGAAGTTTCAATATTGGGTAACTCCTGTGGTTCCGGGCTATTGGCGCAGCCGGAAAGCAACAATATAAGTAATGGTATGAATAGAAAAGTGGGAGTTTTCATAGTTGGTATCCTCGTTGATATTTTAATCTGATTGTAGCATATTTATCTTTTTTAACAAACAACACCCAAGTCCAAACACAAAACCGCCCAACGCAATAAATCCACCATAAAGCAAATTCCAGTAGGGCGAGGTCACATCAAACATTGTCAATATCAGATTGTGCCAGAACTCCAATCCTGTTGCTATAGCAAACAAATCAAATAACAAGTATACGCCGCCGCACAGGTAGATCCAGCGCCACCAATAATTGCGGTGCAGATTTTTGAAAAATGTAACGATCCCCAACACACAAAGCACCGATAAGATACCCATCAGCAAAAAGTAGAAGATGCCTTTCTTCTCCATTTATCCCCTGCCCAGTGATTCCACAATCTCACAAACCGCTGCCCTGTAATCATCCACGTTATCAATCATAGCAACATGCCCCGCATTCTTGATAAGATATAGTTTCTTATCCGGCGCTGTAATTTCATTAAAGTAAGCCTGACTCAGCTCAATCGGAGTCTGCTGGTCATTCTCCCCGAGCACATAGTACACCGGAATCTGATATTCTATGCCATTACTTTTCAGATCAAATGACATCAGCTCTTTCATGACAAGCATATTGACCATCATGCTTGTCATGAAAGGGAAGATATCTCTAATCCCCATGATCGGCGAATGCATAAACATCTTTAAAATGTTCTTATCAAAACCCGCCGCCAAATGATATTTGCCCTGCAACTTACGTACTTTTCCCATTTTGCGCAGAGTGTTCATATCAAATGTGTCTGCCTGTGGATATTCGCCTATTTTCTCCAGCTTTTTCTGATCAGACTTATTTCCGGACCGTTCAATGGCATCCTTTAACTTGTTATACCCGACACGTTCGTTTTCTATAAGATTGATGACCTGCCCGCATCCGATATAGCACAATAGATGCTCAGGATGCTCCAAAGCAAACATACTTCCCAAAACGCTGCCCCATGAGTGCCCGATGATGCCGACCTTATCCTTTTGATACGCTTGCTTAACATGCAACACGATTTCCAACAGATCTTTTTTCAGGATTTCCGTATCCGGCTTTTCTTTTTTATTCTTAAGATATGTCTTGCCGGCTCCCCTCTGATCGTAGTAGACAATATTGTAATTGCGGCTTGCGTATTCTTCCACTATGTACGCTATCATAGCCTCAGACTGTCCGGGACCGCCATGAATAAAAACAAACACGGGGGCCTCTTTCTCCGTCTTATAGTGCAGCAGATAGTGTGCTGCTCCATTGATTATAACATATTCTTCTTCGTACTTTTTTGCTTTCTTCATTTTTCCTCTCCGATCAGATAATTCACTATTTGAGCGAGTGTTTGCAGCTGAACATCCGGTTGATAGTAATCCGCCAGCGGATTCTCCTCATGCTTATAACAATTATGAACAATGCAGTTGGTCTGGATGCCTGTGTATGCCGATGAGATAAAAGATAACAACTCCGCCACACTTACCCGCGGATGAATCCTGCCCGATGCTGCCTGTTCCGTAAAATATTCCATAGTGCGCATCGTCAGATATTCCATATTCCCCGTGCCAGGGATATTTCTTAGAATTTTATCTACTCTCGCAGGGTTATTCATTGCAAGCACCGACAGTTCAAAATCTATTTTTTCTATCCCCATCAGCTCTCTTTTCATAAAATCCGCCAGCATATCGAAAATCCGGTTTGTGATTTCTCTTGGCGGCAGTTCATTTGCCTGCTTAAGAATCTCATCCAGTTTTTCTTTGATGCTCTCTTTCTGCCGCAGATAGAGAATCATATCACTGAAAATTTCATCAATATCTTTATAAAATCGGTAAATCCCGCCTTGGCTAAGTCCTGTCTCATTGATGATATCCTGCATGGTCACAGTGCTTACTGTCTGTCGCAGGCATAGTCTGTATGCTGCGTCTATGATTTTGTTCTTTTTGTTTTGAATGTACTCTTCGGTTACTTTGGGCATAGTTGGGCTCCTTTAGTAAAATAAAGTAAAGTGGCACAATAATTAAAATGAAACTAGTTTCATTTTAATTTAAATCTGTAATATTGTCAATACGAAGAAATGTAAAGCGACCTCGGTTTCCACACTAAAAGAAAATTCCCGTCTATTCGGTTCATAAACAGACGGGAATATCTTTGATAATTAATTATATGAATTTTTTTAGAGTTTTCCTTCCGATTCGACTGATTTAAAAAGCAATATCACCGCACCTATGATCATCGGCAATCCCGCAAGGACACCTATCGGCACAGGCCCCAGCAGTATCGCTGAACCTGTATTTGTTATGCAGAGGGCCATAGGAATAGTACCCGCAGCGTTGATCGCTCCATGAAAAATTGATGGAATCCAGATGCACTCGGTTTTCTCATACAGCCAGTCGCACAGAATCCCCGCTACTGTCGTAAAAATGCAGAAGCTCAACATCCCCACAATGGGAAATCCCACGTAATCCGTACCGTACTCATATCCGATCAGCCACATCAAAGGCCAATGCCATATGCCCCAGATAACACCGCCAATCAGCCAGCCTCGTCTTTTGCCGAATTTTGCTTTCAGCTGAGGATACAGGAATCCCCGCCATCCAGCCTCTTCGCCAGCTGCAAGAACCATGTTGATCAGCGGAGCGTATGTCAGGCAGCTCACAACACTTATCAGAATATACAGAGGATAAGTCAATCCCTGTGCCTCCAGCTGTTCCAGCGCCTCAGCCCCGGCGTTTGCCGCAAGATACTCTCCGCTCATATCAAAGTGCCCCGGAAAGACAACAAAATACAAAGCAGCGCCGATCGCAGTCAATAATGCGGGGAGAAACCATGCAATAAAAAGCATCCTGATTTTCCCCTTGAGGCGGGGTTTCCATCCCATGCCCGAAAGGGACTGTCCGGAAAGGAGCACACCCGCCAGCGGCGCAAACATCACCACTGACAAAAGAAGCCGTCCGACCATGACCTGACCGCTTCGGGACAAAACTGCCACGACGACCTGGAGCACCCACGCAATCAGGAATGTCCAGACCAGATATTTTATTGTTCCTTTTTTATTGAAAGTTACATTATTCATAACTTTTCACCTCCTACACGACAGAGTATAACTCATGACGCAGCGTCACAAGCAACCCCTGACGCAAGGGTTTTCTAATTTTTTAACAAAAATCCTCCGCTTCAGACTTTCTCCAACACTTTCTTATACGGCGCGAGCATCCCCTCATTCATTTTGTTACCCATTTTAGCCTTAATCTGAGGTGAGGAAATCAGCGCGCCAACCAGATACATCTTCACCAGCGTACCTTTCTTCTTCTGCGGGAAATCATACTGCCCGTGCTGCTTATAAAATTGATGGTCTGCTTTCATCATACCCTGCATCAGATAGATCAGATCACGGAATATTTTCATACCGCCGACGCCGTAGAAGTTCTGTGGCTGGACATAGCGATGCTTTATGGCATAAACACAAGTCTTAGCAAGCCGGTCAATGGCAGTATCCGGGTCTGTCTCGTCGGTTGCCACACCCGCCAGGAAATTACCGCCCACTTCGGCGCGTCCCTCAATAATCATTTGCAGATTAAACTCTTTGCTGTAATCTCCGCTTACCAGGTATCCCATAGGCATACCCATCGTGACTGTGCGGTGGCCGTTGCAGAACTGGCGGTCGTCATACTGTTTAAATGCCGAACCCATGGAATGATCTTGTATCGTAAACGCGTAAATGATAGCCGCACCGCCCTGAATATCGTTTCGCAAAAAATCATCAAAGCCGTCCGTGTAAATACACTTGCCGGAGACTGCACAGTTAAAACACCCCAGGCAGCCGCCGATAAACGGATATTCGCGAATATTCACGACACGACTCTGCAAAGGCAATACCTTTTGAAACCGTGCAATCATATTCTGAAGCTGGTCATCCTGCGGACGGCAGTCTGTCACAATTACTACCTCTTTCCCGCGCGCTGTTTTTTTCGTCTGATCTGCTGCTTCTGTCTTGCCGGAAGATTTCGCAGCTTCTTTCGGCACATGAACCTTTATGCGTGCAGCCGGCTTGGATGGCTTAGGAAGCGGCTCATAGCTGTCTTTCTTCATACACCATTGAACATATTTAAAAAAGCGTTTCGCTTCATTCTGTCCTTTGACCGTCAGCAGATCATCCATATCGGCGGAAAGTCCCTTGATGAACTTCATCCCCATATCCTGGCAATTGTCCTGAATGTAACGATGCGCCGTCACATCGTAGAAATGTTTCGACGTGGTAATCTGTGTGACAAATTTTCCGGACAAGTCAACTCCCGACGCCTTTGCCAGTTCAATAAACAGGTGCAGCTGACTGGGTGCAATAAACGTATATACCGGATAAGAAAACAGAATCAAGTCTGCCTCCTCCAAGTCTTTAACCACCTCGGCAAAATCTTTCTGGAGCGCCTTGATGCGCTGCCCTGCATGCAGAACCTGAAACGTATGCTCCGGAAAACATTTTTCCAGATACAACACCGTCTGCAAAGTAATACTGTATTTTCCTTTCGGACTTCCGTTAATAACTAAGATATTCATGATTGTGTACCCTCCTCTATTGATTTATATTGTATACTCATAATCTGCAAAATACAATTCCTTCCAATTATACAAAAAACATGGATACTCAAGTCAGAACAAATTGACATAGTCTGCGGAAACTTTTATAGTAGATTTAAAGATGTTCCACAGAATTACATCCGCAATCATGATTTTAAAATTTGTGAAAATGCGGCATAGGAGAATGGATATGGGCCTTTTCAATCGGTCAGAAAAGAAGAAAGAGCAGACCAATCGAACAGCAAACTTCCAACCGGAGACGGAACCGTTATCCCCGGGCAAAAACGGACAGGGAGTAAACAGGTTCCTTACTCCGGAAGATCGGTATGTCTCTGAAAATAATGACGGAGATATGATGGATGATGAGAACACGGCATTCGGCGATTCGAATGATGGAATCGTCCGTGGAGATCCTATCATCATAAACAGTCCGGACTATCTTTTACGTATCACCGATACGCGGATGGGAGCCTACATCATGTTGTATCGCCGTTTTTCTGAGGAGGAGCTTCGCGCTGTTTTAAAAGAAAACGGGATTGTTTCCGGCATCAGAGAAAAGACGTTGGAGATGCTTGTACAGGGAAAACGAAATTACGAGGAAACCCTCATTGCCGCCGGTACTGCCGCAAAAGACGGACGTGACGGTTATTTTGAGTATCATTTTAATCCGCATCCCCCGACAAAACCGATTATCCTGCCGGATGGCTCGGTAGACTATAACGTGTTGGGCAAGATTGAGCTGGTGACGGAAGGGCAGCTTCTCGCCACCTATCATTCGGCTTTGCCGGCCGTAACAGGCGTGGATGTTCTGGGAAATACCATTGAGGCATACGAAGGAAAAGAATTGCCGCCTTTACAGTGTAAACGCTGTTCGCCGGATGAAACCGGCTGCGAATATTATGCCGACTCTGAAGGGAATGTTACGGTGCAGGAAAGACTTCTGACTGTAACGCCTGTCTATGTGATAAAGGACAATTTGGATGCCAATACCGGGGATGTGGATTACCACGGCGATGTATTGGTGCAGGGCAATGTATATGCCGGTGTGACCGTGAAAACAACCGGAAACATCACAATAAACGGGCATGTGGAAACAGCGAGCCTTTTTGCGGGCAAAGATGTTATCTTAAAAAACGGGATGCAGGGTTCAGGTAACGGTGTCATTCATGCAGGCGGCAATGTAATGGCACGTTTTCTGGAGCAGACACAGGTGTTTGCGGGAAATGAAATCAACGTGGGGGCCCTACTAAATTGCGAAGTGGAATCCGGCCGGGACGTGGTAATTTCCGGCAACCGTGGTACCATTATCGGTGGTTCGGTCAAGGCGGTGGAACAGATTATATCGGCTTCGATCGGTAACCGTGCTGCAGTAACGACGCAGTTAGTGATCGGTTTGGAATGTGAATTTAGGCACAGGATGGAAGAAATCGATCGCAAGATGGAAGAATATCAGAATATCATTGCAGATGCCGCACGGGATGAGGAGCGTATTACTGACCAGCTGAAGACACAGTCGGCTGATCCGGAGTTGCGTCAGCAAAAAGCGGAACAGACACGCAGAAAGATTAATTACCAGCTTAAATTGAAGGAAGCTACTATGGAACGGGAGCGATTGATCGATATCACTCAGCGTTCGGCTGATGGCAAAATTGTTGTCAGCGGGATAGCGAATGTGGGATGTGTGATTGTTATAAACGGAGTACGGGAAACGTTGCAATCAGAGTATCGAGACGTAACATTTAAAAAGGTCAATAAGGAAATACGAATCACATCGAATAAGCTGTAGAGGAGAAGCTTTGCATAACAAAAAACATTACTTCCTGCCTCAAGCCGCTTCGGAACTTTCCGTGCGAAGAAGTATCTGCAGCTTCTTCTGGAGAAAGCTGATCACAGGTCCAAGAAAGAAAGCTACGCCAAAGGTAACGATACCGGCCCTGGCTCCCAGCAGCATGCCTCCAATGGTAAAGGCGATATCCCAACCCATTCGGATGGGCTTGAAGGGAATTTGCTTAAATCGGTTAGAAATGATAAACGGCAGCGCATCATAGGGCGAGGAGCCCAGTCCCGCACACATATAAGTGGCAGCGCCCACAACAAACACTGCCAGAGTGGGCAGTACCAGTCCCCACATCACTACAGTCCGAGAGAAGAATCCCTCCGGAAGCACCAGACTCCAGATCCATGTGAAGAAATCCGATATGTAACCCAGACACACCATATTGCCGATGGTTCCAAAACCGATATAGCTGATGTCATAGCGCAGCACAAACACAAAGGTCACCAGATGGCACAACAGTTGACAGGTGCCGAAGCTCAACGGCACATGAGATTCCACGCCCTGCGTCAGAAGAGAACAGGGATCTGTACCCATATTCAGTTGACGCAGAACCGAAAGGCCAATGCCTTGCAGAGTTACTCCGACAATCATCATGATCATTCTTGTTTTAAATTTGGGTGGCCGTGCAAACCATTTCTTTTTTTCCTGTTCCATAGCTATCTCGTTTCTGAAAACATATCACCATAATAATATCAATATGTCGCTCATAGCGATAAAAAGATTATACCATATCTGCATATGAAATTCATTCGCATTCTAAAAAAGCGGATTTTATCGCTCAGTCTGCTCGGTCATGATTCCCCAGCGAATTCCAAATTTATCAACAAAAACTACTCTGCAGGAACTATACGGCGTAGCTTCCATTTGATATATTGTTTTACTTCCTTCTTTCATAATTTCATAGGCTCTTTGCACTTCTTCTTTGGTGTCATACATAATAGTGAGAAAATTTGAATAGCACGTTTGAAATTCAATATCCACAT
>JAFLTD010000048.1 GCA_022510625.1 Lachnospiraceae bacterium
AGATATTTCCCATGAAAAAGTAGACAGACCTTTTCAGTATAAGATTCCGCAGGAATTGTCAGAAGCCGTATATCCGGGAGTGCGTGTCCATGTGCCTTTCGGCAACGGTAATCGGGATAAAGTCGGGTATGTGGTGGATATATCCGAGCAGCCGGACTATCCGGTCGATAGAATGAAATCCATTGCCGCGGTGGATGACAGAGGAATCACCGTAGAGAGCAGCCGGATACAGATCGCGTACTGGATGAAGAGACAGTACGGATCCACCATGATCGCGGCACTCAAGACGGTGCTGCCCGTGAAACAGAAATTGAGGCATCTCGAGAAAAAGAAAGTTACCAGATGTATCGCGGCCGACGAGCTGCAAAAGGTGCTGGAGCAGTGCGAGAGTAAACACCAGACGGCCAAGGCCAGAGTGGTGCGGGCGCTCATGGAGGACGAGGTACTCCCTTACGAGCTGATCAGACAGAAACTCAATGTATCGCCCTCCACATTGCAGTCACTTGAAAAGCAGGGCTGTCTGGCGATAGAGACGGAGAGCATATACCGCAATCCCGTTAAGCATGTGGAGGGTGAGGAGAAGAGAGTTTGTCTCAGCGATGCACAGAGAAATATCATAGAGGATGTCCTTCGGGATTATCGGACGGGGAATCCGGGAACCTATCTGATACACGGTGTTACGGGAAGCGGTAAGACCGAGGTATATCTCGGTATCATTGAACAGATGATCGCAATGGGGAAACAGGCCATTGTGCTCATACCGGAGATTGCTCTCACCTATCAGACGCTTCTGCGTTTCTATAAGAGGTTCGGGGACAGGGTTTCGGTGATGAATTCGACTCTTTCCCCGGGAGAGAAGTACGATCAGATCAGGCGCGCTGCGGCGGGTGAGATCGATGTGATCATCGGACCCAGATCGGCGTTGTTCACGCCCTTTCCGAATCTGGGCGTAATTGTTATGGATGAGGAGCATGAGGGCAGCTATAAGAGCGAATCCATGCCGAAATACCATGCCAGAGAGACGGCGATGCAGATTGCATCCATGCACCGCGCCAGTGTGGTTTTGGGGTCTGCGACGCCTTCCATGGAGGCATATTTCCGTGCGAAGAAGGGCGGTTACAAACTGTATGAGATGGCGGGCAGGCATGGAAACAGCACATTGCCCAGCGTATACATTGTAGATTTGAGGGAAGAATTAAAACAGGGCAATCGCTCTGTTTTCAGCAGAAAACTGCGGGAGTTGATGGAACAGAGACTTCAGGCAGGCGAACAGACGATACTGTTCTTAAACAGGAGGGGTTATGCGGGATTTATATCGTGCCGTGCATGCGGGCATGTCATGAAATGTCCCCACTGCGATGTCTCTCTTTCCGAACATCGTAACGGCAAATTAATATGTCATTATTGCGGCTACGAGGAAGTCCGTCACGCGAAATGTCCGGAATGCGGCTCTAAATATCTGATGGGGTTTAAGGCCGGCACCGAACAGATTGAGGAGGCACTGCATAAGGAGTTTCCGGAGGCGCGTGTTCTGCGCATGGATGCCGACACTACCAGAACAAAGGAAAGTTATGAGAAAATATTGGCAGCCTTTGCGGACGAGAAGGCGGATATTCTGGTGGGAACACAAATGATCGTGAAGGGGCACGATTTTCCCAATGTTACCCTGGTGGGGATTCTCGCGGCGGATCTGTCACTAAATCAGAACGATTATCGATCCGGTGAGCGGACATTCCAGCTTTTGACACAGGCGGCGGGACGCGCCGGCAGGGGTGACAAACGGGGTGAAGTGGTGATTCAGACGTATCAGCCGGATCATTACAGTATCGTGCACGCAGCCAATCAGGACTATGTCGGGTTCTACGAGGAGGAGATTACTTACCGCGATTTTATGCGATATCCGCCGGTGGCACACATGCTGGCTGTCCTGATCACTTCCAGAGAACATGAGCGGGGAAGAGAATTGAGCGAGCAAATGACTGGACTGGTCAATAAACGGTGGGGCAGACAGGACGAGAACAGTCGGAGTCTGCAGGTCATTGGGCCTGCGGAAGCGGCGGTCAGCAAAATAAATGATCTTTACAGACATGTTTTCTACGTGAAGCATGCAGACTATCAGATGCTGGTGGAAGTCAAGGATGTGCTGGAGTTGTTCTGCAAGGAGAAAGAATTAAAAAACCAGACGGTACAATACGATTTCGATCCGATGAATACATATTAGTGGTAGCGGGAAAAGGAGAGGATAGAACATGGCAATCAGAAAAATAAGGGAGATGGGTGACCCGGTCTTAACAAAGCGGTGCAAGGAAGTGACTGAGATCACTCCCAGAATACAGGCACTGATTGATGATATGTTTGAGACATTATACGAGGCGGAGGGAGTCGGACTGGCTGCACCGCAGGTGGGTATTTTAAAAAGGATTGTCGTGATCGATGTCACCGGTGAGGATCCGATGCTTCTCATCAATCCGAAAATCATGGAGACGAGCGGTGAGCAGGAAGGCTATGAGGGATGTTTAAGTGTTCCGGGCAAAAGCGGCAAAGTGACCAGACCAAACTATATTAAAGTTCTTGCCTATGACGAGAATATGAATTCCTTTGAGCTGGAGGGAACAGAGCTGCTCGCCAGGGCAATCTGCCACGAGATGGATCACCTGGACGGACACTTGTATGTGGAGAAGGTGGAAGGTCCTCTCGTAAACACGGCGGACCTGATGGAAGAAGAGGAAGAGGAGTAAACCGCATCGGAAGAGAGGTAAGTATGAATATTGTTTTTATGGGAACACCTGATTTTGCGGTAGGTGCACTGGAGGCGATCATAGAGGCGGGACATCGGGTGGTGGCTGTGGTGACACAGCCGGATAAGCCGAGAGGCAGGGGCAAGGAGATACAGATGACGCCTGTCAAGGAGTGTGCCGTGGCACACGGCATCCCGGTTTTCCAGCCTGTCAAGGTCAAGGACGCCGAAGCGGTTGATATACTGCGGGGCTATGATGCTGATATTTTTGTGGTGGCGGCATTCGGGCAGATATTATCCGAAGAGATTCTCACCATGCCAAAGTATGGCTGCGTGAATATTCATGCGTCTCTTCTGCCCAAGTACAGGGGGTCTGCTCCGATTCAATGGGCAATCATCAACGGAGAGAATGTGAGCGGTGTCACCATCATGCAGATGGACAAGGGGATAGATGCCGGCGATATGCTCATGAAAGCCGAAGTGGCGATTGAGCCGGGGGAGACCGGAGACAGTCTTCATGACAAGCTTGCCAAAGCAGGGGCGAAGCTGATCGTGGAGGCGCTGACTAAGATAGAGAGCGGCGATATTACACCGGTCAAGCAGAATGATGAGGAGTCGTGTTACGCTAAGATGCTGCAGAAATCCATGAGCCGAATCGACTGGCAGCAGAGTGCGGAGTCATTGGATTGTCTGATACGCGGTTTGATATCATGGCCGGGGGCTTCCACCGTCTATCGCGGTAAAACGCTTAAAATCTGGGAGGAGAAGGTTGCCGCAAAGGAAGAGCTGCAGGGGAAGGAAGAAACGGTACACACCTCTGCCGAGAGTGCAGAGCCGGGTACGGTGGTCCTGGTGGAGAAGGATGCCTTCTATGTACAGACCAAAGACGGGTGTCTTAAGATATTGGAAGTGCAGCCGGAGGGTAAGAAACGAATGGCGGTCAGAGATTTCCTCTTGGGTTATCAGATCAAAGAGGGAGAGGTACTCGGAGAATAGCTGAAAGGTTACTATTGGGTTTACAGCCTGTATAAGTGGGCTGTAGCTTACATTAAGAAAGGGATGAGCGATATGAGGTATGGCTATTACAGTTACTATTATGATCCGACATATTTATTGGTTCTGATCGGAGCGGTTCTGTGTATTCTGGCACAGCTGCGTGTCAAGTCTACTTACAAGAAGTATTCCCGTGTCAGAAGCAGGAGTGGGATGACGGGTGCACAGGCAGCGCAGAGAATCCTGCAGCTGTCGGGTATTTACGACGTGCGTATTGAGCATGTGAGCGGTGAGCTGACCGATCACTACGATCCGTCCAAGAAAGTTCTCCGATTGTCGAATGCCGTATACGGTTCCGATTCCATAGCGGCAATCGGCGTCGCGGCGCACGAGTGCGGGCATGCGGTGCAGCATAACAAAGGGTATGCACCGCTCACTTTCAGGACGGCGCTTGTACCGGTAGCGAATATCGGATCATGGGCAGGCATACCGATTATTTTATTGGGAGCTGTTTTGGGTATGAATCAGATGCTCATTCAGATTGGAATCTGGGTGTTTGCGCTGGCGGTGCTTTTTCAGATCGTAACCCTTCCCGTGGAGTTCAACGCCTCCGGCAGGGCACTGGCTATGTTGGGCAACTACGGCATGTTGGCACAGGATGAGACAAGTGGGTGTCGCAAGGTATTGTCTGCGGCGGCGCTTACCTACGTGGCAGCTGCGGCAGCAGCTATCCTGCAGCTTCTCAGACTGATTCTCTTGTTCGGCGGCGGCAGACGAAGAGATTGACAGTACAGTCCGGGGAGTAAAGATGAATGTACGGGAAGTGGTTCTGGATATTTTGCTGGAACTGTCGAAACAAAATGAATACAGTAACGTCTTGGTTGCGGCCGTTTTAGAAAAGTACGACTATCTGGAGAGTAAGGAGAAAGCCTTTATCAAGAGAGTCAGTGAAGGTACGATAGAGCGCAGGATTCAAATTGATTATGTGCTGGATCAATTTTCCAAGGTTCCGGTGAAGAAGATGAAGCCTCTGATCAGAGAACTGCTGCGGATGAGCTGCTACCAGATCCTTTTTATGGATAATATACCGGATGCGTCCGCCTGTGATGAGGCGGTAAAGCTGGCAAAGAAGCGTCGGTTTCAATCGCTGCAGGGATACGTCAACGGTGTGCTGCGCGCCATTGCAAGAGGCAAGGACGCAATTGCATATCCCGACAGACAGACGTCATATCACGATTACTTGTCTGTCTGTTATTCGATGCCGCTGTGGCTTGTGGAGCATTTTTGCAAAGCTTACGGCGATGAGCGGTGTGAGAAGATTCTGCAGTCCTTTTTACAGCGCGGTGCAGTCAGCATCAGATTTCAGGAGACACTCGACGAGAAAGAGAGAGAGCAGTTGATTACAGCATGGCAGCAGGACGGTGTTCAGGTGAACAGGAGCTCCTATCTGCCCTATGCCGTGGAAATACAGAAGACCGACGGCATTCGAAGTCTTGCAGGCTACGCGGAGGGCGCCTTTGCGGTGCAGGATGTCAGCTCCATGCTGGCAGTAGAAGCAGCAGGTATCAATCATGGAGACACGGTCATCGATGTATGTGCTGCTCCCGGTGGCAAGGCACTGCATGCGGCGGCGAAGCTGGCCGGGACGGGGCAGGTCATTGCCTGTGATGTGACATCTTATAAGACCGATAAGATAGAGGAGAACAGGGACAGACTGTGCATAGAAAATGTTGCTGTCAAGGTGAGAGATGCCCGCATCAGGGATGAGGAGATGGTCGGGCAGGCCGACGTACTGATTGCGGATGTTCCGTGCTCCGGGCTGGGTGTGATCGGCAAGAAGCAGGATATTAAATACCGCGTGACGCCGGAATCCATACAGGAGGTCATTCGACTGCAGAGAGAAATCATCGGGAATGTGATTCAGTATTTAAAACCGACAGGGACAATGATCTACAGTACATGTACTATGAATCCTGAGGAAAATGAAGAGATGGTCTCCTGGATCTGCAAGGAGTACGATATGGAGACGGAGAGCATGGCACAGAATATGCCCGAGGCAATCCGGGAGGCGGCAGACAAAGGTTATCTGCAGCTTATACCCGGCGTACACGGTACGGATGGATTTTTTATTGCCAAGTTGAGGAAAATTCGTTCAATCACATAATCAGGATACACAGATACAGGTAATACGATATGAATCATACGGAAATAGAGTATACTAAAGATATAAAATCCCTCACGTTGTCCGAACTCAAAATTGAGATGGAACTCATGGGCGAGAAAGCTTTCCGTGCGAAACAGATGTATGAGTGGATGCATAAGAAATTGGCGGCCGACTATGAGGAGATGACAAACATTCCCGCCGCACTGGCAGATAAGTGCAGGAAACAATACACATATACTGTGCTTAAAACAGTCCGCGTGCAGGAATCCCAGATGGACGGCACCAGAAAATACCTGTTTGAACTGGCGGACGGCAATACGGTGGAAAGTGTTTTGATGCGTTACAAGCACGGTAATTCCGTATGTATTTCTTCACAGGTGGGATGTCGTATGGGGTGCCGGTTCTGTGCCTCCACACTGGACGGGTTGGAGCGAAACCTCCTTCCTTCGGAAATGCTGGATCAGATCTATGCCATCACCAGACATACCGGCGAGAGGGTGTCAAATGTGGTAGTCATGGGCAGCGGCGAACCGATGGATAATTACGATCACCTGCTGCGGTTCATTGAACTTCTGACGGACGAAAACGGTTTGAATATCAGCCAGAGAAACGTGACCGTATCCACCTGCGGAATCGTGCCTAAGATGCGCCAACTTGCCGACAGAAAGCTGCAGATCACACTTGCACTATCACTGCACGCGGCGACGGATGAGAAGAGAAGGATGCTGATGCCTGTTGCCGACAGCTACTCATTGCATGAATTGATGGAGGTATGCAGCTACTATTTTGAGCAGACAGGCAGACGAATCACCTTTGAGTACAGTCTGGTGAAGGATGTCAATGATACGGACGAAGATGCCCGCAAGCTTACCGAGCTGATCGGTCATCTCAACTGCCATGTAAATCTTATTCCGGTCAATCCTGTCAAGGAGCGCGATTATGTGCAGTCTGAGCGGCACGCGGTAGAAGCGTTCAAAAATAAACTTGAAAAAAATGGAATTAATGTTACTATTAGAAGGGAAATGGGTCGGGATATCGACGGCGCCTGTGGTCAGCTTCGGCGCAGATATATGAAACAATAACAGGGGGAACTCACAGTGCTTAGGTCCTATGCGATAACGGATATCGGACAGAAGAGACAACTGAATCAGGATTTTATCTACTTGTCCGAGACACCGATCGGCAATCTGCCCAATGTGTTTATCGTGGCAGACGGTATGGGCGGACATAATGCGGGAGATTATGCTTCCCGCTATGCTGTTGAGACCGTTGTGGAGGAAGTGGGGACTTCCTTCGAGAAAAATCCCGTGAAGATTCTTGGTTCGGCTATAGAGAAAGCAAACACACTCATACGGCAGAGGGCGAAAGACGATGAGGCTTACAGTGGTATGGGAACAACGATGGTGGCAGCCACATGTCTTGGCAGATACTTGGAAGTGGCCAATGTGGGTGACAGCAGACTGTATGTCATCAATGATAAGATAGAGCAGATTACACAGGATCATTCCCTGGTTGAAGAGATGGTGCGTATGGGCGGAATAGATAAGGAATCCGCCAGAAATCATCCGGATAAGAACATCATTACAAGAGCAATCGGTGCCAGGGATTATATTGAAACTGATTTCTTTAATGTTGAGCTGCAGGCAGGAGATATGGTCCTGCTTTGTTCCGACGGTTTGACAAACATGTTGGAAGACGAAGAGATACGCCGGATATTAACGGCAGAGGGCAGCCTTCAGGACAGGGTAGAAAAATTGGTGGAAGCGGCTAACCATAACGGCGGAAAAGATAATATTTCGGTGATTGTTATCGAGCCGCTGGCCGACGAGGTGGAGTATGATTAAGATTGGTATGATGATTGGTGACCGGTATGAGATCCTGGAAAAGATCGGTACCGGCGGTATGTCAGATGTATATAAAGCAAAAGATCATAAACTGAACCGATTCGTTGCGGTCAAGGTGTTAAAGCAGGAATTCGGTGAGAATGCTAACTTTGTATCTAAATTCAGAGTTGAGGCACAGGCGGCAGCAGGACTGATGCACCCGAATATTGTCAACGTATACGATGTAGGCGAAGAGGGTGGCATACACTATATTGTCATGGAGCTTGTGGAAGGCATCACTCTGAAGAAATATATCGAAAAGAAGGCGAGACTGTCCGTCAAAGAAGCGGTCAGCATCGCGATTCAGGTGTCTATGGGTATTGAGGCGGCACACAATAACCATATCATTCACCGTGATATCAAACCGCAGAACATCATTATTTCCAAGGAAGGTAAAGTGAAGGTTACTGACTTTGGTATTGCCAAGGCAGCTACAAGCAATACAATTACTTCCAATGTCATGGGATCGGTGCACTACACTTCGCCGGAGCAGGCCAGAGGCGGTTACAGTGATGAGAAGAGTGATATCTATTCGCTCGGTATTACCATGTTTGAGATGCTTACGGGCAGAGTGCCGTTTAACGGAGAGACCACGGTGGCAATCGCCATCAAACATATACAGGAGGAATTGCCGTCACCGAGAGAGTATGTGTCGGAAATTCCGATCAGTGTGGAACAGATTGTATGTAAATGCTGCCAGAAGAGCCCGGACAGAAGATATCAGTCCATGGCAGAACTGATTACGGATTTGAAGCAGTCATTGATCAATCCGGACGAAGATTTCGTCAAGGTGGTCGATCCCGATGAAGAAGCTTCTACCCGGATGATCACGGACCGGGATATGGTTCAGATCAAAAGACAGTCCGACAGAAGAGATTCGATGGAAGAGGCGATGCGTCTGAAGAAGGACAGCAGGCGTGCATATGAAGAGGACGAAGACGAGGAAGATGAAGATTGGGATGAGGATGAGGACGATGAGGACTATGATCCAAAGATGGAAAGGATTACTACGATCCTTGCCATCGTGGCAGCACTGCTGATTGGGTGTATTGTTATTTTCCTTGTGGGCAGGGCTTTCGGCGTGTTCCGTTTCGGTGGTGCAGGGGAGGACAAAGCACAGGAAGAAGTGGAACAGGTGGAGATGATCACGGTTGTCGGCATGCATGTGGATGAGGCAAAACGCCTTCTGCTGGAAAAAGGGTTGACTCCGGAGATTCAATATGAAGTGAATACTGTCTACGATGAGGGCACTGTTCTTCGTGCCAGCGTTGGGGCGGGATATATGATAGACAAGAATACTGTTATCGTTTTGACTGTGGCTCAGGGCGAAGACGGTGTGGCTGTGCCGTCTGTCACGGGTAAGTCTAGAGAAGAGGCCACCTCCATTCTGGAGAAAGAAGGATTTGTAGTCAATGTGACGGAAAGTTATGACGCTTCGGTTGAGAACGGCTATGTCATTTCGCAGTCGCCCGAGGCGGAGACGACGGCGCCTCCGGGTTCGTCCATCACAATCCGAGTAAGTCAGGGCGCGGAGGAGACCAAAGTCAGAGTACCCAGACTGATCGGGCTGCCGGAAGCGGATGCCACATTCAGTCTGATAGAGAACGGTTTGGCTGTCGGAACGGTGACGACAACCACCAATGAAGATACGTCTCTGATTGACAAAGTATGTTATCAGAGTTATTCAGAAGGTTCCTATGTTGACAAGGGAACTGTTGTGGATTTAAAAATCAGCACGGGTCCCGCAGCGGTGACATACCGGTATTCGGAAGGAATTACCGCACCGACGGAGGATCCTGATTATCACAGCGGTATGCCGGTCGATGTGACGGTGACGACCGCGGACGGCACACAGCTTTTGAGCACGCAGACGTCTTCGTTCCCCGTGGCAGTCAATTATACGGGAATCAAGTCACCAAGCGGCGTGATCACATTCCACTTTACGGTACAGAGGGATGCGGTAACCACGACAGATCCCGACAACCCGGACGAGACGATTACGACCGAGGCTGTCACGGAGGAAAAGACTGTGACAAGGGAGATTAACTTCGTACAGGAATAGGAAGGGTGCATGCAGGGTAAGATTATCAAAGGAATTGCAGGATTCTACTATGTCCATGTGGAGGGACAAGGAATCTATGAGTGTAAGGCGAAAGGGATTTTCAGAAAAGACCATGTCAAGCCTCTCGTGGGCGATAATGTCAAGATGGAAGTGCTTGACGAGAAAGATATGGAAGGCAATATTCTGGAGATTCTTCCGCGCCGCAGCGCACTCATCCGTCCTGCGGTAGCCAATGTCGATCAGGCACTGATTATTTTTGCCATTGTGAAACCAAATCCCAATTTCAATCTGTTAGACAGGTTTTTAATCCGTATGGAGCGGCAGAATCTGCCGACAATAATCTGTTTTAATAAGCAGGATATTGCCTCCCCCGAGGAAAAGGAAGCCTTATTAAAGTCTTATGAGACTTGCGGCTATCGTGTGCTGTTTATCAGTGCGCTGGAGAACGAGGGAATGGAGCAGGTCAGGGAATTGCTGACGGGCAAGACCACTACCGTGGCCGGGCCGAGCGGAGTGGGTAAGTCCTCGCTCATTAACCGTCTTGCACCCACGGCAAACATGGAGACCGGAGCAATCAGCGTTAAAATTGAGAGGGGCAGACACACGACGAGACACTCGGAGATCATCGCGCTGGGAGAGGAGACATATATCGTAGATACACCCGGTTTTACGTCGCTTGATATTTCCGAGATTACAAAGGAAGAACTGGGACAGTATTATCCGGAGTTCGTACAGTATGAACCGTACTGTAAGTTCAGCGGATGTGCACATATCAGTGAACCTTCATGCGGTGTCAAGGACGCCGTGGCGGAGGGAAAAATCAGTAAGGTACGGTACGAGAACTACAAGGTGTTGTATCAGGAACTGAAAGAGATTAAGCGGTATTAGGCTAATCATGCGCTGATAGACGAACAGAAGAATTTGTGATACAATCATCACATAGAAACGAGAAATCGGGGAGAGTTTTATGCAAAATAACAAACTGAAGCCCGAGAAAGTCTTTGGTTTTTTTTCCGAAATTTCTAAAATTCCGAGAGGATCAGGGAACATGGAGGAGATTGCCGGGTATTGCCTGCGTTTTGCCAAAGAACGCGGGTTGAAATCATACCGCGACAATTACGGAAATGTGATGATTTTCAAGGACGGAACCGCGGGATACGAACAAAGCGAAAGCGTCATTCTTCAGGGCCATTTGGATATGGTTTGCGAAAAGCGCCCGGACTGTTCCAAGGATATGGAACATGAGGGCATTGACATCGTGATCGACGGAGAATATCTCCGTGCGGACGGGACAACACTCGGCGGTGACAATGGGATTGCGATAGCCTACATACTCGCACTGCTGGATGATGCGGGCACCATTGCGCATCCGCCGATTGAAGCACTTTTCACCGCTGATGAAGAGGTGGGGCTGCGCGGTGCATATGCGCTGGATGCGTCGAAACTGACCGGAAAACGGCTGATCAACATGGATTCCGAGGAGGAGGGCATTTTGACGGTAAGCTGCGCCGGAGCTGTTCGAATTGCCTGTGCTGTGCCCGTTACGTACGAAAAAACCGATGGTTCCATGTGTGCCAAAAAGGTCACGGTCAGCGGGCTTCTGGGCGGTCATTCCGGTATTGATATCGGCAGAAATCGCAAAAATGCCGCGCTCGTTCTGGCGGAATTTCTTTACGATTTGAGTAGTCATATTCGTGTGGGTATCGACGGATTTTTGACCGGCGGCAGATTAAATGTGATTCCGCAGACAGCTGAGACGGTAATCTGCATTGACGGGACGCAGGAGAGGGAATTTGATAACCTCCTCGCAGCATATAACTCAGAGCTCAAAAAAGCTTGTGCACAGACAGAGCCCGATGTATGCGTGTCTGCGGTCAATACGCCTATCCCGGAGATATGTCTGGACGGTGTTTCCGGCAATACGCTGATTTCGACGCTTCTGCTTGCACCGAACGGCGTTTCGGCGATCAGTACAGATATTCCGTTTCTTGTGCAGACCTCGTCGAATCTCGGCAGTGTTTCACTGGATAAAGACGCATTGAATCTCGGCTTCATGATTCGCTCAAACACGGATCACGGCAAGGCTGAAACCGTGCGGCGGCTTAAGGCGCTGATTGGGAGCATAGGAGGTACGGTAACGCTGTCGGATGATTATCCCGCATGGGAGTATCGGCAGGTCTCCCCGCTTCGCGACATCATGATAGAGACGTACGCGGAGATGTACGGCAGCAAACCGCAGATCTGTGCGATTCACGCAGGGCTTGAATGCGGGATTCTGGCCGAAAAACTGGAAGGAGCCGATATGATTTCAATCGGTCCGAACATGAAGAACGTCCATACACCGGACGAACAGCTCGAGATCAAATCCGTAGAGCGGTGCTGGGAATATCTTCTGCGGGTACTTGAGCGATTAAAATAGTTTTATGGAAAAGATAAAATGTGTAAAGGAGTAAAAGAACAATGATTAAAGACGGTTTTATGTATATTGCAGCACTGCTGTTCATAGCATCCGTGCTGGTTTTTCTACCAAGGATATTCAAGGGACCGACGGCCCAGAAGGTTTTTAAGTTCGCGCCGCCTATCGTGCTGATCTATCTTGGTCTTATGTTTTTCTGTACGATCAAGCTGTGGGATTTGGATGCCACAGGTGATGCATACAACGCACTGAAAAATCCGATTCTGTATGCGATGCTGTTCGTCATGCTGTTGCGCTGTGATTTAAAGAAAATTCTGCGGCTCGGTCCGAAGATGCTGATCGGCTTCTTCTCGGCTACGTTGTCTATCGGCTTGGGATTTGTTGTTTCCTATGCTATCATGCACGGTGCGCTTGGCGCTGATGCTTGGAAAGCCCTCGGTGCCCTGTGCGGCAGCTGGATGGGCGGCGGCGGAAACATGCTCGCTATCCAGGCGGCTCTGGATGTTCCCGAATCCTCTATGGCGTACGCGCTTGTTATGGACTCCATCTGCGCAACGCTTTATGTCATGTTCCTGCTTTGGGCCATCAACTTCTCTGAGAAGTTTAACAAGTGGACAAAGGCAGATACTAAGCTTATCGACAGTGTCGGTGCGGCTCTCGAGGAAGAGGCTAAGGCAAATACGCAGCCTCTCGTGTGGCATAACATTATGATCCTTATGGGTTCCGGGCTGATTGTCTCAGCTGTTTCTCAGTTGCTTGGTACACAGATTAATAAGGTTCTGCCGTTCTTGGACAAGGCAACATGGACAGTGCTCGTGGTGACGGCCTTGGGTCTGATCTTCGCGCTCACACCGTTCGGCAAGCTCAGGGGAACCGAGGAAGTATCCAACGTAATGCTCTACAGCGTTGTTGCGCTGATCGCATCCCGCGCAGATCTCTCCGCGATGGGTAATGCTCCCGCATGGTTGTTCACCGGACTGATCATCCTTGTGATTCATGTGGCAATTATGATCGTTCTCGCAAAGCTGCTTAAGATCGATATCTTTACGGCGGCCGTGGCATCCCTCGCTAACATCGGCGGAACTGCTACTGCGCCGGTACTTGCCGGCACATACAGCAGTGCACTGGTTCCTGTGGGTATCATCATGGCCTTGCTCGGTTACGTTGTCGGCACCGGCGGCGGTCTGATTGTGGCACGGCTCATGAGCCTCTTCGGATAATCTGATTCCGATATATCAACCCGCTCCCTGCGAACAGAAACTGAGGGAGCGGGTTTTTGTGTAGATTGCGATTGAAAAAAAGAGGCTTTGTGCTATAATATATTGTTATGTTGGACTTTTTTCATGATATGATATGAAAAAGGCGTAAAAAGGGCGTAGAAGCAATTGGAAAATGTCCGCAAACACTGATAAATGAAGGAGATGCAAATAGATATGAAACTAGGTATCGTGGGACTTCCCAATGTAGGAAAGAGTACCCTTTTTAATTCGCTGACTAAGGCGGGAGCAGAATCCGCCAATTATCCTTTCTGTACGATTGACCCGAATATCGGTATCGTGTCGGTTCCGGATGAGAGACTGAAACTGCTCGGGGACATGTATCATTCTAAGAAGGTGACTCCCGCGACCATTGAGTTCGTGGATATTGCCGGTCTTGTGAAAGGCGCATCCAAAGGTGAGGGCTTGGGCAACCAGTTCCTTAGCAATATCCGTGAGGTGGACGCCGTGGTGCATGTGGTGAGATGTTTCGAGGACAGCAACATTGTGCATGTGGACGGTTCTATCGATCCATTGCGTGATATCGAGACAATCAACCTGGAACTTGTTTTCTCAGATATTGAAATTCTGGAAAGAAGAATTGCCAAGACCGCCAAGGCGGCTAAAATGGATAAATCTCTGGCTAAGGAGGCAGCGCTTCTTGAGAAGCTTAAAGCTCATCTGGAAGAGGGTAAACTAGCCAAGAATTTTGAGACGGAGGACGAGGATGAACTGGCCCTCCTTGCATCCTATAATCTGCTTACCTACAAGCCTGTGATCTTCGCAGCCAATGTGGCGGAAGACGATCTTGCGGATGACGGTGCATCCAACAGCGGTGTCGTTAAGGTGAAAGAGTTTGCCGCCGCAAACGACAGTGAGGTGTTTGTAATCTGTGCGCAGATCGAGCAGGAGATTGCGGAGCTGGACGAGGAGGAGACGGCAATGTTTCTGGAGGATCTCGGGCTTTCCGAGTCCGGTCTGCAGAAACTGATCAAGGCAAGCTATCGCCTTCTAGGCTTGATGAGTTTCCTGACGGCGGGAGAGGACGAGACAAGAGCATGGACGATCAAGATCGGCACGAAAGCACCTCAGGCAGCCGGCAAGATACATACCGATTTCGAGAGAGGCTTTATCAAGGCGGAAGTGGTGAATTATAAAGATTTGTTGGAGCAGGGTTCTCTTGCGGCGGCCAGAGAAAAAGGTCTGGTCGGTATGGAAGGCAAAGAGTATGTCGTGCAGGACGGCGATGTGATTCTGTTCAGATTTAATGTATAGCATGGCGGAATCATTCGGTTTATGCAAAAGGAGTCATTGTGCAGGATATTATGAATCATATGGATATAGCGTTTCCGAATTTGGGATTTTATCTGAATAATGTGCCGGACGGATTCAACATCTTCGGATTTCGGATTGCTCTCTACGGTGTGATCATCGGCATCGGTGTCATGTGCGGTGTCCTGATGGCGGCATACGTGGCGAGACGTGAGAACATGGATCCCGATCTGGTGTGGGATTTTGCCATCTATGCCATTATCTTTTCCATTATGGGCGCACGAGTCTATTACGTAATCTTTGAGTGGGATATGTATAAAGACAATCCGGTTAGCATATTTAATCTGCGAAACGGCGGGCTGGCAATATACGGTGCCGTCATTGCGGCATTTCTTACGTTGTTTATTTATACCCGTGTGAAAAAGCAAAGTTTTTTGCAGCTTGTGGATGTGTGCGTTCCCGGATTGGTTTTGGGACAAGCGATCGGCAGGTGGGGGAACTTTACGAACAGAGAAGTGTTCGGAGGATATACCGACAATCTGCTGGCGATGAGACTTCCGTATGATTTTAGCGTAATCAGAGAAAGAGATATTACGGCGGATATTAAGGCGCATATCATTACTGTCAATGGCATGGATTACATTCAGGTACACCCGACATTCCTGTATGAGTGTCTCTGGAATCTTGCGCTTCTGTGCCTGATGCTTGTCTATCAGAAGCATAAGAAATTCAGAGGGGAGATTTGGCTTCTCTATCTGGGCGGTTACGGGCTCGGTAGATTCTGGATAGAGGGGATCAGGACCGATCAGCTCTATCTTACGGGGACGACGATTCCGGTATCCCAGCTTCTTGCGATTATCTGCGTGGTTGTGGCAGTTGCGGCAGATGTAGTTGTGCGCATACGGATATATAATCGTCAAAGAGAAGATAGAAATATTTGAAATGGAAATTGCTGATATATATAATTAAGAATGAGGGAATAGCGCAATGAAGATATATATTTCGGTACTTTTATTTGCCGTAAGTTTTCTTGTTCTGATACAGGGAATTCAGGTTAAATGGTTTAACAACAGGCACAGTAAGCATAACAGTGCCTATTTTGCTATGTGCCTTTCTACCTTTGTCTGGGCGAGCTCGCTGGCGATCATGATGTTCTGTCCTCCGGCACACAGTCTTTTTTATGCGAATATCAGCGTGCTCGGCGCGTCACTCTTTGTAATGTATGTGTTGGCCTTTTTGCTGACGTTTTATGCGGAAAAATCATACAGGCTCATGCATGCTTTGTGTCCGCTGCTTGGCGTGGTGATATGGCTGCTTCGTCTTTCCGGTGACGGGTATATCATGGTGGAGACGGAATATGGCCTTTTCTATAAGGACAGAGTCTGCCTTGGGAATTATCTGTTCTATATCATCATTTTTATCATGTGTATGGTCGGTATCTGTGTACTGGCTTATCACAGAAAAAAATCTCAGCTGAAAAGAGAGAAACTCTGTCTGGATCTGTGGATCCTTTTGATTGTGATCTATAGTGTGGGTGTTAACGGTGTCAGTCTTGCTAATATGGGCAACAGCGTTGCGACAACGCCTATCGAGGGATTTATCGCCTGTTTTGCAAATATAAGCTTTTATTTTATTGCAAGCTATCTGGAGATGCTTGAGCTTCCCAAGGCAAAAGTAGATTCTTATATTACTTCTTATCTGACAACCCCGGTGGTATTCGTGGATTACGGCGGCAGAATCACTTACTACAACGAGAGTTTCAAGAAATTTTTCCATCTTGAGGGTGAAGAGATTCTCGGCACCCACAAATTTTATGAGAATATCCTCACGAAGAAATCGGTGGAAGAAGCAATCGAGATGGTGCACGAGCAGGAGCTGTATGAGGGCGCATTCCCTGCCACAACACTGGATGGAAAGAAATCGCTGGATATCAGATATACAGTTATCCGGGATCATTTCGGGGATACAAGATGTGTTATGAATGTCATCAACGATGTGACGAACACACAAGAACTTCTGATGAATCTGGAGAAGCAGAAAGCGTTGGCGGAGGCAAATCGTCTTGAGGCGGTAAGGGCCAATCAGGCGAAAGGTGATTTCCTTGCCAATATGAGTCATGAGATCAGAACGCCGATGAATGCCATTATCGGCATGAACGAAATGGTGATGAGGGAGGAGATATCCCCCAAAGCGGCGCAGTACTCGCAGGATATTTACAATGCCGGGCAGACGCTTCTTGCAATCATCAACGATATCCTTGATTTCTCCAAGATTGAGTCGGGCAAGATGGAAATCGTTCCGGTGGCTTATGAGTTGGGATCTTTACTCAATGATGTGCTGAATATGATCACCAAGAAGGTGGATGATAAAGGGTTAAAGCTTGCGACGGATATATCTCCGGATATCCCGCATCAACTGTACGGCGACGAGATCCGTATCCGGCAGATTATCTTGAATTTGGTCAACAATGCCGTCAAGTACACGGAGAAGGGTACGGTCACTTTGAAGGTGGATTGCCGGAAACGGCAGGATAAGACGGTAGACCTTCAGGTTTCGGTCATCGATACGGGAATCGGTATCAGGAGCGAAGATTTGGATAAACTGTTCAACAGTTTCCAGAGAGTAGACATGTCGGCCAACCGCAAAATTGAGGGAACGGGTCTCGGGCTTGCCATCACCAAACAGCTGGTAGAGCAGATGGACGGCTATATACGGGTTGAGAGTACATACGGACAGGGTTCTGAGTTTAGTGTAACTTTCCCGCAGACGGTCATGGATGATGCGCCTATAGGGGACTTTACATCAAGAACCGCAAATCTTTATACCAACCAGAAGAATGAGGAAATCAGATTTACGGCACCCGAGGCGAGGATTCTGATTGTGGATGACAACAAGGTCAACCTCACGGTAGCCAAGGGACTGATCAAGGAAACCAAAGTGCAGGTTGATACGGTATTAAGCGGTGAGGAGGCATTGGATAAGATTAAAACGAATCGATACCATATCATTCTCTTAGACCATATGATGCCCGTGATGGACGGCATGGAGACGCTTAAGAGAATGAGAGAGCAGGAGGATAATGCCAGCCGTGATGCGGTGGTGATCGCCCTGACGGCCAACGCGATCTCCGGGTCCAGGGAACAGTATATTACGGCCGGATTTAAGGATTATCTTTCCAAGCCCATCGACGCGCTGCGCTATAAAGAGATGATACGAAAGTATTTGCCGGACGATATCGTCAGCGTGGAGGAACAAAACGATGCGGAAAGTAATGATAATTGATATAAGTTCGTAAATTTGGAAGCGGAAAAGAAAAGAGAGACAATAAGAGAGACAGCAGATAGAGATATCTGCTGTTTTTTTGTGCAAAAAAGGGATATCCGGTCGGTTTGAGAGCATACTTAAAAAATTTAAAAAATATACTTGTTTTTACTTGCCATTTACTCTATTTTAATATAAAATAGGTATCAGAGTGGTGGAAAGTGGTAGTTAGTGGTGTGAAGTGGTAAATTTTCAGACCAAATACAAGATTTTATCTACTGCGGACCGTGGCAGACCATTCGAGGCAAGGTGATTGATGATGTTTATGGGAGAATACAATCACACAATTGACGCTAAGGGCAGGCTGATCGTTCCTTCTAAATTCAGGGAAGCGTTGGGTGATACCTTCGTTGTGACGAAAGGATTGGATGGCTGTCTGTTTGTGTATGACAATGAAGAGTGGAATGTGTTTGAAGAGAAACTGAAGGCCTTGCCGCTCACGAATAAAGATGCCAGAAAGTTTGTACGATTCTTTCTGGCGGGAGCTACAGAAGCAGAAGTTGACAAACAAGGCAGAATACTGGTGCCCAATGTGCTCAGGGAATTTGCCGGACTGCAGAAGGACGTCGTTTTGATCGGCGTCGCGAGCAGGATTGAAATATGGAGCAAAGAACGGTTTGAAGGCATAGCAGCCTATGACGATATGGATGAGATAGCGGAGCATATGGCTGAACTGGGGCTCGGTATATAGAGCCGCTGTCCTTGCAGGATGTGAGATGGACGTAGGAAACGGAATGGAGTTTAGACATACTTCGGTTCTTTTGGAAGAGACAATAGAGCATTTACAGGTTAAACCGGAAGGGATTTATGTGGACGGTACGCTGGGCGGCGGAGGACACTCCTGCCGCATTGCCTCTAAACTGGAGGGAGCGGGCAAACTGATCGGCATCGATCAGGACATTGCAGCCATCGAAGCGGCGGGTGCCAGGCTCCGGCAGTATGAGGACAAGGTCACATTGATTCATGACAATTACCGCAATGCCGGACAGGCGCTTGAACGGCTTGGAATAGACCGGGTGGACGGCATCGTGCTGGACCTGGGGGTGTCCTCATTTCAGTTGGATAATGCGGACAGAGGATTCTCCTACAAGTATGACACACCGCTGGACATGCGTATGGATACAAGACAGTCTCTGACTGCGGCGGACATTCTGAACCGGTACACAGAGACGGAATTGTATCACATTATCAGGGATTACGGGGAAGAACAGTTCGCCAAAAACATAGCGAAGCATATCGTGAATGCCAGAGCGGACAAGCCTATTGAGACGACAGGAGAACTCAACGAGATCATCAAGGCGGCAATACCGGCCAAGATGCGTGCCACGGGAGGGCATCCTTCCAAGAGGACGTTCCAGGCGATCAGGATTGAGTGTAACAGGGAACTGGAAGTATTAAAGGATTCCTTGGATGAATTTATAGAAATGCTAAAACCTGAGGGAAGGTTATGTATCATTACTTTTCATTCTCTCGAAGACAGGATTGTGAAGACCGCTTTTCGAAGGAATGAAAACCCATGTACATGCCCGCCGGATTTTCCGGTATGTGTGTGCGGACAAGTTTCCAAGGGAAGAGTGATTACCAGAAAGCCGATTTTCCCATCGGGTAAGGAACTGGACGATAACAAGCGGGCTAAGAGCGCGAAGCTGAGAGTATTTGAGAAAGGGATATAAACTATGGCGTCAACACGAAGAACAGCAAACCGATATCGCACGGCAAACGACAGAGGAAGATACTATGTGCATGGGAATGCTGTCAGAAATCTTGATGTGACTAAAGAGATAGAGAGAGAGCCGATCAAGAAGATCAGCAATACAGCGCGCAAGAACAGAGAACGTGCCAAACATATGAGCGCGGGTTATGTACTGTTTCTGTGTGCTGCGCTTGTGGTGACCGGAATCATACTGGTCAATTATATCGGACTGCAGTCTGATATCACGAACAGCGTAAAGCATATTTCCACATTGGAGAAGCAGCTGAATGATTTAAAGCTTGCAAATGATGAGGATTATAGTAGAATAACAAGTAGTGTAAACTTAGAAGAAGTCAAGAGGATTGCAATTCAGGAACTGGGTATGCAGTATGCGGAGGAAGGACAGATTATTTCTTTTATGAGTCAGAACAATGACTATGTGAAACAGCTGGCTGATATTCCGCAGTAACCTGATATTAATGATTGCAGGCAGGTGGAAAATTGAGCGATCAGACTAAAGCAAGAAATTCCGTGATGAAATTTACAAATAAAATGCAGAAGAAGCTGTTAGTGTTATTTGTTTTTGTACTACTGGCTTTTGCAGGACTCAGCGCCCAGTTGTATTTGATTACGAGAGATAACGGCGAAGAGTATAAGAAACAGGTATTGTCACAGCAGGAGTATGACTCGGTGACAATACCTTTTAAGCGTGGTAATATTGTGGATTCCAACGGAACGGTCCTCGCCATCAGCAACAAGGTGTACAATGTCATTCTGGACACGAAGATCCTTATGCGAAAAGAGGAGAACCTGGAGCCCACATTGAATGCTCTCAAGCGGTGTTTCGATATTGATACGAACGAGGTGAGAAATTACATTGCAACACATCCCGAGTCAGCTTACTATGTGATGGCAAGGCGGGTGGAATACGAGAAGATGAACGCTTTCCAGGAGCTGGCCAATGATCCGGAGACCGGTAAAAATATCCGCGGCGTATGGTTTGAGAGCGAATATAAGAGAGAGTATCCCAATGGTTCTCTTGCCTGTGATGTGATCGGCTTCACGACCAATGACAATCAGGGTACATATGGGCTTGAGGAGTTTTATAATGATACGTTGAGCGGCATCAACGGCAGGGAATACGGTTATTTAAACGATGACTCCACTCTGGAGCGGACAACCATAGCGGCGGTGGACGGCTGCAATATTCAGTTGAGTATTGATGCCAATATCCAGAGCATTGTGGAGAAATATCTGAGGGAATTCAACGAAGAATATAAGGACAATTACAGAATGGGTAACGGCGCGGAACATATGGCCTGCATTATCATGGAAGTCCATACGGGAAGGGTTCTGGCGATGGCGGAATACCCGGGTTATGATTTAAATGACACGAGAAACACCGACAATCTGATCGGTATGCCGCTTGTTGACAATGAGGGCAGCAGAACGGGCGAATCTGTGACACAGGAACTTTTGGATGAGATGAACGATGCGGCGATGTACCAGCAGCTGAACGCTCTGTGGAAGAACTATTGCATCGTGGAGCCCTTTGAGCCGGGGTCGGTCGCGAAACCGTTTACGGTTGCGGCGGCAGTGGAGAGCGGTGCGATCACCGGTTACGAGTCATTCAACTGTGAGGGCGGACTGCAGGTGGCGGATCTTCCCAAGCCTATTAAGTGTCATAATACTTATGGAGACGGTTATCTTACCGTGCAGGAGGGAATCGAGCGCTCTTGCAACGTGGTGCTGATGAATGTGGCTTTTAAACTCGGCAAAACGCAGATGGTGGAGTATCAGCATCTGTTCAACTTTGGGTTAAAGACGAATATTGATCTGGCCGGTGAAGCGCGAACGGACAAAATGGTGTATGACAAGAATTCGATGAGAACCGCGGAACTTGCGACCAACTCTTTCGGACAGGGTTTTAACGCGACGATGATTCAGACGATTACAGGTTTCTGTTCTCTGATCAACGGCGGGTACTACTATGAACCCCACGTGGTGGATAAGATTACGACGGCAGAGGGCGCCACGCTGGAGAACATTCAGCCGAGAGTATTAAAGCAGACTGTATCACAGTCTACAAGCGATCTTATTAAAGAGTTTTGCAACACGGTAGTGACGGGAGAGAACGGAACCGGGCATACGGCGCGGCCGGCGGGTTATATGATTGGCGGTAAGACTGGAACAGCCGAGACATTGCCGCGTAAAAATAACGAATATGTAGTATCGTTTATGGGATATGCGCCGGCGGACGATCCGCAGATTGCGATTTATGTCGTTGTGGACAGACCCAATGTGTTTGTACAGGCTGACGCGAAGTACGCGACCGGAATTGTCAGGAAAATTTTGACGGAAGTGCTTCCTTCCATGGGTATCTTTAGGACGGAGGAACTCAGCGATAAAGAGCGGGAAGAACTGGAAGAATTGAATATCCAGCTCAGAACGCCACAGGAAGATCCCGAGGAACAGCTCTTGGACGAGGACGGCAATCCGATTGAGCCGGAGGACGGGGATGGTCAGGACGAGGGAGACGGCGAAGAGGGAGAAGATTCCGGGGCACAGGTAAACAGAGATGCGTGGAAGTCGTTTCCGCTGGATCCTGAAACCGGCTATCTGAAAGATCCTGCTACCGGTTATCTGTATGACCCGGAGTCGGGCGTACAGGTGTACGGCCGCAGTCTGGTAGGAGACGAGGAGGACGCCGAAGAGGAAGACGAATCAGGAGAAAATACGCCCGAGACAACAGAATAGATTGAATTCAAGAATAACCTCATAAAAACGGTAATAAATTATACTAATACCTTTTTGTGAGGTTTTCTGTATGGTGGAAGAGACACCGCATCTGCACAAGACATA
>JAFLTD010000049.1 GCA_022510625.1 Lachnospiraceae bacterium
GGTGAGATGGTTCGTAGAATGATCAAGAGCCAGGAAGAGCAGATGAAATAAGCTTGAGAACAGCTAAAAGAATGGCCCGTCTGAAATATCAGGCGGGTTGTTTTTTTCAATAAAATATAGTATACTACTCCTGAGTACAGCAGACAGCATAATGAAATACGGATATATGCGCTGTTGTGCAGAGGTTACCCGAAAGCAATGCCTGACGGGACACTTCATAAATAATAACAGATTCTGACACTCAAAGAGTGGTTCCGAGGGGACGGCTGCTGAGAGGGAAGGCCGCTGAAATACATACGATGGAATGGATGAAGTGCGCCTTGCCGGACGCACTTTTTACGTCCGGTCAGAAAGAAAAGGAGAAAACGTATGAAAAAGAAAGCGGTAGCGGTAATGTTGAGTATTGCACTGTCTGCGGTGATGTTGGCCGGATGCGGCACAGATGGCAGCGCAGAGGTTGCGGGTGATGCAACTACTGTGGAGGATTCCGGTCAGAGCGATGATGTGGCTGAAGCTGAGGATCAAGACGTTTCGGATGCCGTACAGAAGGAAGAAGACGAAGCGGACAATGTGGAGTCGCAGGATGCCGCAGAGGAAGTAGCGGATGATTATCAATCCGTAGATGTAAGAATCGGCTCCTTAAAAGGACCCACTTCCATGGGGCTTGTGTATCTGATGGATCAGGCAAAGAAGAATGAGGCGGCCAACAACTACGAGTTTAAAATGGCGGCGACGGCGGATGAGCTGCTCCCGTCCATGATTTCCGGTGATCTGGACATTGTTCTTGTGCCTGCCAATGTGGCGAGCGTACTGTACAATAAGACGGAGGGCGCGGTGTCGGTAATCGACATCAATACTCTCGGGGTTCTCTATATTGTGTCGGGTGATGACACAATACAGAGCATGGAAGATTTGAAAGGCAGAACGGTCTATCTGACAGGAAAAGGAACCACGCCGGATTATGTATTGCAATATCTTTTGAAAGAAAACGGCTTGACGGATGATGTGTCTTTGGAATACAAGTCTGAGGCTGCGGAGGTGGCGGCGGTTCTGACAGAGACGCCGGAAGTGGTCGGTGTACTGCCTCAGCCCTATGTGACCGCAGCGTGTGCACAGAATGAGAATCTTTCCGTCGTGCTTGATTTGACGAATGAGTGGGCGACGGTACAAGGAGAAGGCGGCAGCAGTCTTGTGACAGGTGTTACGGTTGTAAGAAACGCCTTTTTGGAGGAAAATAAAGCAGCAGTCGATAAATTCCTGGAAGAACATGCGGCGAGTGCGGACTATGCCAACGAGCATGTGGAGGAGGCAGCAGAGCTTGTTGCGGCGGCGGGTATTATAGAGAAAGCGCCGGTGGCGGTTAAGGCAATGCCGAAATGCAACATCACATACATTGCCGGATCCGACATGAAGACGGCACTGTCAGGGTATCTGGAAGTGCTGTTCGAGCAGGATGCGTCCTCTGTGGGCGGCAGTCTGCCGAATGATGATTTCTACTATATAAAGTAACTATTCAGAGCCATGCAAAGCAGCGATTTTGCGAATGGGGAATAGTTACTTTATAAATAATAATGGGAGTGTACAGTGGGATATAAGATGCGTAAACAGATGAGGAAAGTGGTTATCATATTGCTCTGGCTTGCCGTTTGGCAGATCGCGGCGATGTGGACGGACAACCATATACTTCTGGTCGGACCCGTACAGGTTCTGCGGGTTTTTGTGCAAAACATGATGCAGCCTGATTTCCTCAAGATTGTTTTATATTCCTTTGCAAGAATTGGGCTGGGATTTTTCCTGGCCCTTTGCATTGGATTGATCTTTGGGGCGGTCAGCTGCCGGTTCCCGGTTGTAGAGGAGCTGTCGGCACCTGTGATGGCGACATTGAAATCTATTCCGGTGGCATCCTTCGTGGTACTTTTGCTGATTTGGTTCGGTTCATCCAGATTATCTTTCTTCATCAGCTTTTTGATTGTGTTTCCCAATGTGTATGTGAATACCATCGCAGGATTAAAAAGTGCAGATGTGAAGCTGCTGGAGATGGCTCAGGTTTACGGTATGAGCAAAATGAGTCGTTTCTTCTATATATACAGACCGGCGCTCATGCCATATCTGGGAAGCTGCCTGAAAATCTCGCTCGGTATGAGCTGGAAATCGGGTGTGGCAGCGGAAGTTATAGGTCTTCCCGCATATTCTTTGGGGGAGCGGCTTTATATGTCCAAGATCTATTTGGATACGGCAGGATTGTTATCATGGACGCTCATGATTGTTTTGATCAGCTTCTTGTTTGAAAAGGCAGTGCTGTGGCTTGTGAAAGTCTACGGCGGGTGGAAGCCCTATCCTATGATTTTCCCCAAGGTGCCGGCGGCTGACCGGATGGACATTGCGGACAGCATTCGCGTGTCCCATGTTGATAAATCCTTCGGCGGTCTATCTGTTTTGCGGGATTACAGCCTGACGATGGAAAACGGAAAGCGCTATCTGCTGATGGCGCCTTCGGGAACCGGAAAGACCACATTCTTAAGAATATTGACCGGTTTGGATAATGCGGACGGCGGAAAAGTAGAGGGAATGCCGGCGCGTACGGGAATGGTCTTTCAGGAAGACAGGTTGTGTGAAGAGTACGATGCTGTCTGCAATATTATGCTGGGAATGGGCAAAGGAACAGTCGAGTACGTCCGGGCGGAAGCGGCCAAAATACTTCCCGAAGATTGTTTGACCAAACCGGTGAAAGAGCTGAGCGGCGGTATGCGGAGGCGTGTGGCACTGCTCAGGGCGGTGCTTTCGGATTCGGAACTCTTGATTTTGGACGAGCCTTTTGCGGGGTTGGATGAGGAAAATCGTGCCCGCAGTGCGGAGTATCTTCTGGATCGACTTGAGGGCAGAACACTGCTTGTGACAACTCATCGCGAGGATGATGTGGAATTGTTGCAGGGAATGAAAGTGACACTAGTATTTTCCGAGAGTTTGTGCTATAATGCTTAAATGACTGTAATTATGTAAGTACAGTTGTAAGGAGGAACCCGTCTAATGAGTTTACAGGTGGAAAAATTAGAAAAGAACATGGCGAAGCTTACCATTGAAGCCAGTGCGGAAGATTTAGAGAAAGCGATTGAGAAGGCATACCAGAAACAGAAGAGCCAGATCAGTATTCCGGGCTTCAGAAAAGGTAAAGTACCGCGCCAGATGGTAGAGAAAATGTATGGCAAGGAAGTTTTCTATGAGGAAGCTGCCAATGAATTGATTCCTGATGCCTATGATAAGGCACTTGCAGAGTGTGAGGAAGATATCGTGTCTTCACCGAAGATTGAGGTGACCCAGATTGAGGCGGGCAAACCTTTTGTGTTTACCGCTACCGTGGCGCTGAAGCCGGAAGTGAAACTTGGCAAGTACAAGGGCGTTAAGATCGACAAGATTGATACGGAAGTGACAGAGGAAGAAGTAGACGCTGAGATCGACAGAGAGCGTGAGAACAGCGCAAGAAATATTACGGTAGAAGACAGACCGGTCAAGGACGGTGACGTCACAACGCTTGATTTTGAGGGCTTTGTGGATGGCGTCGCTTTTGATGGCGGAAAGGGCGAGAACTATCCGCTGACAATCGGATCGGGTGCGTTTATTCCCGGATTCGAGGAGCAGCTTATCGGTGCGGAGATTGGCAAGGAAGTGGAAGTGAAGGTGACTTTCCCCGAAGATTATCAGGCGGAGAATCTGAAAGGGAAAGATGCCGTATTCAAATGTACGATCAAAGAGATCAAAGAGAAAGAGCTTCCTGAGCTGGACGATGAGTTTGCCAGTGAAGTATCCGAGTTTGAAACCCTTGCAGAGTATAAGGAAGATGTGAGAAAGAACCTGACGGAGAAAAAGGAAAAAGATGCCAAGAATGCCAGAGAGGAAGCTGCGGTCAAGGCTGCTGTGGAAGACGCCGAGATGGATATTCCGGAAGCGATGTTAGAGACACAGCAGAAGCAGATGGTGGATGAGTTCGCGCAGCGGATTACGATGCAGGGACTTTCCATGGAGCAGTACTTCCAGTTTACCGGCACGAACTATCAGCAGATGCTGGAGCAGGTAAAACCTCAGGCTGAGGAGCGTATCAAGTTCAGACTGGTATTGGAGGCGGTCGCTCAGGCAGAGAATATCGAGGCAACAGAGGAAGAATACGAGAAAGAACTCGAGACCATGGCTGAAGTATATCAGATGGAAGTTGATAAAGTGAAAGAGCTCATGGGGGAGAGAGAGAAGAAGAATATCATGCAGGATCTGGCTGTCAAAAAGGCGGCTGAGTTTGTGGCGGAGAATGCTAAGGAGAGCAAGAAATAGAAACGGAGGAATATAGTATGCCATTAATACCTTATGTCATTGAGCAGACCTCCAAGGGAGAGCGCTCTTACGACATTTATTCAAGATTGCTGAAAGAGAGAATCATTTTTTTAGGTGAAGAGGTGAACGACTCTTCCGCCAGCGTGATCGTAGCGCAGATGTTGTTTTTAGAGTCTGAAGACCCGGAGAAAGATATTCATCTGTATATCAATAGTCCGGGTGGTGTGATTACCGCAGGTATGGCAATCTACGACACGATGAATTTCATCAAGTGTGATGTATCTACCGTTTGTATCGGTATGGCGGCCAGCATGGGTGCATTCCTTCTGGCGGGCGGTGCCAAGGGCAAGAGAATGGCGCTTCCCAATGCGGAGATCATGATTCACCAGCCTGCAGGCGGTGCGCAGGGACAGGCAACAGAGATTGAGATTACGGCGAAGCATATTCTTGCAACCAAGGAGAAAATGGCAAGAATCATGGCTGAGAATACGGGGCAGGACTTCGAGGTTATCATGGCGGATACGGAGAGAGATAACTGGAAAACTGCTGAGGAAGCGCTTGCATATGGTCTGATCGACCGTATTATCACCAATCATGCCAGTGCTGTTTAGGAGATTAATAGTTAAGAAGAAAGGCATGGATCATTAAAATGGCAGGAAAGAATTCTGATGACAAGGTAAGGTGTTCTTTTTGCAACAAGACCCAGGATCAGGTCAGGAAGCTGATTGCAGGTCCCGCGGGTGTCTATATCTGTGATGAATGTGTCGATATCTGCGCAGACATCATCGAGGAGGAGTATGAGGACGAGCCGGAAGTTGAGGAGATGGAGATCAATCTCTTAAAGCCGGTGGAGATCAAGAAATTTCTCGATGATTATGTGATCGGGCAGGAAGATGCTAAGAAAGTTCTCTCTGTCTCCGTGTACAATCATTACAAACGTGTTATGGCACCGCCGGATGAGGACGGCGTGGAGCTGCAGAAAAGCAATATTATCATGATCGGACCTACAGGTTCGGGAAAAACCTATCTTGCGCAGACATTGGCGAAGATCATCAATGTACCTTTTGCGATTGCGGATGCGACAACGCTTACCGAGGCCGGCTATGTGGGTGAAGATGTAGAGAATATACTGTTAAAGCTTATTCAGGCGGCGGACTATGACATTGACCGGGCACAGTACGGTATTATCTATATTGATGAGATTGATAAGATTACGAAGAAGAGCGAAAATGTGTCCATCACCAGAGATGTGTCCGGCGAGGGCGTGCAGCAGGCGCTCTTAAAGATCATTGAGGGAACGGTGGCAAGCGTTCCTCCGCAGGGCGGCAGAAAGCATCCCCATCAGGAACTGATTCAAATCGATACTTCGAACATCCTTTTTATCTGCGGCGGTGCCTTTGACGGATTGGACAAGATCGTGGAAGAGAGGCTTGACCGCAACTCCATTGGTTTTAACGCCCAGATCGTGGAGAAGAGCAGTAAGGATATCGGTGCGGTGCTCAAGGAAGTGGCTCCTCAGGATTTGATGAAATTCGGTTTGATTCCTGAGTTTATCGGACGTGTGCCGATCACTGTCACACTGGAAGGTCTGGATAAAGAGGCTCTTGTCCGTATTCTGAAAGAACCTAAAAATGCTCTGATCAAACAGTATCAGAAGTTGTTTGAGTTCGATGAAGTCAAACTCGATGTGGACGAGGATGCTACCCAGGAGATTGCCCGTCTGGCGTATGAACGCAAGACAGGGGCCAGAGGACTCCGCTCCATCATGGAAGATGTGATGATGGATATCATGTATGAGATTCCGTCGGATGATAATATTGCTGGATGTGTGCTGACCAAAGAAGCGGTAGCCGGCAATGAGAAACCTCGTATCACTTATCGTAACAGATTATTACAGGCATAAAATGAGTTGACTTACAGTCAACTCGGCAAGCTCGGTAAAAACGTCGCCGGATAACGGCGGCGTTTATGACATTTTTGCCTGATCCGATAGGTATTATATTATGAGAAAGAAATCTGAGAATAATAAGGAATACAAAAGAATAAATCCTTTGGCTCTTTTCACTGTGCCGGGAACGGACGAACTGCCTACTGTAGCGCTTCGCGGGCTGACAATCCTTCCGGGAATGGTGATACATTTTGACTTAAACAGAAAGAAGTCGATCGAGGCCGTAGAGCAGGCTATGCTCAGTGACCAGAGACTGCTGATTGTGACGCAGAAGGATGCGGATGAGGAGGATCCGGGTTTTGACGGCGTCTATGATGTGGGGACCGTTGCGGTCATCAAGCAGGTCACGAAATTGCCCGGCCGTACACTGCGCGTGCTCGTGGATGGTAAGTCCAGAGCCCGATTATACCGATTTACACAGGAATCCAAATTTATTATGACAGAAGTGTCATATGAAAATGATGATATGGAGGGGATAACGGCAGCAGGGGAAGAGGCGATGACCAGAACGGTCAAAGAAGCTTTTTCGGCGTATTATACCTGTTTCCCCAAGGTGGGAAAGGCAGCCGCAGACCAGATTGAGGAAGATATGGCGCTTGGCGAATTGCTGGACTGTATCACCATCAACATGCCGCTGTCGGTAGCGGATAAACAGAGGATTCTTGCGGCGTTGTCGGTGAAGGAGCGCTTCGAGGTGCTGACCGGTATTCTGATGCAGGAAGTGGAGGTCATTCATATCAAGAATGATCTGGCGAAAAAGATCAGGGGCCGTATTGACAAGAATCAGAAAGATTATATTCTGCGCGAGCAAATGCAGTATATCAAGGAAGAACTGGGTGAGAACAACACCGATTCCGATGTGGAGCGGTTCGAGGCCGAAGTGGAGAAACTGCAGGCGAAAGATGAAGTGAAAGAGAAGATCCGCAAGGAGATCGTGCGCTATAAAAATGTTGCCGGAAGTCATTCTGAGGGTGCGGTGGAACGGGCTTATATCGAGACGTTGTTGGAACTGCCCTGGGACAAAGCGAGCGACGACAGCAAGGATATGTCACGTGCGGAAGAAATTATGGAAGAGCAACACTATGGGTTAAAGAAAGTGAAGGAGCGTATTTTGGAGCACCTTGCCGTGCGCGTGCTGACGGACAAAGGGCAGAGCCCGATCATCTGTCTGGTGGGACCGCCCGGAACCGGCAAGACATCCATAGCCAAGAGTGTCGCAGAGGCACTGAATAAGGAGTATGTCCGGATCTGTCTTGGCGGCGTCCGCGATGAGGCGGAGATCAGAGGGCATCGCAAGACCTATGTGGGTGCCATGCCGGGCAGGATAACCAATGCCATACGTCAGGCGGGTGTTAAGAATCCGCTGTTGTTGCTGGATGAGATTGATAAAGTGAGCAACGATTATAAAGGAGATCCCGGCGCGGCACTCTTGGAAGTGCTTGACGGTGAGCAGAACGGAGCATTTAGAGACCACTATGTGGAGATTCCCATTGACCTGTCAGAGGTGCTGTTTATCGCCACCGCCAACAGTACGGATTCGATTCCGAAACCGCTCCTGGATCGTATGGAGTTGATTGAGGTCAACAGTTATACTGCAAATGAGAAGTTCCATATTGCAAGGGAGCATTTGGTGAAGAAGCAGCTTCGGAAGAACGGTATAGCGGCGGAAGAACTGGAGTTTACGGATGAAGCGCTGCATGCTATGATACGTTTATATACAAGAGAGGCAGGAGTGCGTGGACTGGAACGACAGATCGGAGCCGTGTGCCGTAAAATGGCAAGGAAGATTCTTGAGAAGCGTCAGCGGGAAGAAGCGGAAGCGAAGCATGAAGCAGGGGCGGATTTCGACAATGACTTGAAATTGACCGATAAAGTCGTAATTGATTCGGAGAATTTAAATGAGTATCTTGGCAAGCCCAAATATATGCAGGACAAAATAGGCGAGAAAGATGAGGTAGGCATCGTGCGCGGACTCGCGTGGACCAGCGTGGGCGGGGACACCTTACAGATAGAAGTCAATGTCATGCCGGGCGAAGGGGAAATTGACTTAACTGGTCAAATGGGTGATGTAATGAAAGAATCCGCCCGGATTGCCATGAGCTATGTGCGTTCTGTCGGCGGACGGTACAATGTGCCGGAGGAAACGTTCACCGGGAAGGATTTTCATATTCATATTCCCGAGGGCGCGGTTCCCAAAGACGGTCCCTCCGCAGGAATTACCATGGCGACGGCAATTCTGTCCGCCGTGACCGAGATACCGGTGCATGCAGATGTGGCGATGACCGGCGAAGTTACCTTGAGGGGACGTGTCCTGCCCATCGGAGGATTGAAAGAGAAGATACTGGCGGCCAAGACGGCCGGAGTGCGCACGGTCCTGGTTCCCAAGGAGAACGCTAAAGATATCGCGGAATTGGACCATGAGATTACGGACGGACTTGAAATACATATGGTGGAGCATATGGATGAGGTCGCAAAGTATGCGCTGGCAGATTAGGAGAGAAGTCGTATGGTTATCAAAAGCGTAAATTTAGAAACGGTATGCGGTATTACCAGTAAATTACCGGAGAATAAGCTGCCGGAAATTGCTTTTGCGGGGAAGAGTAATGTGGGCAAATCGTCCCTGATCAACGGGCTGATGAACCGCAAATCACTGGCGCGCACCAGTTCCCAGCCGGGCAAGACGCAGACCATCAATTATTACAATATCAATAATGAGATGTATTTTGTGGATCTGCCGGGTTACGGCTATGCCACCGCCAACGAGAAGGTGAAAGCGCAGTGGGGTAAGATGATCGAGGATTATCTGCATCAGTCTAAGAAGATTCGGGCGATTTTTCTTCTGATAGATATCCGGCATGCTCCGTCCGAGAATGACAGGATCATGTATGACTGGATATTGGATCGGGGATATAAGCCGATCATCATAGCGACTAAGTCGGATAAAATCAAGAGGAGTCAGTTGACCAAGCAAATACAACTTATCCGTGACACTCTTGATGTGGTGGATGACACAATTGTCATTCCGTTTTCCGCACTGTCCAAGCAGGGAAGGGAAGATATTTACGATTTGCTGGATCAACTATTATCGGAGGAAGTTTCATGAAACAATCGGTCAGAACATACGTCAAAGTGATTTTGAATATATTGACCACACTGGTCATTTTACTTTTGTGTATTTTTCTGCTGCCGAGGTGCATCTATTTCTTCATGCCCTTTGTAATCGGCTGGATTATTTCGCTGATTGCATCTCCGGTTGTGCGATTTTTTGAGGAGAAGCTGAAGATCAAGCGCAAAGGAGCTTCGGTCATTGTGATCGTCGCGGTACTCGCAGCGGTGATTCTGATTGTCTATGCCGTTCTTTCCAAACTGATACAGGAGGGCACAAGTTTTATCAACGAGCTGCCGACGTTGTGGGAGGGCATTAGGTCGGAGTTTGTCCAGATCGGTGCCAATCTGCAGGGTGTATATAACAGGCTGCCGGCGGATATGCAGAATACGCTGTCAAATATCGGTGTTCAGATGGGCGGTTATTTCGGTGATATGATGGAGAACGCCGGGACACCTACGTTTGAGGCGGTGGGAAATGTTGCAAGGCAGCTTCCCGACATTTTCCTGGGGACGATCATGTGCATTTTGTCGGCATATTTTTTTGTGGCAGATAAGAGCTATATGTCGGCTGTCATGAAAAAATATGTGCCGGACAGTGTTCGTTATCGATTTGATTTGGTTCGCAGGAGCCTTCGAAACGCGGTGGGCGGATATTTTAAAGCACAGCTCAAGATTGAATTCTGGGTCTATCTTTTGCTGGTGATCGGACTGTTGGCACTGCATGTGCGATATGCGCTTCTCGTGGCACTTGGAATTGCTTTCATGGATCTGCTTCCGGTGTTCGGTACGGGCACGATCATGATCCCGTGGGCGATCATTGAGATATTGAGCAAGAATTATAAGATGGCGGTGGGACTGCTGATTGTCTGGTGTGTGGGACAGCTGGTCCGGCAGATGATCCAGCCTAAGATTGTGGGAGATTCCATGGGTATGGATGCAATCCCGACTTTGTTTTTACTTTTCATAGGTTATAAGACGGCAGGGGTGCTCGGTATGATCCTTGCGGTGCCCATCGGCATCATTGTCGTAAATCTCTATGAGGAAGGTGTCTTTGACACCACCAGGCAGAGCATTCAGATTCTTGCCGCGGGATTCAACGGATTTCGGAAGATTCGCCCTGAGGATACGGCGATTATCACGGAGTACGAGAAAGAAGTGGAGAGCAGCTATCGTAAAGAGCTGGAAAATGCCAAGGAGGAAGAGCGGGAGGCTGAGATGGCTTCTCAGATTAAGATAGAACAGCCTTTGATCATCAAGAAGATCAAAGACAGAAAATCTAACGAAAATGACAAACAGTAAAGGAAAGAACGAATATGCAGGTTACGGTTTATAATTGCAGGCCCTTCGATGAAAAAGACCTTTTCATTGAGTATGCGAAAGAATTGGGAATAGAGCTGGTATTGTGTGCAGATGCACCGGAAATGAACAATGTATCTTTGTCCAAAGGCAGTCGATGTGTCAATGTGATCACCTCCAAGATTGACGCGGAGCTGATACATGCATTCCGCGATAACGGGGTAGAGTATATCACGACCAGAACAATCGGGTACGACCATATTGACCTGGAGGCCGCGAAAGCATGTGGAATTAAAGTGGGAAACGCGCCGTACGGACCAAACGGTGTGGCTGACTATACGGTGATGCTGATTCTTATGTCCATCCGTAAAATGGGCGCTATTTTGGGCAGAACCGCACTGCAGGACTATACGCTTGCAGGCCTAAACGGCAGAGAACTCAGGGATTTGACTGTGGGAGTCATCGGTACGGGCAGGATCGGCGCGACGGTGGTACATAACCTCTCGGGTTTTGGATGCCGTGTTATGGCGTTTGACCTTTACGAGAAAGAGGAAGTTAAACAGTATGCGGAGTATGTGCCGCTCACCAGGATTTGGCAGGAGGCGGATGTGATCACGCTGCATACGCCGCTGACGGAAGATAATCATCATCTGATCGATGCAAATACGATTGCGCAGATGAAGGACGGCGTTGTGATCGTCAACACGGCCAGAGGTGCACTGATCGACTCGGATGCCTTTATTGAGGCGATCGAGAACGGTAAAATCGGTGCCGCAGGACTCGATGTTGTAGAAAATGAGTTTGGTTTATACTATTATGACCACAAATCGGATATATTAAAGAATAGGGAGCTTGCGCTTCTTCGAAGCTTTCCGAACGTGATCGTGTCCCATCACATGGCGTTTTATACGAAGAACTATGTGGAGACTGTAGTCAAAGATTCTTTAAAGAGCTGCAAGCTCTACATGGAGGGGAAAGAGAATCCGTGGGAAGTGAACTGACATATGATGTTATGAGGAGAATGGGTGATGCAAAAAAGGATTTCAGTGCAGTTTTTATTAAAACTCCTTTTTGCTGTCTACATTTTGTTTGTTATAAAAGTCATCATTTTCAAATATCCGGTGGAGCAGCTGCGTGCGATCGCCGCCACGTGGCAGAAAGGTGTTATTTTGGAAGGACTTGGAACGGCTAATTTCATGCCGTTTCGAACGATTAAAATGTATATAGACTATGCTTACAAATTAAATAGTGTGGAAAATCTGGCGGGCAATCTGCTCGTTTTTATGCCGCTGGGGTTTATGCTTCCGCTGGTGTCTGAGGAATTGCAGCGGTTTTCGGAGGTGCTTATCAATGTGTTCACGTTTGTGCTGGGCATTGAGGTGTTCCAGCTTTTCAGCGCCTTTGGCGCCTTTGACGTAGATGATATTCTGCTGAACTGTCTGGGAGCGGCAATCGGATTCGGATGTTATAAGGCAGCTGTGGCTGTCTTCAATAAGAAGAAAGGCATTGTGTAGGCGAGAGGGGGATTCGTATGAAACTGTTAAAGAAACTAAAGACAAACGTTGTGATTTCCGCTGCGCTGTGTATATTGCTCGGAATCGTTCTGGTGGTATGGCCGGGCCTGTCCATGCAGATCGTGTGTACCGCGATCGGCGCTGTGTTGTTGATCGGCGGCGGTGTGCGCCTGGCGGCATATTTTACAGCGAAAGACGGAACTGTATACTCGCAGATGAATCTGATCACGGGTATTATCTTGGCGGTGGTAGGCATCTGGATCCTGCTGCAACCGGATAAAGTGCTGGCAATCATTCCGATCATTGTAGGCATTGTGATAGCCTTGCACGGTGTCAACAATCTGCAGCAGGCGATTGCGCTGTGCAAAGAGCAGTACGATAAATGGTGGGTGGCACTGATTCTGGGACTGCTCACGGTAGGATTCGGCGTGCTGCTGATCTGTAAACCGTTCGCAGCGCTGGACACGGCAGTGATGCTGATCGGCGTTTTTCTGATCTATGACGGGGTCTCCGATATCTGGATCGTATCCAGGATCTATCGCACGGCCAAAACATTCAAGCGGGAAGCTGATGTGTTGGACGTGGACATAAAAGAGAATTAATAAAATTTATTTTTGGGGTTGTATAATTAGGAAAGAAGTACTACAATGAAATCAGAGACAGAAATCGGATTTGTTTTGTGATGGAAGAAGGAGAATAGTATGAGGATCGGAGCTTTGGGCGCATACGGTTTACAGCCTTATGTTTACAATGCGAATACAGTTAGCTCGGCAAGCATGAATAAGATGTCCAAGATATCGGATGATGTGTTGGATAAGAAGATTGACTACAATGAACTGACAGACGAGAGCAAGAATATTAATCCCTTGAAGAAAGGACAGACACTTGACTTTCAGTCGATGCTTGAGATGCAGATGCAGCGCGGCCAGAATAATGCGGCAAGAATTATGAGACCGGCGTCGGAGCCACAGGCAGAGGAGGAGACGACACAAACGTCCAATTCAAATGTGACACAGTTTGCTCAGGGATCCGCGCAGGCGCAGGAGACAGTTGTGAGTGCGAGCACAGCAGATAATGCGAACTCTGATAATGCCAGCAACAATATTAGTTATCAGATGCAGCAGGCGTTAAATGCATACGAAATGTTTATGACAGCGTAAGAAATTGGCTGTGATATTATTATCAGATAAGAAATCCTCATTTGTTCGCAAGTGGGGATTTTATTTTTTGGCTTGGGAGAAATGCGGAAGCTGCCGCAGTTACTGTTTTACCGGACATCGTGTGTCCGGTAATCAAAATACACCATCTCTCATTTTATGTCGTGTCAATCACACAGACCGCGGTCTATCCTATCGTTGAAAGGAGGAAAAAAGAAGTGGATCAGAAGAAAATAGGAAGTTTCTTTAAAGAACTACGCAATGAAAAGTTACTCACGCAAGAGCAGCTGGCAGAACATTTCGGGGTTGCCGCAAGAACGATCTCACGGTGGGAGACGGGCAATAATATGCCGGATCTGGATATTCTGATTGAGATGGCAGATTATTACGATGTGGAGTTAATCGAATTACTTAACGGAGAAAGGAAAAACGAGAGAATGGACAAAGAGATGGAACAGACAGTACTGCAGGTGGCAGATTACAGCAATGAGGAAAAATTAAAGCTTACAAAGAGAATGCATATTTTGTTTATTATCGGTCTTATCACCTTCATATTATATGTGGTTACGACGTTAGCAGAACCCTTGCAGGATTCACATGTGTATGACTTTATTTCGGGGGTATGCATGGGTTTCTCACTGGGAACCATGATTGTGGGTGTAATCTTTACAAGCAAATATGTGAATAAGATCATGGCTTTCAAGATGAGATATTTGTTCCGCAAATAGATTCTGACTTGTGCAAAACAGATTTGGTAAGCAGTATATGAATAAGAGTGTATGAATATAAGAACCCGTCGGTCCCAGATGACCGGACGGGTTCTTCTTATGAGCCGCGACAGCACCTTCTCTCCGCAGTCTATTGTATTGATGCCGCCATTGTCTCCAGTTCAGCTTTGCTCATGGAAGGGATCAACATGTGCTCCTTGTCATACAATGTTGCCCCATGTTGCAGGGCATACTGTGAGAACTTTTCGTAATCATACAATCCCTCCATGGTTCGATTTTCGGAGTAGATATAGAATTGAATCATTCCGTCGTCAATCTTGAGGGCGTCCAAATTGAGGAATCCGTCCGCCCGAATGGGAAAAATGCTTTCACACTCCTCAGTAAGTGTATAAAAGGCGCCAATTCTTCCGGTGTTATTGTTCCGCAGTAATCGTGGCTTGGCGTAGTACACATCCATGTTCTGTTTTTCGTGAAATAATTTCTCCAGTCCGTCAAGGTCTTTGCAGTGCGCAAATTCCTGTGCCTGCTCGTCCGTCAGTACGAGCGGCCACATGGCAAGGGTAAAGATGTAGGAGCTATAATCTTGATTCTGGCAAAATTCATTTAGTGAACTTAAGCTGAACGCAATCATGTGTTCTCGATTGCTTATCAGCTCAGAAACAGTGTATTTTTTCTCTTCCTCCTCACAATAGAGATCGACTTTTTTTAACTGTTTTTCAATTTCCTGTACCAGATTGATAAAATCGTCGATTTCGGACGCGGTGGTGGGGATGTTGTAGCTCATAGTCAGGCTGCCTTTTTCATTTTCACTGAAATCAAAAAAGATACCTCGTCCGAGTTTTGCAGGATTGTACAGTACGGCAGTTCCCTGATTGCTTTGTCCCTCTTCCAAAATATAAAATTCATTGGTATTGCCGTATGCCATTCCACAGCTTTTTAACAGTGCGCTTATATCTGTCTTTTTAGGACCAAGCAGAGATTTTGCCTTAATTTTTAATGTGAATGCCATATTTATAATCTCCTGTTTGCAGAAAGTAATTTCTACTCACGAGTATACGTTAATTCACTTGGGAAGTAAAGAACCTTGCGTATAAAGTCACTTCTGCTTATATTATTCTCACGACAACGCCATTACCTTAACGCGCGCCAGTCCGTTTCGAACGGCAGGAACGGAAAGAATGATGAGTGTGATGACCGTTTCGGAAAATATATAGCTTCCGTTATAGGCAAGGGAGTAAGGCAGCGGAGCCCATCCCTCCCAGGCGTAAGCGCCGAAGAAAATCCAACCGGAAATCACGGTAAACACATACCGACCGAGAATACCGGCAATATAGCCCTTGATCAGACCAAATTTGGAGTTGCAGAAGATGCCGGACAGACCCAGTGCGCCGAATGCGAGAAGGTAATCCACAACAAACTGCATCGGATACAGTACATAGGGATCGATCAAGAGCTGCAAAATACCGTGCGCAACGCCTGTCATGAGTCCTGCGCCAAGTCCGAAGAAATAACCCGGCAGACAGATAACAAACATGGATAATAAGGTGATGGAACCGCCGTAAGGGAGGTCAAACAGCTTTACGTTTGACAGCACTGTACCGAGCGCGATCGACATGGCGCAGAAGGCGAGCTGTTTGACCGTCAGGCGGCCTCTGTTGGTCTGTGTGTCGGATTCCTTCTGTTTCGCGGCGTATTTACGCGCAAAGATCACCGCGCAGCACAGCAATGCAATGATAACTATCGCGAGCAAAATATTGCCCAGCGTGGTAGGGACATAGGTTGTCTCGTCCCAATCGTTTACAACAACATTATAAAACATAAAAAATCCTCCTTTGTTTTGGGAATAAGCAAGGAGGGGAGAATGCAGCACAAATACAGAAGTTCACCATAATCTCTGTACATGTACTTTGTGATTGCTTCCTTACGCCGGTATTAACCGGTTCAAGTTGTGAGGGTTAGGTATACAATTATTGTACACCAGTCTCAGCCATGGCTCCCCTAGCAAGTTATTCTGTTGTATGTCTTTCGACGCGGTAAGTTTTCACTTACTGTTATTTAATATAGAGGGTCATATGTAAAATGTCAAGTGTGCACATCAGGGTGCTAAATTGTAATGCAATCCGTTGTGTGTTATAATTTGTGCATATTTGGAGATTTGTATGAAGCAGGGACAAAGAGGACAGACGATCTATAAGGCATGGGAGGTGTTTGGGCCTTTCATAACATACTATTTTACTTACAACGCGGCATTTCTGCTCATTGCATATCTGTGCAGCGTGGCGATGGGATATTTTGGGACAGGATTGCAGGAGTATATGACCACGCATGAGGCCACATTGACCAGCGTGGTCAGCGGGTTATCGATGTTGATTGGCATATTGCCGCTGATACCTATGCTGCGAAGAGAATTAGTCATCTGCAAGGAGAATGCGGATGATAAAGCGCCTGTGGCAACAGAGGGCGGTACAGTGAGACAAAAAGCGGTGAATATTGTGCTCGCTGTGATTCTGGCGGCATCATCATCCGTTGGATTAAATGTTTTGCTTACTTTGACAGGTTTTGTGCAGACTTCCGAGGTTTATCGGGATGTGGCAAGACAGCAGTACGGTGTGATATTCGGAATAGGTGCGATTCTGTTCGGTCTGATTTCCCCAATCACGGAAGAAATTGTTTTCCGGGGGCTGGTTTTCAACCGCATGCGGCGTTATTATCCGACGATGGTAGCAATCGTTATGTCGGGCGTGCTGTTCGGCGTTTATCATGGTAATCTGGTCCAAGGGGTATACGGCGGCTGTATGGGTATTTTGTTGGCCTATACATATGAGAGGATTCGCAGTTTCCTTGTTCCGTGCCTGTTCCATGCGACGGCAAATCTTATGGTGTATTCGCTGGCGCAGAATGCGGAATTACACGCACGGCTTTTCAATGTAACAGGATGTGTGATTTTATTTGCAATTTCTGTAATCTGCATATTTGTGATAGAGAAACTGAGAAAAAGAGATAACGTTCTTTAAATGATATGGTATAAATGTGTATCGGATGAAAGAAAAATTGAGAAAAAACGGACATGATTATCTGACAATACAATAAATCAGCATAAATTGTCAAAATATCTGACAATTTAACAAAAAGTCTATATTTACAACCACCATGAAAAGGTGTATATTATGCTTGCAGGTCGCAAAGAGGCGCAATGTGTCTTTTTTGCGACCTTTCTTTGCGCGAATAAGCAGAGTCAGAAGCCACGCAATCGGACGTCATGCTTGCATGGACGGAAGATTTGCGGAACTTATGACGAGCAACGCGAACGAGAAAGACGTAGTCTTTCGAGTCTGGTTATTCGAAAAAAGCAGATATGAAGAGGTGATAGCTATGTTTGATGTAAAAGCGACAGTTCCGGAGGCTCCCCTCCACAGAATGGAATTTGAACATGACAACTGCGGTATCGGTGCCTGCGTCAATATCAAGGGACAAAGGAGCCGCACGACCGTGGAGAATGCCTTGAAGATCGTGGAGAATCTTGAGCACAGAGCCGGTAAGGATGCTGAGGGAAAGACCGGTGACGGTGTCGGTATCCTGACGCAGATCCCCCATAAATTCATGGTGAAGGTGACCAAGCCCTTGGGATTTGACATCGGTGGGGAGCGTGAGTACGGTATCGGAATGTTTTTCTTCCCACAGGATGAACTATTGCGCAATCAGGCGAAGAAGATGTTTGAGATCATCGTGGAGAGAGAAGGACTGCAGTTCCTCGGATGGAGAACCGTGCCGACCGTACCTTCCGTTCTCGGTCATAAAGCAGTGGAGTGTATGCCCTATATCATGCAGGCTTTTGTAAAGAAGCCCGCCAAAGTGGAGAAGGGACTGGATTTTGACAGAAAATTATATATCCTGCGCAGGACTTTCGAGCAGTCTACGGAAGTGACCTATGTGGTTTCACTTTCCAGCAGAACGATCGTGTATAAAGGTATGTTTCTGGTGGGTCAGCTTCGTACATTTTTCTCCGATCTGCAGGATAAGGACTACGAGTCGGCGATTGCGATCGTGCATTCCCGCTTCTCGACCAATACCAATCCGAGCTGGGAGAGAGCGCACCCGAACCGCTTCATTGTACATAATGGCGAGATCAATACAATTCGCGGCAATGCGGATAAGATGCTGGCCAGAGAAGAGACTATGGAGTCCGGACATCTGGCGGGGCATCTGCACAAAGTGCTGCCTGCGATAGGCGCATCAGGTTCCGACTCGGCGATGCTTGACAATACACTGGAATTCCTTGTTATGAGCGGGATGCCTCTGCCGCTGGCGGTGATGATTACCATTCCGGAGCCATGGGAAAACAATAAGACCATGAGTCAGAAGAAGAAGGATTTCTACCAATATTATGCCACGATGATGGAGCCATGGGACGGTCCGGCTTCCATCCTCTTTTCCGACGGCGATATGATGGGAGCGGTGCTTGACCGCAACGGACTGCGCCCCTCCCGCTATATGATTACGGATGACGATACCCTGATCCTTTCCTCCGAGGTGGGTGTACTGGATATCGATCCCACGAAGATTCTGGTAAAAGAGCGCCTGCATCCGGGTAAGATGCTGTTGGTTGATACCATAGAGGGCAGAGTCATCGATGATGACGAGTTGAAAGAAAAATATGCGTCCGCACAGCCTTACGGCGAATGGCTGGACGACAATCTGGTTGCACTCAAGAATCTGAAGATTCCCAACCAACGGGTGCCGGAGTTTACCTATGAGGAAAGGCAGCGGATGCAGAAAGCATTCGGCTATACATATGAGGATTTGAAGACAAGTATTCTGCCGATGGCAAGGGACGGCGGCGAGGCGATTGCGGCGATGGGTGTGGATACGCCTTTGCCGGTGCTTTCCAAGGCGCACCATCCGTTGTTCCATTACTTCAAGCAGCTCTTTGCGCAGGTCACCAACCCGCCCATCGATGCAATCAGGGAGGAAGTTGTCACTTCCACGACCGTGTATCTCGGCAAGGACGGTAACCTGTTGGAAGAAAAACCGGAAAACTGCAACGTATTAAGAGTCCATAACCCGATTCTGACAAGCACAGACCTTTTGAAAATCAAAAACATGAAATCGGAGGGCTTCAAGGTAGAGGTCGTACCGATTACCTACTATAAGAACACCAGCCTGGAGAAGGCGATCGACAGACTGTTCGTGGAAGTGGACAGAGTGTTCAGGGAGGGCGTTAACATCCTGATCCTTTCCGACAGGGGCGTGGACGAATACCGTGTGGCGATTCCGTCACTGCTTGCCGTATCCGCCCTGCAGCAGCATCTGGTCAACACGAAGAAGAGAACCAGTGTGGCAATCATACTGGAGACCGCAGAACCCAGAGAGGTGCATCATTTTGCGACGCTGCTCGGTTTCGGTGCATCTGCGATCAATCCGTATCTGGCACAGGAAAGCATCAAGGAACTGATTGACAATCACATGCTGGATAAAGACTATTACGCGGCTGTCAACGATTACAACGATGCGGTTCAGCACGGTATCGTGAAGATTGCTTCCAAGATGGGTATTTCCACGATTCAGTCCTATCAGGGATCCAAGATCTTTGAGGCAGTGGGAATCGACAAGGAAGTTATCAACAAATACTTCACCAATACGGTGTGCCGTGTGGGTGGTATCACGCTGAAGGATATTGAGGATGAAGTCAATACGCTCCACTCCATGGCTTTTGACTCACTCGGTCTGGCTACCGATCTTGCACTGGACAGCGCGGGACATCATCAGATGCGAAGCGGCGCCGATGAACATTTGTATAATCCTGAGACGATTCATCTGCTGCAGCAGTCAACGAAGCGCGGCGACTATGAAATGTTCAAGCAGTATACCGCATCGGTCAATAAAGAGGACAGTATTAAGACACTGCGTGGTCTGATGGACTTCAATTATGCGAAGAAACCCGTGCCAATTGAAGAAGTAGAGGGAGTTGACACGATTGTCACAAGGTTCAAGACAGGTGCCATGTCCTACGGTTCCATCTCCAAAGAAGCACATGAGACGATGGCGATTGCCATGAACAGACTGCACGGAAAGTCCAATTCCGGCGAAGGCGGTGAGGATGACGACAGATTGACTGTAGGAGTCGATGGATTGAACAGATGCTCCGCCATCAAGCAGGTAGCCTCCGGACGGTTCGGTGTGACAAGCAAATATTTGAACAGTGCACAGGAAATTCAGATTAAGATGGCACAGGGTGCGAAGCCCGGTGAGGGTGGTCATCTGCCCGGCGGCAAGGTCTATCCGTGGATTGCCAAGACCAGGCATTCCACGCCGGGTGTGAGCTTGATTTCTCCTCCGCCCCACCATGACATCTATTCCATAGAAGATTTGGCACAGCTGATCTACGATTTAAAGAATGCCAATACGAGAGCCAGAATCTCCGTGAAACTGGTATCCGAGGCAGGTGTCGGAACAGTCGCTGCAGGTGTGGCGAAAGCCGGTGCACAGGTGGTATTGGTATCCGGTTACGACGGCGGTACGGGTGCAGCACCCCGCAACTCCATTCACAACGCGGGACTGCCTTGGGAACTGGGTCTTGCGGAGACACACCAGACTTTGATCCAGAACGGCTTACGCAATAAAGTGCGTATCGAGACGGACGGTAAGCTGATGAGCGGACGTGATGTGGCGATTGCAGCAATCTTGGGTGCGGAGGAGTTCGGTTTTGCTACCGCTCCGCTTGTGACCATGGGCTGTGTCATGATGAGGGTCTGCAATCTGGATACCTGTCCTGTGGGCGTGGCGACTCAGAATCCCGAGCTTCGCAAGCGCTTTACGGGCAAACCCGAATATGTGGAGAACTTCATGCGTTTCATAGCACAGGAACTTAGAGAGTACATGTCCAAATTGGGCGTTCGCACGGTGGATGAACTGGTGGGGAGAACGGATTTACTCAAGATGAAGGAAAATCTGTCCGAAAAGCAGAAAAAGATTGATTTGAGTCTGATTCTCTCCAATCCTTATGAAGGCAGCAAGGAGAAGGTGATCTTTGATTCGAAGCAGGTGTATGACTTCGAACTGGAGAAGACTCTGGATGAGAAAGTGCTTCTAAAACAGCTCTCCAAGGCTATGGAATCAGGGCAGAAGAGAAGCATTGAGGTGGACGTTACGAATACGGACCGCACTTTCGGCACGATACTCGGTTCCGAGATCACGAGGAGATTCGGCGATACGCTTTCGGACGATACTTACCGTATCCTCTGTAACGGTGCCGGCGGACAGAGTTTCGGCGCTTTTATCCCCAAGGGACTGACACTGGAACTCGTTGGTGATTCCAACGACTATTTCGGTAAGGGACTTTCCGGAGGTAAGTTGATCGTCTATCCACCGAAGGGATCGAAGTTTAAGCAGGACGAGAATATTATCATCGGTAACGTGGCTCTCTATGGGGCAACTTCCGGCAAAGCTTTCATCAATGGCGTGGCAGGCGAACGGTTCTGCGTGCGCAATTCCGGTGCCTTGGCGGTAGTGGAAGGTGTAGGTGATCACGGATGTGAGTACATGACCGGCGGTTTGGTGGTCGTGATCGGTTCCGTGGGCAAGAACTTTGCAGCCGGTATGAGCGGCGGTGTGGCTTACGTTCTGGATGAGGACAACGATTTGTATACCAAAATCAACAAGGAGATGGTTTCATCCTATGAGATCACTTCCAAATATGATGTGCAGGAATTGAAGGATATGATCAAGGAGCATGTTGCCTACACCAATTCGGTAAAAGGCAAGGAAATTCTGGATAATTTCGGAGAGTATCTGCCCAGATTCAAGAAGATCATCCCGCATGATTACGAGCTGATGTTAAAACTGATCGTGCAGATGGAAGAAAAAGGTCTTAGCGCAGAACAGGCACAGATAGAAGCTTTCTATGCGAGTAGAACATGAGAAGAACAGAAGTTTCAGAATGGAGGATAACATGGGAAAACCAACCGGATTTTTGGAATATGAACGAAAAGTATCTAAGGATGTATCGCCGAAACAGCGAATTAAAAACTTTAATGAATTTCACGAGCATCTTCCGATGGAAGAGCAGCAGCTTCAAGGTGCGCGCTGTATGGACTGCGGAGTTCCCTTCTGCCAGTCGGGCATGACGATCTGCGGCATGACCTCCGGCTGTCCGC
>JAFLTD010000005.1 GCA_022510625.1 Lachnospiraceae bacterium
AAGACATTGCTGGATATCGGATGCGGAAGCGGTTTGGAACTGGACTGCATTTTTGAGATATTTCCGAACTTGCATGTGACAGGGATAGACATGTCGGAAGAGATGCTTGCGAAACTGTCATCCAAGCATGCAAAGCGTTCCCTCAAACTGATACAGGCGGACTATTTCATCCATCCGTTTGGAGAAAACTGCTTTGATGCAGCGGTATCTTTTGAAACCCTGCATCACTTTACGATGGAAAAAAAGAAGGAGGTTTTCACGAAACTGTATCGCTGTTTAAAGCCCGGCGGTATCTATTTGGAATGCGATTACATAGCGGATACGCAGGAGATAGAAGATTTGTTGTTTGCCGAATGCGACAGGAGAAGAAAGCGGGACGGTATTGCACCGGAGACATTTGTACATTTCGATACGCCGCTGACACTGGAACATGAGATGCAGGCAATGAGGGAGTCCGGATTTGATCGAGTGGAATTAGTTGATGATTTGGATGGTACGCCGATGATACGGGCGGTGAAGTATTGACACACCACTCTTGCAATCGTAATATGTTACTGAGGATAAGCATATGAAAACAAGAGACAAAGACAGGCACAGTTTTAAGCAAACCCTGCAAAACAATATCTATGTCATAAAATTAGGGAGGGAGATATGTCCCTCCCGTATTGTTCATGCCTTTTTCAAGACAATCATCGACTATGCAGGGTGGGTTTTCTTCAGCGCTTATTTTATGAGATACATTGTAAATGCACTGGATACAGGGAGAGATGCACGTGATATTTTCCTGTTTGTTTTTGTGTGCGGTTTTGTGTTTTTCATTGGGAATATGTACTTTGACTATGTGGAGAATGCAGTAGTCCCGCTGACGGATACGAAGATCTATCACGGTGTGTATATGCGGCTGTACCGCAAGGCGAGGAATGTGGAACTGCGCTGTTATGAAAATGCGGATTTCTATAATAAATATACTATGGCAATTGATGATGCGGGAACGAAGGTGACTACCATCATTGACAGTTTTTGGGGTGTATTTATTGGTGTGGTAGGTGTTGGATTGATCTTTTCAGCCATGTTCGAGGTTTCCCCTTTGTCTGTGCTTTTTATTATTTCTCCCTTGGTCGGCAACTTCTTATTCGGGACGATATGGAATAAGTTAATGGTGCGAAGATACGAGGAAGGTGTTCCCAATGACAAAGTATTAAACTATGTGAACAGGGTGATGTATCTTACGGATTATGCGAAGGAGATTCGTCTGTCCAATGTCTTTCGTCTGCTGAAGCGGCAGTATCATGAGGCTACGGACAAGAACGTGGAGATTGCAGTAAAACATGCGCCCAGAGTTGCCACTATGAATTTCTTAAGAAGTGAATTTACCTTTACAATCATTTTCGAAGGGGTACTTTTATATGCAATCTATGAGAATCTGGTACGAGGGACTATGTCACTGGCGCAGCTTACGGTCATGACCAGTCTGATGGTTTCCGCCACGTGGATGTTGATAGGATTATTTAACAACATTATGAACATGGTCAAAAACGGAATGTTTATCAGCAATCTCCGGGCATTTCTGGAATATGAGGAACAGATTCAGGAGAATCAGGACGGGATTATGGCGGATGCAGGATTCGAGACACTGGAGTTTGACAAGGTCTGCTTTTCCTATCAGGATGAAGAAACCATCAAGGATTTATCTTTTACCGTACATAAAGGTGATACTATCGCGCTGGTGGGGCATAACGGGGCGGGTAAGACTACCATCATTAAGCTTTTGCTTCGGCTGTACGACCCGACCAGCGGTGTGATCCGCTTGAACGGCATTGATATACGGGAATACAATCTGCGTTCCTATCGGAAGCTATTCACTACGGCATTTCAGGATGTGTGTCTGTTCGGAATGTCGGTGAAAGATAATATCCTGATGGGTGACCATAGAGAGAATGAGGAGGAACAGGTGATCCTCGCACTTAAGAAGGCGGGAGTATACGAACGGATTGAACAGTTGCCTCAGGGCATCGAAACTATTATGACGAAAGAATTTGACGAGGATGGCGCGATTCTTTCCGGAGGCGAGAGTCAGAAAGTAGCGGTTGCAAGGGCCTTTTATCAAAAGTGCCCTGTAAAGATTTTTGACGAACCTTCCAGTGCGCTTGATCCTATTGCGGAATACGAACTTTTTGACAGCATTATGAAGGATGGGGAGAAAAATACCATGATATTCATTTCCCATCGGCTATCCTCCGTGAAAAATGCGGATATGGTATTGATGCTGGAGCAGGGTACCATTATCGAGAGCGGTCCGCACAGCGAACTGATGAAAACAGACGGCAGCTATGCGCAGATGTATAAGAAACAGGCAATGAATTATCTGGCGGTTGATTCCGTGGAAGGGGTGGCGCTATGAGCAAAACGACCTCCGGAAAGAATGACGGGCTGACGACAAAACAGACGATGAAGCAGGTGTGGGCAAATAACTGGTTCCTGATTAAGCTGTGCTTTAGTGCATCTCCCGCCTATGTGATATTTGCACCGATGGACGCCGTGCGACAACAGCTTTCCATCTTTGTTGAGCATACATACGGAATCGGCTATGTGTTGGAGGCGGCGGAATTCCATTACCCCTTCCGGCAGGTAGCGGTTTTCATCCTGCTTCTGGCGTTGGGTGTCACCGCGGGGATGATCTTTTCGGTATGGGTGTGGGATTATATTGCAGCCAAAGAATTGCCCAAGGTAAGGCGCAGGGTGAAAATGATGCTCTACGAGCACGCCAGAAAGATGGATTTGGAGTGCTACGACAATCCGGAGTATTATAACCAGCTCGTTCTTGCAATTTCTGAGGCGGACAAACAGATAGACCGTTGTATCACGTTCCTGCAAAATACTTTGTCGGGACTTGCCGTGTTTATCTCTAATGGAATATACTTTCTGCATAAGGATAAGGTTTCCGTATTGTTTGTGACGGTTTCTTTCGTGATGGCGTTTGTCTTTAACCAGATATACAATAAACTTACATACAAGCTGCGGATAGAAAGAAATCCTATAGAGCGCAAGAGGGAGTATGTAAAGCGGGTATTCTATCTGCCGGATTATGCCAAGGAACTTCGCCTGCATCCTGAGACGGCGGATATTCTGTATGATGAATTCGAGAAGAACAATGCAGCGATTTACGATGTGGAAAAAAGTTATACGAAAAGGAAGTTCTGGGTTGGGTTTCTGCGCCGATATGTCAGCAACGACTTTATCAGCGACACCGTGTATTTGTCCTATCTTGTGTTCAAGGCTGCAGTCATGCGCGGGCTGTCCTTTAGCAGTGTAGCCATTTTGTTTAACTCTTTCGGGCGGTTGAAAAGAGGCATGAGCGTCTTTACCGATGTCTACCCTTACGCCTGCGAGACCAGTCTTTACGTGCAGAAAATACGAGATTTTCTGGATAGGGAACCTGAGATTGTAAGTGACAGAAATCTTCCGGTATCAAATGATGCCAAGGCGATCTCAATTTGTAATCTTTCATTTGCATACGGACGAAAGGAAGATGACACGGATGTGAAAAAAGTCCTGAATGACATAACCTTTACCATAAAACCCAACGAAAAGATAGCGCTGGTCGGTTACAACGGCGCGGGCAAAACGACGCTGGTCAAGCTCCTCATGCGTCTGTATGATCCCACATCGGGAGAAATACTGGCTGACGGAGTAAATGTTAAGGATTACGATGTGGAAGAGTATCGTCATTCCATCGGAACGGTTTTTCAGGATTTCCAGATATTTGCCGGCTCTGTTGCGGAGAATGTACTGTTGGATGTTGAGGATGCGGAAATCGGTAATCAAACACAGCATACGCGCGGGCAGGAGATCCACACATCTGCTGACGAGGTGCATGATACTGACAGCCGCGGAGCACGCATACATGTTGCGCTTTCACATAGTGGTTTAGGAGAACGCATTGAAACGCTCCCCGCAGGTACTGACACCATGATGACGACTGAGTTTGACTTGAAGGGAGTGAATCTTTCCGGCGGAGAGAGCCAGAAACTTGCGATAAGCAGAGTGTTTTATAAAGACGCAGGGCTGATCATACTGGACGAGCCTTCCAGTGCATTGGATCCCATAGCCGAGTATCAGTTAAACCGTGCCATGCTGGAAGCTACGGAGGGCAAAACCGTGATTTTCATTTCCCACCGTCTTTCCACGACCCGTCTTGCGGACCGCATTATTCTGATGGAGCAGGGCCGGATCGCTGAACAGGGAACCCATGAGGAACTGCTTGCGATGGACGGAAAATATGCCCGGATGTGGAAGCTGCAGGCAGGACAGTATTTAGCGCAGTGATGAGAAGAACACCGGGAGTTATTAGCGAATTTCTAACACAGAATCGTGTGAAATCGGTTGCGAATCAAATTATAATATGGTAACTTAGACAAGAGAGGCCAATCATTCGTTAATTGGGCTCTCTTATCATATAATTTATATATCATGTTTAAGGAAGGAAGATGTATTTTGACAGGGACGAACAACAATCATGAGAGTCAACTAAAGAGCGGCAGTCCGATTATGACAGTGCTTAAAATGCTGTGGGAATATGTGATGCTGGCGTTGGGCGCAGCTATAGCTGCCTTTGCAATCGAGGAGTTTCTGGTACCGTGTAATATTTTGGACGGCGGTGTGGTCGGTGTCAGTATCATCGTCAATTACCTGAGCAAGATTCGGTTAAGTCTGCTCACTTTTGTGTTTAATATTCCGTTTTTGATCGTCGGATACAAGGTGCTTGGAAAAGAGTTTTTTATTAAGGCCGGTTTTTCCATGGTGGCTTTTTCAACCTTTCTGGAATTGTTTGCGCCGTTGGGAGACATCACGAGAGATTCCCTATTGGCGGTATGTTTCGGCGGCATTGTTCTCGGTATCGGCGTAGGTTTGGTAATTTCTTTCGGAGGATGTCTGGACGGCACGGAGACGGTTGCCATCCTGTTAAATCGCAAGACTGATTTCCCTGTGGGAAGAACGGTTTTGTTTTTTAACATTGTTATCTATGCCATAGCAGGATTCGTGTTCCAACCGGACCGGGCGATGTACAGTCTGCTTACATATTATATCACATCGAAGGTGTTGGATTTTATAGATAACGGAATGAATCAGGCGAAAGCCGCCATGATCATCACGAACGACGGCGAGGAGATTGCGGACATGATCTACAAGAGGATGGGACGAACCGTGACCATCATGGAGGGCGCAGGTCTGATCAGCGGTAAGAAGGATGTTCTCTACTGTGTCCTGAATCGTCTGGAGGTATACGAATTGAAGAAACTGATCAATGAGGCGGACAAAAGTGCTTTTATCGCTATCAATGAGGTCTCTGAAATCATCGGTAATCACATTAAGAAAAAAGGAGACTAGAAGTATAATTCTATGGAACTGCAATTAATACAGTTTTTGATTGTCTGTCCGCTGCTTTTTCTGGCAGGGTTCGTGGATGCGGTGGCAGGCGGTGGCGGTCTGATCTCTCTGCCGGCATGTATGATAGCGGGATTGCCGGTGCACTATGCGATCGGGACGAATAAGCTTAGCTCGGCGATGGGAACCGCAGTCGCCACCCAACAGTATGCGAGGCGCGGGTATATTCCTTGGAGACAGGCGGGTTTCTATGTGATCTGCGCACTGATCGGTTCCGGTACAGGCGCAAGACTGGCTCTGATGATAAGCGATGAAATATTTAAGATTATCATGCTTGTGATCATACCGTTAACTGCCGTATATGTCATGCGCACTAAAGTGTTGGAGCAAAACAAAGCGGCATATTCTCCGCGTAAGACCCTCTGCATCGGCATGGCCGTTGCATTGTTTGTCGGTGTATATGACGGGTTCTACGGACCGGGAGCGGGTACTTTTCTGATGCTTCTTCTCACATCGGCAGCGCACATGAAGCTCAGTTCTGCCAACGGAGTTGCCAAGATCATTAACCTGACGACAGACTTAACATCGATTGCGGTGTTCTGGCATAACGGCAAAGTTTTGGTCCCGCTCGGGCTTACGGCAGGCCTTTTCAGTATTATCGGCAGCTATCTCGGCACACGCTTTTTCCAAAAAGGCGGCGCTAAGGTGGTAAAACCGATTATGCTGGTGGTGCTTGCTATATTTTTTGTCCGTGTAATATCGGAATTATAATATGTGCGAGGAGTGTGTTTTACGGTGGATTTATTACGCAAAATATTTGCCCCTGTGGACATGACTACAGGTGTGCCATGGAAAAAAATTGTGCTTTTTACACTGCCGATGCTGCTCGGAAATATTGCACAACAGCTTTACAATACGGTTGACAGCATTATAGTGGGTAATTATGTGGGAGACAATGCGCTCGCCGCGGTGGGAAGCGCCGGACCGATTTTGAATCTGCTTATTGTGCTGTATGTGGGTATCAGCGTGGGCGCGGGTATTATGGTGTCCCAGTATTTCGGAGCTAAGAACAGAGAGGGATTATCCTATACGATTGGAAACAGTATCTTGCTGACACTGATTGCCGCAATCGCAGTGGCGGTGGCGGGGGCCTTTGTAACAAGGCCGCTTCTGGAACTTCTGAAAACACCGGAAAGCATTATCGACTGGTGTGCATCCTATCTGTACATCTTGTTTATCGGCGGTGCGGGACTGGCTTTTTACAATATCTTGTCCGGCGTTTTAAGGGGGCTGGGTGACTCTGTCTCTGCGCTGGTCTATCTGGTGGTGGCGTGTGTACTGAATATCGGGTTGGATCTGTTATTTGTCATTCAGTTTAATATGGGCGTAAGCGGTGTAGCATTGGCGACTGCCATCGCGCAGGCAATTTCGGCAGTGCTGTGTGCAATCAAGCTGTACCGAATGAAAGACTTGTTTGATTTTCGGATTGACTTTATGAGATGGAATAAAGAATATGCCATGAACATCATCAGACTAGGTGTTCCTTCGGGTGTCACGCAGGCGATTTTGTCTATGTCCATGATTGTGGTGCAATCGTTGACCAACAGCTTCGGAGAAATGTTTATAGCAGCCAGCGTTATTGTAATGAGAGTGGACGGTTTTGCCATGATGCCCAATTTTTCCTTCGGCGCTGCCATGACGACTTACGCCGGGCAGAACGTGGGCGCGGGCGACTACGACAGAGTCAGGATTGGCGCGAAGCAGGGAACGCTTCTGGCGACCGGTGTATCGACACTCGTAACTGCGGTGATTCTTTTGGGCGGCAGGCATCTTATGGGAATCTTTACGGATACGGACGAACTGGTTATCTTAAGCATGCATTTGATGCAGATTTTGGCAGTGGGCTATATTGCAATGGCAGTCATGCAGTGTCTGTGCGGTGTGATGCGGGGCGCAGGCGATACAATGACACCGATGTGGATTTCGATTGTTGAGACAGTGATTTTGCGTATGCCGCTCGCCTATATTATGTGCTACTTGTCCAGAACACCGGAGCTTCCTAACGGTAAGAGAGAGTATGTGATGGTGTCTTTACTGATTTCATGGATCGTGGGTACAATACTGTCCTGCATTTTCTATGCGAGAGGCAGATGGAAGACAAAGATGGAGTTGAGTCGGAATTGAAAATGATGCAACTTTGATGCAAGTTTGATACAAGATTGATGCATGACTGTGCTATTGTGTATTTCAAAAGTATTTTGAGGCGGAGAAGAAGATGAGAAAGGTACTGATAAGCATATTGCTTGTGATCACAATAGTCATTTCCTTGATAATGGGATACGGTCCGTGGACAGCACCGATTCTGTGGACGCTGTATAAGCCTTGGAGAGCGGACTTATCTCACGATACGGGGGAAGTGTTAAACATTTATTGCTGGAATGATGAATTTCGCAACTGTATGATAGAGAATTACCCCGGATATAAAGAAAACAGAGACGGAACAGGCAGGATCGGCGACGTAAAGGTCAACTGGATTATAGAAAACGGCTATGATGCTTATCAGGATAAATTGGATATGGCTCTGGATCGGCAGAACTACAAAGATGATGATAAAAGAGTTGACATCTTTCTTGTTGAGGCGGATTATGCGCTCAAATACACGAATGCGGAAGGCGTTTGTGTCTCCATGAAGGAGTTGGGCTTGATACGTTATATGTCTGATCAGTATCGGTATACCAAGGATGTTGTGACGGATGATAAGGGGCGTGTGAACGGTGCTTCTCCGGTGGCGAGTCCGGGCTTGTATGTATACAGGCGGTCTGCTGCAAGGGAGGTGTTCGGCACTGATGACCCGGATGAAATCCAGAAGTATTTCTCCGACTGGGACAAGTTCGCTAAGTCCGCGGAAAAATTGTCGGACGAAGGGTGGAAGATACTTGCCGGCTATGATGATGCATACCGTGTCTATGCACAGAATGTATCCGATCCCTGGGTTGTAAAAGGTGGGCTTCGAATCGATGACAGTCTTATGGACTGGGTTGAGCAGACAAAGGAATTTACGGATTGGGGCTATAACAATCAGGCCTATCAATGGTCTGAGGAATGGTTTGACGGCATGACATCTTCAGGCGATGTATTCGGATATTTCGGACCGGCATGGTTTATAGATTATTCTGTGGCATTAGGGTCCTTAGATGACTTTTGGGGAGAACCGGAGGTCGGCAACGGCACATGGGGTGAATGGGCTGTCATTGAAGGACCTGCACCCTATTTCTGGGGCGGATACTGGATATGCGTTGCGCAGGGATCTGACAACACCGGTCTTGTCGCCGACATTATTTATCAGCTGACCTGTAATGGGGAGGTTATGAAGGGTATGATTACGGAAGAGTGGCCCTTCTGCAACAACAGGCGGGTCATGAACCGGCTGGCGAAAGAGGGAGAACCAAACGAATTTCTCGGCGGGCAGAATGCACTTCCGCTGTACTGTTCATGTGCGGAGGATATTCGTATAGAACACGGAACCCCTTATGATTGGGATGTGGAGCAGTGCTTCAGGGATGCCATGTACGATTATTTTGAGGACAGAGTCAGTCTTGACGATGCCATGGATCATTTCTACGATGAAGTGGAACGGATACACCCGGAAGTGATAAGGATGATGAGGCGGAAGGATAGAAGATGACGGTTTTATGTGTATCGCATTGAAGGAGAATGTGCTATACTGGAAAAAGATTATGCAGTGGAAGAAGAATATTAAGAAACTTAAAGGAGAATAAAATGATTGATTTTAAACCAGTCACTCTGGAACAAAGGGAACTCTATGAGAGTTATCTGTTGGACGGTACTGAGCGGGGGTGTGACTACGCTTTTGTCAATCTGTATCTGTGGGGACGCCAACGTGCTACGATCCTGCACAATCACATGGTGATGTTCTCGCAGTTCAACCGCCGCAGTGTATATCCTTATCCGGTGGGCTCCGGCGATAAGAAGCCGGTTCTCGATGCCATTATTGCCGATGCGAAAGAGCGTGGGATCACATGTCGAATCAACGGCATTAACTCTGAGCAAAAAGCGGTGTTGGACGAGTTGTATCCCGGTATGTTTCGGTATCATTATGACAGGGATTCCTATGACTATGTGTATGACATTAATAATCTGGCAGACCTTGCTGGCAAAAAATACCAGCGCAAGCGCAATCACTATTACCGTTTCCGGGATGCATGCCCAAACTACACCGTGGAGCCCTTAAGCGAGGATAATATTGCATCGGTCAGGCAGATGACCGATAAATGGTATGAGATCAGACAGCAGGAAAATCCGCAGAGCGATTATCATTTGGAAAGAACGTCACTGACGAAGGCATTCCGTGATTATAAGGAATTGGAGATGGAAGGTCTTGTACTTCTCAATGAAGGGGAAGTTCTGGCAGTGACTCTGGGAAGCCGGATTTCCCACAATACTTTCGACGTACATTTTGAGAAGGCGCGTTGGGATATGGACGGCGCCTACACGGCAATCAACTATGAGTTTGCCCGTCATATCCGTGATAAGTACCCTGAGATTGCATATCTGAACCGTGAGGAGGATATGGGACTCGAGGGTCTGCGCAGAGCCAAGGAAAGCTACCATCCGCATCACTTGATAGAGAAAGATTGGGCGATTCTTCTGGAGGAAGGATATGATTATTGATACACCGGAAAAGTCCCAGATTCCTAATCTCAGGAGACTTTGGAAAGAGGCCTTCGGTGACACGGAAGATTTTCTGGACGATTTTTGGCAAACCGCATTTGATGCGAACCGCTGTCGATGCGCCATGACGGACGGCAAAGTGGTTGCAGCACTGTATTGGTTTGACTGTCTGTGTATGGAAAAACGTATCGCATATGTGTATGCGGTGGCAACCGCCAAGGCATATCGCGGACGGGGCATCAGCCACGCATTGATGGAGGATACCCATCGGCACTTGGCGAAACTCGGATATGAGGGCGCCATTCTGGTGCCGGGAAGTGAAGAACTCTTTCGGTTTTACGAGGGCATGGGATATCGGGTGTGCAGTACGATTCACAAGTTTTCCTGTAACGCTGCCGCAGACGGCGGGGGAGATGTTTCTCTTCGAAGAATCGATAAGACAGAATATGCACGGATCCGCAGGCAGATGATTCCGGATGGCGGAGTAGTGCAGGAAAATGAAAATCTTGATTTCCTGCAGACGCAGGCGCAGTTTTATACCGGTCCGGACTTTCTTCTTGCCGCAAGAATAGAGGCAGATCAGTTGGTCGGTGTGGAATTGTTGGGTGATGAAGCGAAGGTGCCGGGGATCGTGAAAGCGCTTGACTGTGCGCAGGGGTCGTTTCGCACTCCCGGCGAGGGTAGGCCCTTTGCCGTGTATCTGCCTTTCGAAAGAAGTGCGTTTGTCAAGCCTGCTTATTTTGGGCTGGCATTCGATTAATTTATATGAACGCAATTGTTTTGAATTATCCATCATCAGGATAAAGACAAAGAGATTCCTTGGAGAAATCACATGTATAAGACTGTTCTGTTTGATTTAGACGGCACATTGACAGATCCCGGTCTTGGGATCACCAATTCGATCATGTACGCCTTGAAGAAATTTAATATAGAAGTGGAGGACCGGACCTCCCTATATAAATTTATCGGGCCTCCGCTCAAGGAGTCGTATGCAAAGTATTATCATTTTTCTGACGAGGAGATCACTCGCGCCGTGTCATATTACAGGGAATATTTCAGCGTGAAGGGGATTTATGAGAATGTACTGTATGACGGTATAGCCAAGCTGCTTGAGCAGATTAAAGATTCCGGCAGACAGGTGGTACTTGCCACTTCCAAACCCGAAGAGTTTGCCGCTGAGATTCTGCGGTATTTTCATATTGATCAATATTTTGATTTTATTGCAGCCGCTACCATGGACGGAACCAGAAACAGCAAGTCTGCTGTTATTGCCCATGCGCTTAATTCTTGCGAAATCACGGATTTGGCATCGACGGTGATGATCGGTGACAGGGAGTATGACATTATCGGCGCCAAGGCGGCAGAGATAGATTCTATCGGCGTCCTGTACGGTTACGGCAGCAGAGAGGAACTGCAGAGCGCCGGTGCTACATATCTTGCCGAACAGGTTGCCGATATTATGAAGTTGATATAGAATATTACATAATTCTGATGGGTTGTTTTGAGATGACGCTATGAGAAAAAAAGACAGGGAAGTAACTGATTCCATGAAAATTGCAGATATTATCAGTCGATGTACTTGCTGCAGAATCGGCTTTTATGATGATTATAACATTTTAAGAAAGGGGTAAGATTATGAGAGTTGCGATCAGATACTATACACGGGGTGGTAATACCAAAAAGTTGGCGGACGCAATCGCAGAGGCGATTGGAGTAGAAGCCAAAACCACTGCAGAACCGCTGACCGAGGATGTTGATATTTTATTTTTGGGTAGTTCGGTTTATGCATACGGAGTAGATGATGAAGTCAAAAAATTCATCAAAGGGATTGACGTGAGAGTTGGCAAGGTCGTCAATTTCAGTACTGCTGCTATCATTAAATCCACATACAAGCAGGTTGCAAAGCTGTTGGCAGAGAAGAATATTCCGTTTGCCAAGGAAGAGTTTGCCTGCCGGGGTTCCTTTGCCGTAATGCATAAGGGGAAACCGGATGCTGACGACTGTAAGGCTGCCGCGGATTTTGCAAAGAAAATTATGTCGTAGTGTCTTAAAAAGCGAAAAAACATATTGACATTTTTCTATTTGTTACATATAATAACACATAGAAATAATTCTATATGTATGGAGCGTGCGATATGGAACAGGTCTATGTGGATACTGCTAAAGTGTTAAAAGCGATTTCAGACCCCAAACGTCTGAGAATTGTCGATATGCTGTCATGCGGTGAACTGTGTGCCTGTAAAATATTGGAGGCATTTCATATTACGCAGCCGACACTTTCTCATGATATGAAAGTGCTGATTGAGGCGAAAATCGTAAATGACAGACGGGAAGGAAAGAATATATATTATTCTCTCAACAAAGAGCAGCTTGATGTTTTTGAAAAAACGATGCAGAATATTTTGACCGAGAAAACAAATTGTATCTGCAACGCAGATGGCGGATGTAACTAGTATAATGCCGGTGTTATGAATGGTTGAAATGAGTAACATTCAGACATCGGTTTTCATAGAACAAATATATAGAAATATTTCAATGATTCAATCAAAGGAGGATTTTATATGAAAACAATGAAAATTTTTGAGCCGGCTATGTGCTGTCCTACAGGTCTTTGCGGCGTAGGTGTTGACCCTGAATTGCTCCGTGTCTCAACGGTACTGAACACCTTAAAAGAAAATGGCATTGAAGTGCAGAGGTATAACCTGACAAGTGCACCGATGGAGTTTGTGAACCATACGGCAGTTGCAGAGTTTTTGAAAAAATTCGGTCCCGAAAAGCTGCCCGTGGTCATGGTGGATGATTTCATTGTGATTACAGGACGGTATCCTACCAATGAGGAATTTATAAGCTGGCTGGAGTTGTCACCGGAACTGTTAGGCACGGAAGCCTGCTGTGAGGATTCGTCCTGTTGCTGTGGTGATACTGACGCAGAAGAAAGCAGCTGTTGTTGTGGTGAGGATACTGCGGCAGAGGGTTGCTGTGAGGAAGCATCTGCTTCTGATGAGAACAGTGAGGGTTGTTGCTGCAGCAGTGGATGCTGTTGATTTTAGAGTAGGAGTTATCGACCATGACAATTTATAATCCGTTTGAAGTAACGAAAACGAAATACCTGTTTTTTACCGGAAAGGGCGGTGTGGGTAAGACTTCCGTTGCCTGTGCCACAGCGATTTCCCTCGCGGATCAGGGGAAGAGAGTTCTGTTGATCAGCACCGACCCGGCATCTAACTTACAGGATGTATTTTCGATGGAACTGACGAACAAGGGCACACCGATTCCCACGGTGCCGAACTTGGTGGTTGCAAACCTTGACCCGATACAAGCGGCAGCGGAATACAGAGAGAGCGTGGTCGCGCCCTATCGCGGCATCATGCCGGATGCGGTGATTGCCAACATGGAGGAACAGCTTTCCGGTTCATGTACGATTGAGATTGCGGCATTTAACGAGTTCTCCAATTTCATTACCGATAAAGGTATTCAGGAGAATTACGATCACATTATCTTTGATACTGCACCAACCGGACACACTTTGCGGATGTTGCAGCTTCCGTCCGCATGGAGTAATTTTATCAGCGAAAGCACCCACGGAGCGTCCTGCTTGGGGCAATTATCCGGTTTGGAGAGCAAAAAGAATGTCTACAAAGATGCGGTTGCCACACTTGCTGATGGAAATACCACTATCCTTGTGTTGGTGACCCGTCCGGAAGAAGCGCCTTTAAAAGAAGCGCAGAGAGCCTCGCATGAGTTGGCGGAATTGGGTGTGAAAAATCAGATTCTTGTGGTAAACGGTGTTTTGTCTCAACATGACGATGAAATATCCTCCATGCTTTATCGGAAGCAACAGGATGCCTTAAGTGCAATTCCGGGAGAATTAAAGGAATTGCAAACCTATCAGATACCGCTTCGGGCATACAATATCACGGGGCTTGAAAATGTGCGCGCCATGCTGAACAGTGACCGTCGGGAAGTGAGAACGGAGATCCCCGATACAGTTGATTTTCATGGCTTGCAGGACATTATTGAGTCCATTGATGAAGCGGGAAGAAAAGTAATCTTTACGATGGGTAAAGGAGGCGTTGGTAAAACTACGGTAGCCGCGGCCATTGCGCTGGGTCTTGCAAAGCGTGGGAAGCAGGTCCATTTGACTACCACCGATCCGGCTGCACATTTGAAATTTGTGTTGGAGCAGGCAGAGAATATCACTATGAGCCATATTGACGAGCAGGCAGAACTGAAAAAATATCGGGAGGAAGTGTTGTCTAAGGCAAGGGCAAACGGTCTGTCCGGAGAGGACATCGCCTATATAGAAGAAGACCTGCGATCTCCTTGTACACAGGAAATTGCCGTGTTCCGCGCTTTCGCCGAGATTGTAGACAAAGCGGATAACAGAATCGTGGTCATTGATACTGCACCGACCGGACACACGTTGCTTTTACTTGAGTCCACAGAAAGCTATGACAAGGAAATCCAGAGGACAAAAGGCGAAACACCGGAGTCTGTAAAACGATTATTGCCGAGGCTGAAAAGTGCGGAAACAGAAGTAGTCATTGTAACTTTGCCGGAGGCAACACCTGTCTACGAGGCACTGCGCTTAGAAGATGACTTAGGCAGAGCGCAGATTGCTGCGAACTGGTGGGTAATCAACCAATCATTCTATCATGCGAATACGACCAATTCTCTGCTGAAAGCGAAAGCGAGCAATGAAGTGGAATGGATCAACCGCATTGACCACCATAACGATGGAAAATTTGCCTTGATTGCATGGAGTGCAGACCAGGTCAAAGGCGAGAAACTGTTGGAATTATAGAATATATAGATGAGATAGCAGTTGCAGGAGGGTGAATATATTGAAAAAAGAAGACAATGTAGGAATCAATTCTTTTCAACGTTATTTAACGGTGTGGGTGTTTCTGTGTATGGTTGTAGGAGTTCTGTTAGGACATTTTATTCCGGCACTCCCGTCACTCCTAGGTCGGTTTGAATATGCCCGCATTTCCATCCCAATGGCAATTTTAATTTGGATTATGATCTATCCCATGATGCTTAAAGTAGATTTCAACAGTGTCCGTAATGTAGGGAAAAATCCGAAAGGTCTGTTTGTAACATGGATCACGAACTGGCTGATCAAGCCGTTTACGATGTATGGTATTGCCGCACTGTTTTTCTTCGTAGTTTTCAAGGCATTTATCACACCGGAGCTTGCGACGGAGTATCTTGCAGGAGCCGTTCTTCTCGGTGCCGCACCGTGCACAGCTATGGTGTTTGTGTGGAGTACGCTGACAAAGGGCAATCCCGCCTATACGGTTGTACAGGTGGCAACCAATGATTTGATTATTCTGGTGGCGTTTGTACCCATTGTGCGGTTTTTGCTCGGTGTGTCCAATGTCAGTGTTCCGTTTGATACGCTGATTCTCAGTGTTGTGCTGTTTGTGGTAATACCGCTTACAGGTGGAATCCTGACCAGAGTAATGCTCACAAAAAGTAAGGGTGTAAAGTATTTTGAGAACGTGTTCATACGCAAGTTTGATTCGGTCACTACGATTGGGCTGTTGCTGACCTTAGTTCTGATTTTCATGGGGCAGAGCGAAGTGATTCTGGAAAATCCGCTGCACATCGTTCTTATTGCAGTGCCGCTCATTATTCAGACCTTCATGGTCTTCTTTATTGCTTATATTGCCTGCAAGGTATTGAAAACACCACACGATATTGCCGCGCCTGCCGGAATGATTGGCGCGTCCAATTTCTTTGAACTGGCAGTAGCCGTTGCGGTGGCGTTATTTGGCACGACAAGTCCTGCAGCACTTGCTACAACCGTTGGTGTTTTGACTGAAGTTCCGGTCATGCTGACTTTGGTGAAGATTGCAAATAATACGAAAAGTTGGTTTAAATAGCAAAGAAGCATTATAAGTGTAAAAGTTGATCGAGCAGGTGCGAAAAATATAACCCTTGAAAATTTGAGTCAAACCGATATATTTATAATTAATCAAACCAGTCAAACCAAATTAGTCAGGGTGATATCATGAATGAACGATTTAAGGAATTGCCGGAAGAAAAGCAGAGGGCAGTCTTGAACGCCGCTATGGAAGTTTTTGCAAAATACGATTACAAAAAAGCATCAACGGATTTGATTGCCGCAAAAGCCGGCATTTCCAAAGGACTTTTGTTCTATTATTTTCACAACAAAAAAGAGTTGTATCTTACTGTCTATGAGTATGCCAAACAACAGGCAAGCGCGGCGGCTCTTGATCCGAGTCTATTGACTATCAGCGATTTTTTCGAATTAATTTCCCGAGCAGGTTTGAAGAAACTTAAGATTTTAGCTGAGAATCCCTTCATTGTTGATTTCAGCCTCCGATCTTTCTATTCTGAGAAAGAGGAGATATCTGATGATCTGAAGGTAGCTAATGCCCAGACAATTGACGGGAGTTTTGCTGCTTATTTTGGAAATATTGATTTTGGAAAATTTAAAGAGGATACGGATCCGGAAAAAATACTAAGGATGATAGTGTGGTTGATGGACGGATATCTGCACGAACAGCAAATGAAAGGAAAGACTCTTGATCTGGATGAGATAGAGGCGGAGCTGGCTGTCTGGATAAAAATGTTCAAAGGCATTTCCTACAAGGAGGAATTTCTATGAGCGTGATACAAATTGAAAATCTGACGCGCGATTATGGCAACGGCAAGGGTGTGTTTGATATATCGTTTCATGTTGACCGGGGCGAAGTCTTTGGGTTTTTAGGACCGAACGGTGCCGGGAAGACAACGACTATACGTCACTTGATGGGATTCCTAAAACCACAGTCGGGTAAATGTGTGATTGATGAACTTGACTGTTGGAACGACAGTGACAAGATTCAGGCAAGGCTTGGATACATACCGGGAGAAATCAGCTTTTTTGATGATATGACAGGCACGGAGTTTTTGAAATTTATCACGGCATACCGCAAAATAGGTGACAATAGTCGTCAGAAAGAACTGCTTGAGCGTTTTGAGCTTGACCCGAAGAGCAAAATCAAAAAGATGAGCAAGGGAATGAAGCAAAAAATCGGTATCGTGACAGCTTTTATGCACGATCCTGAAATACTTATCCTTGATGAGCCGACCAGTGGACTTGACCCGCTGATGCAAAGCCGTTTCATCGAACTGATTGCTGAAGAAAAAGAGCATGGGAAAACGATTTTATTGTCAAGTCATATGTTTGAGGAAGTAGAGCGTACCTGTGACAGGGTTGGCATCATACGTGAAGGGAAACTGGCGGCTGTTGACTCTGTTGAGGCTTTACGGGAACGTCATGTCCGCCCTTATACGGTCACCCTTGAAAGCATAGAGCTTGCCAGGGCATTCGCAGAGGACTTCGGTGGCATACAAAACGGTCAGAAAGTCACTGTTACAACGAAGCAGAGTCTGGAAGAAATATTTATGCATTACTACGGAGGTGAAAAGGATGATTAACATGACATTGTACAAGCGGGAGCTGAAGGGCAGTGTCAAGCTGCTGGTCATCTTTGCTGCGGTAATAACCTTATACGTTTCCATCATCATCAGTATGTATGATCCCGCGATGATGGTCATGTTGGACGGTTTTGCGGAGGCTATGCCCGAAATTATGGCGGCGGTAGGCATGAGCGCCGGTGCGACCAGCCTGCTGGGTTTCATGATATCTTATCTCTATGGATTCATCCTGCTGATATTCCCTATGCTGTTCTGCATCTTGCGCGGCAACGGACTGATTGCCAAATACATAGACCGAGGTTCCATGGTTTCGCTTGTGGCGGCACCTGTGAAGCGCCGCACGATTGCATTCACACAGATGACAGTTCTTACAAGCGGGATTTGGATTCTTGTGATTTACAGCACGGTGTTGGAAGTTGTATGTGCCGAGATATGTTTTCCCGGTGAATTGAATGTCTCCAAACTTTTTTCTCTCAATGCCGGATTGCTGTGTCTGCATCTGCTTATCGGTGGGATTTGTTTTCTTGCTTCCTGCGTTTTTTCAGATACGAGATACAGCGTCGGATTCGGTGCCGGAGTGCCCGCACTGATGTATGTGCTGCAGATGCTTGCGAATGTGGGTGGGAATGCAGATGCAGCAAAATATTTTACCTTTTTCACTTTATATAACCCTGACGGTATCATTTCAGGGGACAACAGTGCAGTGGTAGGAGCTGCGATTCTGCTTGTCGGAGGTGTTGCATTATATGTGATTGGAATCAGTGTATTCAGTAAAAAGGATATGCATATTTAAGAGTGGTCAATAATAAATTCGTCAATTTCATGATGCCTTCTCCGGAAAAATGTGGTAAAATTTTTAGGTAGCGAAGTTGCGATTCGGGGAGGTGTTCATGGAGACTCATAATAACATAAAAAAAATCGGCCGTAATATTTTGATTTCTATTGCGATGATTTTAGTCATTTTGGCTTCATTGATGCTCTTTATGCGTACAAACACCAAGCGTATTATAAGTCAGAACGAGAGCTATATCGCCGATGCCACAGTTCTCTCCGTTGACCATGTCAATAATCGTTTTGAATCTAAACTCAGCAATATCCGGATGATTGCGGCTTTGTATGGTGAATCCATGGACAGCCCGACGGTTGATACGGATATCATAATGGATCTCTGCCCGCCCGATTATTTCGACTACATCAGGTTTATTCCGTCTGACGGTCAGTTTATGACCCCTGCCGGGGAAATTGCCGATCTTACAAGTCGTGAATCTTATATCAACGGGATGCAGGGGATCACCGGTGTCTGCAGCGCCGATGTCGAATGGATTACAGAGTTCACTATGCTTTCCTTTTACACGCCGATGTACTATAAAGGAGAAATTATCGGCGTTCTCTGCGGACTATATGATTCCGGAGGGATGACCAGCATCATTTCCAATGAATTTTTCGGTGCCACGGCAAGTGTTTATCTATGTGCGGAGGACGGTACGGTAATTATCGCCACAGGAGATGATACGCCGCCTGAAAATATACTGGAGGCTGCGAGAACCTCAGACACCTTTTTCGGCAAAACACAGGAATCGTTTTTTGAGGCTTTTGCCAATCGTCAAGCACACTCTTTCAGTTATGAAAATAATTCCGAAACGGAAAATGCCTATATTGCTCCTCTTAAATACAATGACTGGATTCTGGTACAAAGTTTTCCGGCACAGATTACCACAGGTATGTTACATAGGGCAAATAATGCAGGTATCGTGCTGTGCGGCAGCATTATCTTGGCTTTTCTAGCATACATAGTATTCCTTTTGATCGTAAAGAGACGAAACGAGATCAGCCTGACAAATGAAAACGAGAAGATCAGCAATATTGTCGAGAGCGTTACCGCTGTTTTCAGTCGTTTTGCAGTCGTAGATCTAAAGAACGACCAATATTATTATGTGGCAAAGACGGACGGAATGCCGCCGGAGGGGAAATATACGGATCTCATTAAGTATGTGAGCCGATTCTACATTCCCGAGGAAGATCATGTGACGATGGCTGAGGTGGTCATGCCGGAACATATCCAGAAAACCCTGACGGAAGATTTGGATTATCTGCAATATGAATACCATATCAACCGAGGAGTGGATAAATGGGAAAACCTCTCTATCATATGCTTAAAAAGAGAAGACGGAAAGCCGATTTCAATCCTCTATGCGGTTCAGGATATCACGGAGCGCAAGAATAAGGAGATTGAAAGCAGGATTGCTCTTCAGGAAGCTTTCGATGCGGCGAAAGCAGCCAACAATGCAAAGAGCGAGTTCCTGTCCAGAATGTCTCATGATATCCGCACACCCATGAATGCGGTTATGGGCATGACAACGGTTGCTTCCATGCATATGGACGACAAGGAACGGCTTACAGACTGTCTTAACAAGATTACCGCCTCAAGCCGTCATTTGCTGGCGCTCATCAATGACGTTCTTGACATGTCCAAAATTGAAAGCGGTAAGGTCACACTCTCCGAAGAGCCGTTTAATCTCTCGGAGATGATAGAGGGTATCTTCACCATTATGCTGCCGCAGATTAAGGCCAAAAATCAGCAGATCAATATTAGAACGTCCAACATTGTTCACGAGGATCTGATTGGCGATACGCTCAGATTGAGACAGGTTTTTGTCAATATTATGGGCAATGCCGTGAAGTTTACCCCCGATGGAGGAAGCCTTTCTTTAGATATCAACGAAATCGATTCACGGATGCCGGGAAAAGCCGGTTATGAGTTCGTGTTTGCTGACACCGGAATCGGCATGGAGCAGTCATTTATAGATGAAATTTTTGAACCCTTTTCACGTTCCAAAAATCCGAATTCTCAAAAAATCGAGGGTACCGGATTAGGTATGGCAATTGTGAAGAATATCGTAAATATGATGGATGGAGATGTCAAAGTTGAGAGTAAGGTCGGAGAAGGTTCGAAATTTACGGTGCGTGTATTCCTCACAATTCAGGAACTGAAAGAAATCGATAGCGATGCTCTCGGTTCACTTAAAATTCTTGTTGTCGATGATGACAAAGTTTCTGCGGAAAGTACCCGGGAAATTTTGAGTAACATCGGTATAGATGCGACGTGCGTATTCAGCGGTGAAGATGCGATAGCAGAGATTGTTCGTCAGCATGAGAACGGAGAGGACTTCTCCGCGGTGATTATGGATTGGCAGATGCCGAATATGGATGGTGTACAGGCGACCGCTGAAATTCGACGGAAAGTGGGCAATTCTATTCCGGTTGTGATCCTTTCCGCATACGACTGGACGGATATTGAACAGAACGCCAGAGATATGGGTGTAAATGCGTTTGTCGCCAAACCTCTTTTCCGTTCACGACTCATTTACGTCCTCAGGTCTTTGGTTGACCAGGCAGGACGGTCGACCGGTGCGGAAGTGGATCTTCTCGATGAAAACAAATTCAGCGGCAAGCGTATTCTTCTGGTAGATGATATTGAACTGAACCGGGAGATTGCGGCGGAGCTGTTATCTATGAACGGCATACTGGTCGAGTGCGCGTTTGACGGCCAGATGGCGGTGGATATACTGAAGGAAAAGCCTGAACATTATTATGATCTGGTCTTTATGGATATTCAGATGCCGAATATGAACGGATATGAAGCGACAAGAGCGATTCGTGCTTCTGAGAGAGAAGATTTAAAGACAATACCGATTATTGCCATGAGCGCCGACGCGTTTTCGGATGATGTTTATAAATCAAAGGAATCCGGCATGAACGATCACGTATCGAAACCGATTGACATTCCGAAACTCATGGAGACATTGGAAACATGGTTGAACTAGAATGTTATATGTTATAATAACAGAAATATAAATTTCTTGTCATTCAAAAAAATACATAGTGAAGGGAGAATAAGTATCTTATGGCAGTATTGTATATCAATGAGAAACAAAAAGAAGGGCACATCAATGCCGAGATTTACGGTCATTTCTCGGAGCATCTCGGAAGATGTATTTATGAAGGATTGTATGTCGGAGAGAATTCCGACATCCCCAATGTCAACGGCATGCGCAAGGACGTGGTCGACGCCTTAAAGGAAATGCAGATTCCCGTGCTTCGTTGGCCGGGCGGATGTTTTGCCGACGAGTATCACTGGAAAGACGGAATCGGCCCCAAAGAGTCCCGCAAGAAGATGGTCAATACCCATTGGGGCGGTGTCGTGGAAGATAACAGTTTCGGTACGCATGAATTTTTTGAGTTGTGTGAGCAGCTTGGATGCAAGACCTATGTGAACGGTAACGTAGGCAGCGGAACCGTGCAGGAGATGAGCGAGTGGGTGGAATACATGACATTTGACGGTGTTTCGCCCATGGCGGATATGCGCAAAGCCAACGGACATGAGAAACCCTGGAAAGTGGATTTCTTTGGCGTAGGTAATGAGAACTGGGGCTGCGGCGGCAACATGACGCCGGAGTATTACGGCAATCTATACCGCAGATATCAGACTTATGTGAGACAGTACAGCAATGACGCACCGATTCGGAAGGTGTGCTGCGGACCCAATTCGTCAGATTATTTCTGGACGGAGGGTGTGTTGAAAACCTGCTTCGCCAATCCGCAGCCGGAGAATGCACACGGCTATATGGATGCCCTTTCCCTGCATTATTATACAGTGCCGAATGAATGGGATCACAAGGGGAGTGCGACGGAGTTTGATGATAAGGAATGGTATCGGACGCTGGCGAAAGCGCTCTATATGGAGGAGCTGATCAATCGCCACGGTGCGATTATGGATCAGTATGATCCCGATAAGAAGATTGGCTTGTATGTGGACGAGTGGGGCTGCTGGTTCGACGTGGAGCCCGGTACAAATCCCGGATTTCTCTATCAGCAGAACAGCATGCGCGATGCTCTGGTGGCAGGTGCAACACTGAATATCTTCAATAAGCACTGTGACCGCGTCAAGATGGCTTGTATCGCCCAGCTTGTCAATGTGCTGCAGTCCGTTATCCTCACGGAAGGGCCGAAGATGATCCTGACGCCGACATACCATGTCTTCCATATGTATAAGCATCATCAGAATGCAGATCTGCTTCACAGCTATTTGGAGGGCAATAAGACCGTCGGTGTGGACGAGGAAAATCAGGTTCCGCTTTTGAATGAATCCGTTTCCATAGATGCAGACGGTGTGATTCATGTCACTGTGAACAATCTGTCCGTATCGGAAAGTGCACCGGTAGAGATCGCCTTCATGGAGCTGAAGCCGTCTGAAGTGAAGGCATCAATCCTTACGGGTACAATGCACGCACATAATACGTTTGATGAGCCGGAACAGGTAAAAGAGACGGCTTATACCGACTTTGAGATCGCGGGGGACAGAATTAAGTTTACCGCACCTAAATGCAGTGTGATCAGCTTCACCATTCGCTAAAGGGATATGATATGGAACAGGAAAAGCAATCAAGACGCGTGTGCAGAAAGTGCCTGAGTGCAGACATGGATGAAAAGGTATATTTTGAAAATCTGCACGCTTACATTGCAAATTTGGATGAGGAATTAAAAGTTGACCGGCCGCTTTATGATAAGCGGCTGGCTGTATGTAAGGACTGTGATCTGTTGGCGGATGCCATGTGCAGGGCATGCGGCTGTTACGTGGAGCTGAGAGCGGTTATACGGAAGAATGCGTGTCCTTACGACAAGTGGACAGCAGAGAAGGCAGAATGATTTTTGAATGCACACACGTGCGAAAATTTGTAATAAATAACATAAAATAAATAATATACTTTTTAAAAAGTGTGTGTTATAATACAAAATAGAGCGAAAGCTCGGACTCCAAACCACAATATTTATTGATGGGAGGAGTTCAACCGTTTATTATTTTTATAGGAGGATTTTTTATGAAAAGAAAATTACTTAGTGCTTTGTTAAGCGCTGCAATGGTAGCCGTTCTTTTGACCGGCTGCGGATCCGGTTCCGATACCGGTTCAAGTGCCGGTTCCGATACCGGTGCGGATGCAGGTACAACCACAGAAGCGCCCGCTCCGACAGATGATGCGGATACGGGAGCAGATACTTCATCTGCAAATGCAGGTGGTTCTAAGATTGGTATTTCTATGCCGACACAGTCTTTGGAGCGTTGGAATCGTGACGGTGAATATCTTGATGAGCAGTTCAAGGCAGCAGGTTATGAGACGATTCTTACCTATTCCGACAATGATGCAGGAAGACAGGTAAATGATATCCAGAATATGCTTGCAGAGGGCGTTAATCTTCTGGTAATCGCCGCTATCGACGGCGAGGCACTCAATACGGTTATGAACGAAGCTGCCGAGGCAGGTGTTCAGGTTATCGCATATGACCGTCTGATCATGAATGATGCAGTTTCCTATTATGTATCTTTTGATAACTACACTGTAGGTAAGCTGCAGGGACAGTTCGTTGAGAGTACTCTGGATCTTGCAAATGCAGGCGATACGGTATACAACATCGAGTTTACCGCAGGTGATCCGGCAGATAACAATGCAGGTTACTTCTTTAACGGTGCGTTTGATGTTTTGAAACCTTATATCGATGCCGGCACATTGAATGTTGTTTCCGGTCAGACTGATTTCAGCAGCGTTGCAACAAATCAGTGGAATACCGACACAGCTCTTGAGAGAGCTCAGAACATTCTTTCTTCATACTACGCTGATGGCACACAGCTGGATGTTTGGCTTTGCTCCAACGACTCCACAGCTCTCGGTGTAGCACAGGCAATCACTTCCGACTATGCGGGAGGTAATTCCGTACTGATCACAGGTCAGGACGGTGACGAGGCAAACTTAAAGAACATCGTTGACGGTGTTCAGACCATGACGGTTTATAAGAACGTAAGTAACGAGGCTATTGTTACTCTGGCTCTTGCAAAGGCTATGATGAGCGGTGATGCGATCGGCGAGTCTCTGATTCCTTCCTTCGGAATCGAGTGCGCATACGATACAGAGTCCTATGAGACTTCCGAAGGCAACAAGTGCCCGTCCTTCCTGCTTGTACCGAGCGTAATCACAAAAGACAATCTGCAGGATCTGGTTGACACCGGTTTATATACCATGGGTGATGACGGATACCTGAAAGCAAACTAATATTTAGCATCGATAAAGCTAGACCTTATAAGGGCGGGGCATCTGCCCCGTCCTTTTTAAGCAGGAATTTGGGGTATCATAGAAAAGTGAAAAGGAGGAGGAACTTTTGGCTGATGTTATTTTGGAAATGAAATCAATTACCAAGGAGTTCCCGGGGGTAAAGGCACTGGATGATGTCAATCTGGTGGTAGAACGAGGAGAGATTCACGCTCTGATCGGTGAGAACGGAGCGGGGAAATCCACATTAATGAATGTATTGTCCGGAACATATCCTTTTGGAAGTTACACGGGCGATATCTATTACGACGGAGAACTTTGTCAGTTCAAGACGCTTAAAGACAGTGAAGCGAAGGGAATCGTTATCATCCATCAGGAATTGGCTTTGATTCCGCTTCTTACTATCGGCGAGAACATGTTTTTAGGTAATGAGAAAAAGAATAAGTTTGGATATATTGACTGGGATTTGACCTACAATGAGGCGGAGAAGCATATGAAGCAGGTCGGCCTCAATGAGTCGGCGCAAACTCTGGTTAAAGATATAGGAACCGGAAAGCAGCAGCTTGTCGAGATTGCGAAAGCATTTTCCAAAAACGTTAAACTGCTGATTCTGGATGAGCCGACATCTTCTTTGAATGATGAGGATGCCAAGATGCTTTTGGATCTTTTGATGGAATTCAAGAAGAACGGTTTGACATCAATTATTATCACTCACAAATTAAACGAGATCATCTACTGTGCGGATAAGGCTACGATCATCCGCGACGGTTCCACAATTGAAACACTGGTGAAGGGTGTGGACGAATTCAGTGAGGACCGTATCATCAAAGGTATGGTCGGACGTCCGATGGATGACCGCTATCCGAAGAGAGAGCATAATGTTCGTCCGGAAGTCGGGTTGGAGGTTAAGAACTGGACTGTCTACCATCCGCTTTATCATGAAAAGATTGTAGATCACGACATCTCTTTTAAGGTACATAAAGGAGAGGTCATAGGTTTTTCGGGACTGCAGGGAGCAGGACGTACAGAGTTGGCGATGTCTATTTTCGGCAAGAGTTATGGAACGAACATCAGCGGTGAGCTGTACATAGACGGCAAGCAAGTTGATCTGAAAAACCCGGAGCAGGCAATCAGCCATAAGATTGCCTATGTGACCGAAGATAGAAAGACTAACGGTCTTATTTTGGGAGAGTCCATTCGGTTTAATACGACACTTGCCCGGCTGGATAAAGTCTGTGCAAAAGGCGTAATCGATGTGACGGAGGAGAAGAACGCTGCGGAAGAGATGACTAAAGCGATGGGTACGAAGACACCGTCCGTGGAACAGAAGGTTGGAAATCTGTCCGGCGGTAACCAGCAGAAAGCACTGCTTGGTAAATGGATGTTTGCGGAACCCGATATTCTTATTCTGGATGAACCGACCCGTGGTATCGATGTCGGCGCCAAATATGATATTTACTGTCTGATTAACGAGATGGTAGATAATGGGAAATCGGTTATTATGATTTCCTCTGAAATGCCGGAACTGATTGGTATGTGTGACCGAATCTATGTTATGAATGAGGGTGAACTTCGAGGAGAGCTGGATGCGAAAGATGCTACTCAGGAGAAGATCATGAGCTTCATTATCAGTGCCGACAAGTAAAGCGAAAGGAGTGTTCTATTATGTCTAACGAAAAAACAAATCAGGGCGTCGGTCAATTTCATTTAGGTGCTTTCCTGACCAAATACAGTATGGTTATTGCTCTGGTTGCGGTATTTATCTTATTTTACTTTTTAACGGGCGGGCGTTTGCTGTATGCGCAGAACATGTCGAATCTGCTTCTGCAGAACGGATACGTTCTCGTTATGGCCTGCGGTATGTTGTTGTGTATTCTGACCGGTGGTAACATCGATCTTTCCGTCGGCTCAGTGATCTGTCTGACCGGCGGTATTGCGGCGGTATTGATTACCAACCATGGATTCAATATTTACCTTACGATTTTACTTTCTCTGGCGATCGGTCTGGTGGCCGGTATTTGGCAGGGATACTGGATCGGTTATGTGAGGATTCCTCCGTTTATCACAACACTGGGCGGTATGTTTATCTTCCGCGGCTTCGGTCGTCTTGTGCTGGATTCTAAGACAGTATCCGTTCAGAATGCCTCATTCTTAAATATTTTTACCGCTTACATCAAGATTCCGGGACTCGATGCGGACGGACGTATTTTATCCCCGTTGATCGTAGGTATTTTGGCAGTTGTATTCATTTTCTACAGCACGGTTTCTTCCCGTGCCAATAAGGCGAAGAAGGGTTATCGTCAGAACAGTATGCTTGCCGATTTCGGCCGGGCGGCACTGATCTCTGTCGTACTTGTGGCATACTGCTATCTGCTGTGCCAGTACAAAGGTATTTCGGTTATGTTGGTATGGGTTGTTGCGATCTGTCTGATCTATCACTTCATCACTTCCAAGACAGCGTTCGGTCGTTATTTCTATGCTGTGGGCGGAAATGAGAAGGCGACTCAGCTCTCCGGTATCAACACCAACAAGGTATATTTCCTGGCATATGCCAACATGGGACTTCTGGCAGGACTCTGTGGTCTGCTCTGTCTGGCGCGTGTCGGTTCCGTAAACGGTTCGACCGGTACTTCCTTCGAGATGGATGCGATCGGTTCCTGTTTCATCGGTGGAGCTTCCGCATACGGCGGAGTCGGTACGATTCCGGGCGTTATCATCGGTGCGCTTTTGCTCGGTGTCATCAACATGGGTATGTCCATCATGGGTATCGGTGATTCCTGGCAGTATGTTGTCAAGGGCGGCGTGCTTCTGGTAGCCGTAATCTTTGACGTGGTTTCTCACCGCAAGACAGGAAAGTAATGCAGGTCATTCAATAGATTCTGTTGATAATATCATTCATAAACATCCAAGGTGCCTTCGATGCATCTTGGATGTTTTATAAATAAGGGGGATTTAGGTTTGGCAAAGTATATCATGGCATTGGATGCGGGAACTACCAGCAACAGGTGCATCCTGTTTAACGAGAGGGGAGAAATGTGCAGCGTGGCACAGCGGGAATTCACGCAATATTTTCCGAAACCGGGCTGGGTGGAACACGATGCGGATGAGATATGGGCGACGCAGCTTGGTGTTGCGGTGGAGGCGATGAACATGATTGGCGTTACCGCGCGAGATATCGCTGCGATTGGTATTACCAACCAGAGGGAGACGGCGATCGTGTGGGATAAGAACACGGGCGCACCTGTGTACCATGCAATCGTATGGCAGTGCAGAAGGACATCGGAAGATTGCGATGCCCTGATGGCCAAGGGACTCACGGAAAAGTTCAAGCAAAAGACGGGCCTTGTGATCGATGCCTATTTCTCAGCAACAAAGGTTAAGTGGATTCTGGACAACGTTCCGGAAGCACGGCAGAAGGCTGAAAAGGGGGACTTGCTTTTCGGTACGGTGGAGACGTGGCTGATCTGGAAGCTGACGAAAGGCGCGGTACATGTGACGGACTATTCCAACGCTTCGCGCACCATGCTTTTTAACATCAATACACTGGAGTGGGATGACGAGATTCTGGCTGAATTGAATATTCCTAAGAGTATGCTGCCCGAAGTGAGGGCGTCAAGCTGTATTTACGGAGAGGCGGACTCGTCATTTCTCGGCGGGTCGATACCGATTGCGGGCGCTGCGGGAGATCAGCAGGCGGCACTTTTCGGACAGACATGCTTTACTGCAGGTGAGGTGAAGAACACATACGGAACGGGATGTTTTCTGCTTATGAATACAGGTGACAAGCCGGTATTCTCCGACAACGGTCTGGTGACAACGATCGCATGGGGACTGGACGGTAAAGTAAATTATGCATTGGAAGGGTCCATTTTCGTAGCCGGTGCGGCAGTACAATGGCTGCGCGATGAGATGCGGCTGATCGACTCGTCGATGGATTCGGAGTACATGGCGAATAAAGTGGAGGATTCCAACGGATGCTACGTAGTACCGGCATTTACCGGACTCGGGGCACCTCACTGGGATCAGTACGCGAGAGGAACAATCGTCGGGATTACACGTGGTGTCAACAAATATCATATTATCCGCGCGACACTGGAATCGATCGCATACCAGGCCAATGATGTATTGAAGGCGATGGAAGCGGACGCTCATATGAAAATTACATCTCTCAAAGTGGACGGCGGTGCCAGTGCGAATGATTTCCTGATGCAGACCCAGGCGGATATTGTCAATGCCCCGGTGATTCGCCCGCAGTGTGTGGAGACAACGGCTATGGGAGCTGCATATCTGGCAGGGCTTGCCGTGGGATATTGGGTGAACAAGGAAGAGGTTATCAAGAATTGGACCAGTGACCGGACATTTAAACCGTCCGTTGGGGAAGACGAGCGGGAGAGAAGAATCAAGGGCTGGAACAGGGCGGTGAAGTATGCTTACGGATGGGCAAAGGAAGATTAGTCGGAAGGAGATTCGGTCATCATGTATGACGTGATTATTATCGGAGCGGGAGTGTCCGGTGCGGCAGCAGCCCGCGAGTTATCCCGCTATCAGGCAAAAATTTGTGTCATCGACAAGGAGGAAGATGTCTGTTGCGGTACATCCAAGGCAAACAGTGCAATCGTGCACGCCGGGTATGATGCCGTGCCGGGGTCTCTCAAAGCGAAGCTGAATGTCCGTGGGAATGAGTTGATGGGAGGGCTTGCCAAGGAACTGGACTTTCCGTTTGAGCGGAGAGGTTCTCTCGTCTTATGCTTAAGCGAGGACGATATGTTCGGTCTGCAGGAATTATATGACAGAGGTGTGGCAAACGGCGTGAAGGATATGCGCATCTTATCGCGGGACGAAGTGCTTCGGATGGAGCCGAACGTTACGGACAAAGTATATGCTGCCCTGTATGCGCCCACGGCGGGAATTGTCTGCCCCTTTGGGTTAAACATCGCACTTGCCGAAAACGCATGTGAGAACGGTGTGGAGTTTAAGTTTGATACGGAAGTTGAGGAAATCAGAAAACTGGATGAAGGGTATGAACTGGATACGAGCCGGGGTATATTGAGGGCAAAGTATGTCGTGAACGCCGCCGGAGTTTATGCGGACCGGTTTCATAACATGGTGAGCGACCGTAAGATTCACATTACCGCCAGGCGCGGGGATTACTGTCTTCTGGATAAGGAGACGGGAGGTCACGTGGGCAGGACGATCTTTGCTTTGCCGGGCAAACTGGGCAAGGGTGTTTTGGTCACGCCGACGATCCACGGGAATCTTCTGGTCGGACCGACAGCGGTTGATGTGGAAGATAAGGAGGCGGTCAATACAACCTCGGAAGGTTTGAAGCAGTTGCTTGAGAAGGCGGGAATAAGCGTGAAAAACATCCCGGCGAAACAGGTCATCACATCTTTTGCGGGTCTTCGTGCCCATGAGGACGGCGGTGATTTCATCATAGGAGAAGCGGAGGATGCAAAGGGGTTTATAGACTGTGCCGGCATCGAATCTCCTGGTATTGCAAGCTGTCCGGCAATCGGTGAGATGATCGCCGAGATTTTACGGGACAGGATGGGGCTGCAGAAGAAAGAGCATTTTATTCCTACGAGAAGGGGCATCACGAATCCGAACGCGCTCAGCATGGAAGAGAGAAATGCCATGATCATAGAGAATCCCGCATACGGAAACATTGTCTGCCGGTGCGAGATGGTCACGGAGGGAGAGATCATAGATGCGATCAGGCGGCCTATCGGTGCGAAGTCTCTGGATGGCGTGAAGCGCAGGACGAGGGCGGGTATGGGACGATGTCAGTCCGGTTTCTGTGCGCCCAGAGTGATGGAGATTCTTGCACGGGAGTGTGGCGTAAGTATGTTTGACATCACGAAATCCGGAGGGGAATCGCAGCTTGTTGTCGGTACGAACAAAGATATGATATGAGGGATTGCAGCATGAAAGATTATGATATTGTGATTATCGGCGGAGGTCCCGCGGGGCTTGCCGCGGCTGTTTCTGCCAAACAGCACGGAATAGACAGTATTCTCATTATAGAGAGGGACAGGGAACTGGGCGGCATTCTAAATCAATGCATTCACAACGGTTTTGGACTTCACACATTTAAGGAGGAGCTGACAGGACCGGAGTATGCGGATCGGTTTATCCGGCAGGTGGATCAGCTGCAGATTGAATATAAGTTGAACACGATGGTCATGGACATTGGTCCTGACAAAAGAGTGACGGCGATGAACAGGGAAGAGGGAATGTTTGAGATTCGGGCGAAGGCGGTGATTCTGGCAATGGGATGCCGTGAGCGGCCAAGGGGTGCGCTCAACATACCGGGTTATCGCCCCGCCGGCATCTATTCCGCAGGTACGGCACAGAGGCTTGTGAACATGGAAGGATACATGCCGGGCAGGGAGGTCGTCATACTCGGTTCCGGCGATATCGGACTTATCATGGCAAGGCGTATGACTTTGGAGGGGGCTAAGGTCAAGGTAGTGGCGGAACTCATGCCCTATTCGGGCGGACTGAAGAGAAATATCGTGCAGTGTCTGGACGACTATGGGATTCCCCTGAAACTGAGCCATACCGTAGTGGATATCAAGGGAAAAGAGAGGGTTGAAGGGGTCACTCTGGCGCAGGTTGATGAGAGGGGAACGCCGATTGCCGGAACGGAGGAATTCTACTCCTGCGACACACTCTTGCTCTCTGTGGGATTGATACCGGAGAACGAGCTTTCGCGCGGCATGGGTGTGGAAATAGACCCTGTCACGTCGGGACCGAAAGTGAACGAGAGTCTTGAGACCAATATGGATGGAGTTTTTGCCTGCGGGAACGTGCTTCATGTCCATGATCTGGTAGATTATGTGTCTCAGGAGGCGGCAGCCGCTGGCAGGAATGCTGCCGATTATGTAATAGATGCCAGGAATACGGACTCCTGTGTGCGGGCGGGAAGTGCGGAAGATGGCGGAGAACAGGAAATCGTACTGAAACCGGTATCGGGCGTAAGATATACCGTTCCGTCCGTGATCCGTGCGGTGCATATGGACGAAGAACTGACGGTTCGATTCCGTGTGGACGACGTGTACCGCGACTGTTATGTCAGCGCATATTTTGACGATGAGAGAGTGATTCGAAAGAGGCGTCAAATTGTAGCACCGGGCGAAATGGAAGAAGTGAAGCTGACGAGAGAGCAAATCCTTCAACATCCTGATTTAAAAACAATAACGTTTACGGTTGAGGAGGCATAGAGTATGGAAGTAAAGAATTTGACCTGTATCAACTGTCCGATGGGGTGTGCCCTCACTGTCGAGATGAATGATGATGAGGTCTTAAGCGTCAGCGGCAATACCTGTAACCGCGGAGACGTATATGCCAGAAAAGAGATGACGAATCCAACCAGAATCGTGACTTCCACGGTGAGAGTGTCGGACGGTAAGTCGGATATGGTATCGGTGAAGACAAGGGAAGATATTCCGAAAGGGAAAATATTTGAGTGTGTACAAGCACTTAAAGACGTGTGTGCTCAGGCTCCGATACGGATCGGGGACGTGATTGCCGCCAATATTGCGGACACCGGTATTGATATTATTGCCACAAGGAATGTTGACAAGGATCATTAAGGTATAACATGGCTTGTGAGTTTTCTGATTTGTAGAAGGCGCAGGGAAAATAATGGCAGAGCAGGAATATTTTAAAAGTGCATTGTCCGATTTTACCCATGAAGCTGCCAGCGGCGGGGCTATACGGCATTTGGCGGATCTGGGCTATACGGCAAGACAGATTACCGAGAAGTTGACTTACCCGACACCTTATGAGAGAGTACAAAAGACGGTCTGGAAGCATCTGATCGATACCGGAGTCGTGCTCACACAGGAGCCGGGAAGCGGCAGGCGGCGGGGCATGGCGACATACACGGTAACGCACGGTAAATACGGGAGAGCCAGTTTCAGGCTGGAACAGTCCCCTGTAGGCGACTCTGAGCCGATTCGATGGAAGGAGAGGCGTTACAGTGAGGATAAGTATGGAAGTCTGGCCGCTTATCTTACGGATAAGTGCAGTGAATGTGGTGAGGATCAGGCTTATATATCCTGCGACTTCGGTCTGTTAAGCAAGCGTGACAAGGAGAAATTTGATGCAGTTATGCAGGTGTTAAACGAGCGTCAGAAAGAGTACATATCGGGACTTCTCTGGGAGGAGCAGATCTGTTATCACAGGCTTGACGGACGTATGCGTGAGATCGTTGTCAAGCTGTATGCGCACGGATATTACAGGGGATATTGTTATTTTCTCAACTTGGGTGAAAAAATCGAAATTATATAAATTTCTATATAAACAGGGTATATTTTATCATTTGATGCAACTATGATGCAATTTGGTTACAACTTTGATGCAAGCGTATTTTATAATGTGCGTACAGGGCAGAGTCAAGTGTATGAACGGCCCATACATTTCTATACGCAAGGAGAGTTGTACAATGAACATCAGAAGGTGCACAGCAAATAGCGCGGTCGTTATTTTATCATTTTTTATGGCGGCTGCATTGATGGGATGTCAAAGTCAGACGAATACGGTAGAGCAGGGCGGACAAGCAGATGTGATGGTGCAGGCGCAAGCTTTGTCTCCTGAGCAGGAACTTGTGCTGCAGGCGGATGAGGATGCGGTGATTGCAGATAAGCGGCAGCAGACGGAATCCGGCGATGAAGAGAACGAGGAGATAAAACCCGAGAAACCACAGCCTCCGGAAGGCTGGGAGCTAGAGTTCGCCACGGAGGATTGGGGACTTTCTTTCGGAGAGCCGGGAACGCAGCCTTCGGGAAACGCTTCGGCACAGGATCTGGCATGGTATGACGCTTATTACGTCGGTGATGACAGTGAGAAAGTCATTTATCTCACATTTGACTGTGGTTACGAGAACGGCAACACGGGGCCGATTTTAGATGCTTTGCAAAAGCATAATGTACAGGCGACTTTTTTTGTCGTAGGCCATTTTCTGGAGTCGGCACCCGATATGGTGAGACGTATGGTGGAAGATGGGCATACGGTAGGTAATCATACATACCACCATCTTGATATGCCGACGATCTCTGACATGGAGACTTTCAGGCGTGAAGTTGACGACGTGGCAGATTTGTTCCATGAGATTACAGGGGAGGAACTTTCCATGTATTATCGGCCGCCCCAGGGGAAGTGTAATACAGAGAACCTTAAGATGGCGCAGGAACTTGGATATAACACGATTTTCTGGAGTCTTGCCTATGTTGACTGGAATCAGGATGACCAGCCGAGCCACGAAGAGGCATTTGATAAACTGACGTCCCGGATACATCCGGGAGCAATCGTGTTGCTGCATAATACGTCACAGACCAACGGTGAAATATTGGACGAGCTTCTGACAAAATGGGAGGAGATGGGTTACTCGTTTAAGCCGCTGTCCGAATTGACGAACCAATAACATCTTAAGCACTGATTGTGTTTTCCGGCGAAACGGTGGACAATCGGTGCTTTCTATATTATGATACTTATCAAGTGGAAAACAGTGGAAAATCAATGAATAAGCGTTTTTTGCAATAACGGAGGAACACTTGCGATGCACAGAATAGGAATCATCTCCGACACACATGGTCTGCTGCGCCCCGAGGTGGCCGGGGCGCTGAGAGAATGTGATGAGATTCTGCACGGTGGGGATATCAACAATGCGGAGATTCTGGACGAATTGAACGGCATTGCACCCACATATGCGGTGCGCGGCAACAATGACAAGGAGTGGGCTAAGGACATGGCGGAGACTGTCTCGGTTGAACTGCACGGTATTCGCTTCTTTATGGTCCACAATAAAAAGTATATCCCGTCGGATTTAACAGGCACAGATATCGTTATCTACGGTCACTCTCATAAATATGAGGAAAAGTATGTTGACGGCATATTATGGATTAATCCGGGAAGCTGCGGCCCGAGAAGGTTCACGCAGCCTATCACGTTTGCACTGCTTGAGATTGAGGACGATCGGTCTTTCCGAGTGAACAAAATGGAGATAGCGCATCGGCCAAAAGAGCATGGTGTTTCAGGTACAAAGCACGATCGTATCAAGGATGAAATGGAAGGCAGAGATATGAAGCGGATCATCAAGTCAGTGATGCGGGATACGGATAAGCAGATATCGGTGCCTGAAATCGCTGCCAAAAATAAAATCAGTGTGGATTTGGCGGAACAGATATGTCGTTTGTATTTGACGCATCCCGGCGTAAGTGCGGACGGAATTATGGGCAAGATGGGAATGTAAATTATGAAGAAAATATTGGCCGTCGCATGCGGCATAATCATCATTATTATCATTGGAATTATTCAGATCAGTGTGCGGGAAACGGACACTGAGGTCACGCGGGAGCAGACCAAAGTAGGGTTTATATTAAACGGTACGATCGATGATCACAGTTGGGGGCAGGCACATTACGAGGGTATGGAGAAGTGTGCCGACAGTCTGAATCTGAAAGTCTTCTATCGGGAAAATGTTCCCACAGACGAGCGCTGCGGGGAATATATGGAAGAGCTGATCGATCAGGGATGCGAGATTATCATCTGTAATTCCTTCGGATTCGGAGAGTATGCGCTTGAAGTGGCAAAAGAGCATCGGGATATTTACTTTTTTCACGCAACAGGTGTGGCGGAGTCGGACAATCTTTCCACCTATTTCGGAAGAATCTATCAGATGCGTTACCTGAGCGGAATCGTGGCGGGACTGCAGACGGAGACCGACGAAATCGGTTATGTTGCCGCTTATCCCATTCCGGAGGTGAACCGCGGTATCAATGCGTTTACTTTGGGTGTGCGGCGGGTCAACCCCGATGCGAAAGTCTATGTCGAGTGGACACAGTCCTGGACCGGAGATGAGGAGGCCGAACAGGCTACGGAAAAACTGCTTGCTGAGCATTCCGTTGATGTGCTCACCATACATACGGATACCAACAAGACGTTGGAGATGGCAGAGGAGAGAGGTATCTGGTGTATTGGTTACAACATGGACAATGTGGAACTGTATCCAAACACGTTTCTGACAGCTCCGGTTTTTGAATGGGAGAACTTTTACGAGCCGCATATACTGGAATGCCTGCAGGGGAAATTTGCCGGAAAGCATTACTGGGACGGTGCGGAGACGGGCATTGTTTCTCTGGCACCGTTAAGCCGGAACGTAAAACCGGGTATTCAGAAAGAGGTGGAGGAGGCAAATCAAAAATTCCTGTCGGGGACTTTTGATGTCTTCTACGGTCCGATCACGGATACCGACGGGTATATGCGTGTTGGGGAAATGGAGTGTATGACGGATACAGAGATGCTCAATGCATTTGACTGGTATGTTGAAGGTGTAGTGGCAGGTAGTGAGTAATAGAATCGATGTGTGTGGAAGGCGTAGGGTTCTATGAGAAAAGTATGGAGAACATGGATAGAAAGAAATAAAAAAATTACTGCAGGCATGCTGGTATTTATTGCAATATTGGGTGTGGTCGGACTATTAATGCATGACAGGATGAAGACACTGCTCAATTATTATGTGGAACAGCAGGCAGTGCGGCAGGCTCAGTTGCTGGCACAGACGACGGAAGGACAGTTCGCTGAGGAACTGCGGCAGCTCAAATGGACAGCGGACTACATACAGCACTATGAGGAGGAAAGACAGGATATAGTGGATGTTTTTGCCGCACAGGAAGAGAATGTCTCCGTCGGGCTTCTGGAAAGGGACGGCAATGCGGTGTCCGGGATGGCGTTGGACTTCCTTGAGTTTGACGGTATCAGACGGTCCTTTCGCGGGGAGAGTGTCGTCAGCTACAGCAGAGATTACGGGCTATTGTTTACGGTTCCGGTCTACAGAGGCAAAAATGTAAGGTACGTATTATATAAGCTGTACGATGAAAGTCAGCTGTATGACAGGTTTGCCATCTCATGTTATGAGGGCGAGGGTAAGGCGATGATCATGGATATGCAAGAGCAGATTGTCATCCCTGTTGACAGCGGCGCGGGAGAGGCCAGCTATTTTCTGGAGGATCAAAGAATATACGCCGGGTTTTCTCAGGTAAGGGAGCAGCTGCAGGTCTTGACGGCGTCAGCAGTGTATGTGGAGACGGAGGATGATGATTATTTTCTCTTTTCATCCGAGATTGCCGACACGGATATGCTTTTGGTGGGAATAGTGCCGGAAAGTGTGGCGATGGAAGGGGTTTCCTATCTGATCGTGCTCGTTCTGTGGGTGTTCGGGCTGCTATTCATTGCGATTGTGGTCGGTATGTTCTATCTGTTTGGGGCGGAGGAGAAAGCAAGGGAGAGCGATGAACTTAGGGAAGCCAAAATGCTGGCCGAGAAAGCGAACAATGCCAAAAGTGATTTTCTTGCAAATATGTCCCATGAAATTCGGACTCCAATCAATGCGATTATGGGTATGAATGAGATGATCTTAAGGGAAGTTGAGCAGGATGAGGTCAGAGAATATTCGCAGAACATACAGCGGGCGAGTCAGAATCTTCTGTCGCTGATCAATGATATTCTGGATATCTCCAAAATCGAGTCGGGCAAGATGGAGATTATTGACAGGACTTATGAAGTGGCGGATCTGCTCAGCGACGTTATCAACATCGTGCATATTAAAGCGGAGGATAAGAATCTGTGGTTCCATGTCAACATCGACGAGGCGATACCGAGTGAACTGTGGGGTGACGGGACCCGTATTCGGCAGATATTAATTAATTTGTTAAACAATGCTGTCAAGTATACCAAGGAAGGTGGTTTGACCTTTTCCGTGAACAGAGAACTCATGGAGGGGGATCGGGTTCTGCTCAAGATTAAGGTTTCTGATACGGGAATCGGTATCAGAAAACAGGACCTGCCCAAGCTTTTTCGCAATTTTGAACGCCTCGACCCGGAGGAGAACCGGAATGTGGAGGGAACCGGCTTGGGTCTTGCCATCACTCATAGGCTGGTTGAACAGATGCAGGGATGCATCGACGTGGAGAGCGAGTATGGGGTGGGTTCGACTTTCACGGTATATCTGCCGCAGGGGATTATGAATGACAGTCCGATCGGGGATTTTCAAAAGAGATACCAAACGACGATGAAGCAGGATACCTATCAATATCGGGAGAGTTTCATTGCACCGGATGCCAGAATACTGGTAGTAGACGATACACCTATGAATCTTTTTGTAATCGGTCAGCTGCTGAAGAAGACCCGTGTGCAGGTTGACACATGTGTAAGCGGAAAGGAATGTCTGTACATGGTTCAGAATGAGCATTACGATGTTATTCTGCTGGATCATATGATGCCGGAAATGGACGGAATAGAGACGCTCAAGGTCCTGAAAGACATGTATAATCATAAGTGTCAGGATACTCCGGTCATTGCATTGACCGCCAACGCCATCGTTGGTGTGCGGGAAATGTATATGCGGGAGGGATTTTCTGATTATCTGAGTAAACCTGTCGAGGGAAGTGAACTGGAGAAGATGCTCAAAAAGTATATTCCTGTCGGGAAGCTTCAGATCGTCACAGAGGAAATTAAATCGGGACGGACAGGACAGAATTCGACCGGAGAATACATGGTAACGCAGGATTCTCAGGATAGTATGTATGTGTCGAATAGGTCAAGGTGGCTGGATGTCAAACTGGGAATTAAGTATTGTGCCGGCAGCGAGGAAGTATATATAGAAGCGCTTCGGGAGTTCTGTGATGGGGCTGACGGGGAGCAGGCGGTTTTGGATAAGCTGTATGAGAATGAGGACTGGGATAATTACACGATACAGATACATGGTCTGAAGTCCTCGGCACTTAGTGTAGGCGCAAGGAAATTGTCGGATGAAGCGGCCGGTCTGGAGCGGGCAGGTAAGGAACTTCAGAGAGAGGATAACATACACAGGGAGGATTTGATAAAATATATTAAGGAGTATCATATTAAAACCATGAAAATATATGATGATTCCATAGAGGAAGGAATACAATATCTCCGGGAACAAAGTATAGACGAATAAAATATAAATTCTTTCCGAAGAGGATAAAGCTTGCGAATTCATACAATATTTGGTATACTCATTACAATATTGCAAAACTGTGTACTAATTTGTTATTGAACAAACGTAGATAGAACCGGGAGAGTAATAACATGCAGAGTAATAACATACAGAGTGTAGTGATTGTCACGCAGACTCAGAGTTATCTGATCACATCCATAAAAGAATGGTTTGAGAAAGCGGAATATGAAGTGCGCGTGGTGAAAGCGGATATCGATGCCATCAATCAGATTGACGAGTCGATCGGCATTATTGTGCTTTATGTAGATGAGAGGCTTGTAGAAGAGCAGCAGGCTCTCAACTATATCAAGGATAAGGCCATCGAGGAGGATGCGTTGGTCTTTGCAATCGGCGATCCCAATGAGCTGACGATGGTGGAGAAAATTGTCTCAAAGAATCTGATCAGCCGTAAATTCCAACGGCCGATCAACGTCAGTGAAGTGGTAGGCGCAATCACGACATATTCGAAAGAGCACGGAAAGCAAAACAAGAAAAAGATTCTTGTGGTGGACGATTCCGGAACGATGCTCCGCAATGTGAAAGGCTGGCTGGAGGAGTCATATAATGTGACGTTAGCTAACTCGGGTGCTATGGCAATCAAGTATCTGGCGACAAACAGACCGGATCTGGTGCTTTTAGATTATGAGATGCCGATTGTGGACGGTAAACAGGTGCTTGAGATGATTCGCAGTGAGACCGAGTTTTCAGATATTCCGGTTATCTTCCTGACCAATAAAGGTGACAGGGAAACGATTATGAATGTTATGGAGTTAAAGCCTCAGGGATATTTATTAAAAACGATGGAGCCGGAGAAGATTGTGGAATCCATAAATCATTTCTTTGATGAACTCAAGAGAAAAGAAATGTTAAGTTATTAGAACGAACACTGTAAGAGGGTATCCATAAAGCCGCTGTCGGGCGACTTTATGGATACCCTCTTTTGATTTCGTAAGTTCTGTTACTATACTGAATAATTGAAGTGACCGCCCGGCATGGGTGCGGAGGATTCCTCTTTTATGCTGTCCCAATCTACATTCGAAATCTTCTCCAACAATTCCTCTGCGCTGGAAGCATAGACGGTAGTCCGTTTGCTCTTCCCGTAATCCTGATAATGGGAATGCCGTGGATCGGTCTTGTCCGATGCTGCCTTTTCTGCAGCTTCCTTCTTGTTCTCTCTGATACTGTCTATAAATTCTTTCTGGCGTTCACCGGCCTTTTCCAACTCGGCGAAGAATGACATCTCACCGCCTTTGCCGATCGTGATGCCAATGTGTACAACTTCATCCTCGTGATCGCCCAGCTGAGTTTTCATCTCCTGCAGCTTGCCTACTGCATCATCGAGATACGCCAGATTCTGTTCCTTAACACTGTCATCGGCAGCCATGCGCTCCAATTCTTCTGTGTCGATCAGCACGCTGTACTCCTTTGTGCCGCGGGAGAGATAGGAAGCAGCCTCCTCATCGGAGTCATAATCTGCAACGATAAAATCCATATTCGTGTAGGTTTTCTTTAACTCCTGAAGAAGGGCCTTAGCCTTATCACTCAACTGTACTGAGCTGTTTGCCTTCTTAGCGCCGTCTGTCTTCTTGGAAGAGTCGGATTTGGATGTCTTCTCCTGCTCTTTCCTTTTTTGCACAATGCTGTCGATATAATTGTTCTGATATGTGCTGTATCCGCCTACTTTGTTCATACAATGCCCTCCTTAGCATAATCCGTAAATCCCTTTACTCATCTATGAGCTGATTTTGCTTATTCTATAGTATATATATCGTAATGTTTGAGGAGTTTCTTAACGTTCTTTTTTGCATTCACACAATATTGTCGTTTGACAAAAAAAGAGAACGGTAGTATAAATAATCATATAAAGTCTAGTAAATATATAGGAATTGGCGATAAGAAGGAAAAATCATGAAAATTTCAACCAAAGGAAGATATGCTCTCAGACTTATGCTTGATCTGGCGATGAACAATACAGGTGAGCCGGTAAGGATTAAAGATATTGCGGCTCGGCAGGAAATATCGGATAAATATTTGGAGCAGATCATTGCCACGTTGAATAAGGCCGGATATGTAAAGAGTATCCGCGGTCCGCAGGGAGGTTATCGTCTGACCAGGGATCCGGAGAAATATACGGTTGGTATGATTCTGCGTTTGACGGAAGGTTCGCTTGCACCGGTGCCCTGTCTGGACGATGAGATTAACAGTTGTGGTAGACAGGATTCATGCGTAACGCTGCGGTTATGGCAGATGCTCAACACTGCCATTGCCGACATAGTGGACAAGGTAACGCTGGCAGATCTGATGGAATGGCATGAGGAAATATCGGGTAACTATGTGATATAGAAAATATAGGTATCACTACAACGAAACGGCGGTAATCTATTTTGTGTCTCTTGTTCACGAAGTAATGAGTATGATGGATGTGAGAGTGAAGGAGAGATCTGTTGATCTCATTGTCAAAGTGCCGGACATCACAAGTCTAAAAGCAAAACTTACAAAGGAATGAAAAGAAAAAGCTGATGGATAATTAAGTTATTATCGCACCGGCTTTTTCTTTTTAACAATATTCGCGCATGCTAATATGATTATAGTAGGGCAGGGCATCTTTCGTGTAACCGTTGGTTAAAATCTGGATGTTTTTTTCCTGCTCCTTCTCACATGCCTCATCTAAAACTTTGGAGAAGAAAGTCTTCGCAAAAGTCTTAGACGGGTTCCGTTTGGACTGGCGTTTTTGGTTGGAAGAAACCTTCCTGGACGGGTTTATCGCCATAACCGCTTCAACTTTATAATTCCTCTCTGCTGCATAAATAGCTGTGATCCCTCCTTGGATTTTTATAGTGAACCTCGTGTTCTATTATAGGTATCGGCAAGTTTTTCTTTTTCTTAACATCATTTTAGCATAAATTGTAACGAAATGGAAGGAAAATTCTATAAATTTTATAATAAATTTTTAATTATCTGATAATTTAACCATATAAGAAGAAAATGATACAATATTTTGGCCATATAATGCTAAAATTTATAGAATAAAATACAAAAATGCGCGATAAGATTCTTTCTTATTGCGTATTTTTGTGTTAGAATAATAATACGCCTCTTCCGGGGCGGTATACGGTGGTCAAGAGAAGAAAACAGAGGATAATAAGTTAATATGAGATATAAAAAAATCAACGATGCAACAGTACAGTGTATTATTACGGCGGAAGACATGCTTGAATACGGTTTGACGTTGTCAGATATCTTTGAGCGCAATGAGAAGGGCGAAGGTTTCCTGAGAGATATTATAGAGCGCGCCCACGATGAAGTCGGTTATATGATCAGCGGTGAGAATATTGCCATGCAGATTACGCCTTTGCAGAATAAAGGACTTGTGGTTACTTTCACCAATGAAGGTCCCGCGGGATTCCGGGATATCTTGCAGCATTTAAAAGAAGTGCTGCAGGGGGTCAGTGCGGAACTCAGTAAGCAGGAAGAATCCATTCAGCAGGGATCGGCTGTCGAACAGCCTGCGGAAGAATATGATGAGAACCGACGCATGTTTGTCTTTGCCACTTTGCGGCAGGTGATGCAGTATACGGCGGCAATCCCTTCCAACATATCCGTCAAAAGCCATCTGTATAAGGTTGACAATGCGTATTATCTCGTGATGGAGAAAAATAAATTGTCCTATAAAATGTTCAATAAGATCAGTGCCCAGGCCGTGGAGTTCGGCAATCTGATCGCTGTTTCCGAAGAACGAATGCAGTATCTGGACGAACACGGAGAATATCTGATTGCGGACAGGGCAGTGAGTAAATTGCGCAGAATCTATATGGCATAGATATATAAAAAAGTTGACCGTACGGTCAACTTTTTTATATGATCAATTCATGCCCGTGATCTTTGAGCCATTTGCGGGCGGTGCGGTAGTCGGGGTACACGGATTCAACTTTCTGCCAGAAGGCGGCAGAGTGGTTCATGTATGTCAAATGACACAACTCGTGGACAATGACATAGTCCGGGATTGAAGGCGGGGCCAGCATGAGTCTCCAATTAAAAGAGAGAGTACCCTTAGCGCTGCAGCTTCCCCATCGGGTCTTCTGATCTCTGATGGTAATGCGGTTGTATGACCCGCCGGTAAATTCATTGAAATAGGCGACACGCTTAGGGAAATAGTCTTTGGCTGCATCAATGTACCGTCTCTTAAGAGCGGCGCGCTGGATATCCGTCAGATTAGATATGGGACGATTTTGCTGTTGTCTCTGCACTTCCAGATACTTGGTGATAATCCAATGCCGTTTCTCAATCAGGAGATGTCGGATATCTTTGTCGGATGTGCGCGTGGGGACACGCACTGTGATCCGGCCGTCGGGGTCAATACTGATGGCGCAGCTTTTACGGCTGCTTCTAATCAGCGTGTAAGGCAGTTCATAGAGCTTGCTCTGATATTGAATACGCATTGTATCTTCGATAGTCTTCCCCATATACCGGTATCCTTGTCGGAATTTGAAATATTACTTGTTTTCTGTTGCGCTCATTATATCATATGCGGTAAAAAACGTACACAAAGAACACATGATTACCTAGACAAAATCCCATGAAATATGCTAGTATGTTGAATGTATGAGGAGATTGGTGACATGGATGAATTTGATGCGCGTATGAGCAGACGGGATGCGGAGCGCTCGAGAAGGAGGGCGGAGCGTCAGAAGACAGTCAGAAGACAGAAAATTATCATGGCTGTATCCGCAGTCATCATCATTGTCGCAGTGGTCGGCGGGGTGATATATACGCGGCCCTCCGTGCGGCTGTCCCGCGCCCTGAACAGCGGTGACAGATATGCGCAGGAAGAGGATTATGAGAGCGCGCAGAACGCCTACGAAAGCGCTTTACAGACCGACTCGTCTTCTGTGCAGGCTTATCGCCGCATGGCGGACAATTACTTGGCACAGGGAAAAGTTGTTGAAGCGAAACAGATCCTGTATGAGGGATGGGAACAGACGCAGGACGAAGACCTGCTCCATTACTACTGCGTTGAATTACATAATGAAGCGGTGGAGGAAGTCAATCAGGGAAACTGCACGTTTGCGACGTTGGACAAGTTTATTCAGGTCCTGGAGCTTGAGGCGGATAATGAAGATACGTTGACTGCTTTGATCGCCGGTTACGATCATCTGTTCCGAGTGGTGGATGAAGAAACTGTGTGCCGGCAGTTTTTCGATGAAGATACGTCACATGATGTGTGTGAGTACAAAGAATATGAGCAGCTTATTCGAAGACTGCTGGCTGTGTATGAGGAGAGTCCCTCGGGCGGGCTTAAGGAGGTCATAGCAAGGTATGCGCTGGTCGATATGCCTTATGTGTGGATCAGTATTCCGCATTTGGAAGCATACACGAAGTTGCTCGAGGATATCAACGATATAGTGAAAGATTCCGGCATTACGGAAACTTTGGCATGTCTTACCCGTGCGGCGGAGGTGGAAGATTATTTCAATACCGCTTTTGCAGAGTTTGAGTCGGGTGAATTTGCTTATGCAAGGGTTCTGGTGACAGACGAGACTTATCAACAGATCAGGGATGATTTTATTGAGGGAGATTCCGGTTGCTGGGAGGGGTCAATTTATATTCCGGTCAATAAGGAGCAACTTGTTCTGCACAGAGAAGATGACGGAATCAGATTCTTTTTTCCCGATGGAGAAGATTACGGGAATCATAGCGGAATCATCAAAATCTGGGGCACCAAACAGGAAGATGACGGCGTGCAGAGAAGTGTGATCTCCTATGAGCCCGTACCGGAAGAAGGAGCGGATTCCCACATAGAATATACGGTGCAGTATTTATACAGTAATGTAAAGATCAACGGCGTGTATGTGCCGCAGATGAACTATAGATTTGATACCAAGATCACCACCGAAGATGGCATCACCACCAACGCAATCGGCGATTGGGGCGGTGATCATGAATGGGAGATCGATTATTAGAATAGGTATGTAACAGCAGATGTGGAATAGACAGGATAACAAATTGGATATATACAACAATAATAAAGGAATGCGAGGAGAAAAAGATGAGTAAAAAACCAGCAGTATTAATGATTTTGGACGGTTATGGTCTGAACGAGAAGACGGACGGCAACGCCGTGGCACAGGCAAAGACACCTGTGATGGATAAGCTTATGGCGGAATATCCCTTTGTAAAAGGTAACGCCAGCGGTATGGCGGTAGGTCTTCCCGACGGTCAGATGGGAAATTCTGAGGTGGGACACCTGAATATGGGTGCGGGTCGTATCGTATATCAGGAGCTTACGAGGATTACCAAGGAGATTCAGGACGGTACTTTCTTTGAGAATCCGGCGCTGCTTGATGCTGTAAATAACTGCAAGAAAAATGATTCCGCGCTGCATATGTTCGGCCTTGTGTCCGACGGCGGTGTGCACAGCCATAACACGCATATTTACGGGTTGTTGGAGCTGGCTAAGCGCAATGGCTTAAGCAAAGTGTATGTGCACGCATTTCTGGACGGACGTGACACACCTCCGGCAAGCGGTAAGGGATATGTGGAAGAATTGGAAGCGGAGATGAAGAAAATCGGCGTTGGGGAAGTGGCTTCCGTCATGGGCCGATACTACGCGATGGACAGAGATAACAACTACGACAGAGTGGAGAAAGCCTATATAGCCCTGACCAGGGGTGAAGGCCTGCAGGCGGCAAGCGGTCCCGAAGGTATTCAGGCATCCTATGACAGAGATGAGACGGATGAGTTTGTTAAACCTACCGTTGTGATGAAGAACGGGGAACCGGTGGCTACGATCAAGGACGGCGATTCTGTGATCTTCTTCAATTTCCGTCCCGACAGAGCAAGAGAGATTACCAGAAGTTTCTGCGATGACGACTTCAAGGGATTTGCCAGAGAGAAGAAATTAGATCTCACATATGTATGTTTCTCCGATTATGATCCCACCATTCCGAACAAGGAAGTGGCATTCCATAAGATTATGGTAACAAATACCTTCGGTGAGTGGATCGCAGCCAACAATATGAAGCAGGTGAGACTTGCGGAGACGGAGAAGTACGCACACGTAACCTTCTTCTTCAACGGTGGTGTGGAAGAGCCCAACAAGGATGAGGAGAGAATCCTTGTCAACTCTCCCAAGGATGTTCCTACTTACGACTTAAAACCGCAGATGAGCGCGTATGAAGTTTGCGATAAGTTGGTAGGCTGCATCAAGTCGGGCGAGTATGATGTGATCATTATCAATTTTGCCAATCCGGATATGGTAGGTCATACCGGTGTGCAGGAAGCCGCGATCAAAGCAATCGAAGCGGTAGACGAATGTGTCGGACGCGCGGTAGAGGCAGTCAAAGAGGTGGGCGGATTCATGTTCATCTGTGCCGATCACGGCAACGCGGAGCAGCTTGTAGATTACGAGACAGGTGCACCATTCACGGCGCACACGACCAATCCCGTACCGTTTATTCTCGTCAATGCAGATCCTTCCTATAAGCTTAGAGAGGGCGGATGCCTGGCGGACATTGTTCCCACAATCATCGAGCTGATGGGAATGGAGCAGCCTGCCGAGATGACAGGTAAGTCGCTGTTGGTGCAGTAAGGGCAGCAAGATAAGTACATAATATATTTAGTTTAAGGACTCAGGGTGAGGATAATTCCTAAAGGAGCCCCTCGGAAAGCGTCAGCACTTAGCGAGGTTTTATGCAAGCTTAGTACTGTTACGCTTGAGGTGGAGCGAAAGCGCGGCGACGTAGGAATTATCCTCACCCTGAGTCTTTTTTGTTTTTGGCTTGACATCCTTTTACATTCACTGTATACTAAGTGTACCATCACTAATAGTACAGTTAGCATGGTGTGGAAACATGGGGAATCATAAAGAAGGGAGAAATAATGATAATCATAGACTATAAGGACACCCGGCCAATATATGAACAGATTGTGGAACGTTTTAAGACATTGATTTTGAAAGATGTCATGAAGCCCGACGAGCAGATGCCGTCGGTGCGTAATCTTGCCATGGAGCTTTCCATCAACCCGAACACGATACAGAAGGCTTATGCGGAATTGGAGCGCCAGAGATTCATCTATACGGTGAAGGGAAGAGGCAGTTTTGTATCCGGAGACAGCGGACTGGTGGAACAGCGCAAGAGAGAATATGTGGAACAGATACTGGCACTTGCAAAGGATGTGCTGGAGATCGGTATGTCTAAGGCGGAGCTCATTCGTGAGATTGAAGCGCTTTAGGCGGAAAGGAAGGAATCTATGATAGAGATACATAATCTGACGAAGACTTATGAACAGATCAAAGCAGTCGATGATGTCAGCGTAACGATCAAGGACAATACCGTATTCGGCCTGATCGGAACAAACGGTGCGGGAAAGAGCACAGTGCTCCGCATGATATCCGGTGTTTTAAAACCCGACAGCGGCTCGATAGCGGTGGACGGAATGCCGGTGTATGACAATGTGGAAGCAAAGAAGAAAATGTTTTTTATTGCGGACGAGCCGTATTTCTTCGCCAATGCCAACGCACAGGGCATGGAGAAATATTACAGCAGCATTTATGAGGGGTTTGATAGAGAAGAGTTTTATCAATATCTTGAGAGTTTCAATCTGGACAAAAGCAGGAAAATAAACACCTACTCCAAGGGTATGAAGAAACAGCTCGCTTTTCTTTTGGGAATCTGCTCCAAAACAAAGTACCTGCTCTGCGACGAGACGATGGACGGTCTCGATCCTGTGATGCGTCAGGGCGTGAAATCTATTTTTGCGAAGGAGATGGATGAGAGAGGATTGACGCCGGTGGTTGCGTCGCACAACCTGCGGGAACTTGAGGATATCTGTGACCATGTAGGACTGCTGCACAAAGGTGGTGTGCTGTTGTCCAAGGATCTGGAGGACATGAAGTGCAATATCCAGAAAGTACAGTGTGTGTTTGCGACGGTGGAAGAGGAATTAAAAGCACTGAACGGTCTCGAAGTTCTCAAGAAGGAACAGAGAGGTTCCCTGTGCACCTATACCGTACGGAGTACGAGAGAAGAAGTGACGGCGAGATTTGCCACGGTGGATACCGTATTTTACGAGGTGCTTCCTCTTTCCCTGGAGGAAATCTTTATCAGCGAAACGGAGGTAGTGGGATATGACATCAAGAAACTCATTCTGGGCTAATTGTATAGAGAACCATAAAAGACGTATCTGGGTGTGGATCGTGTCCGTATTGGGACAGCTGACGGTGTATCCGGCATTTGTGATGATTTACCTAAGCCGCATCAGGACATGGTATGCGCAGGGGATATATCGCACTTATGAAGAATATCATGATGTCATGTACCGGGTGGCGGCGGAGGCACTGGGTTTTCGCCATGCGATGGTGAGCGCGGTGGGACTTTCATTTATCATAGGAATACAGGGATTTGCTTATTTGCATGACAAGAGAAAAGTCGATTTGTATCACAGTGTACCTGTGGAGAAAAACAGAAGATTTCTGGTGGTTTACTTAAACGGTATTTTCATCTATCTTGTCTCCACCGTATTCAGTGTGCTTCTCGGCATCGTCATAGCGGCCGCACAGAATGCCGTGAACGATTTGGTGTTATCGGAAGTCGGACTGGCCTTTATCTGGAATCTGCTGTTCTTTCTGGTGGTTTATCACACAGTCATTCTCGCAGTGATGCTTACCGGCAATCGTCTGATTACCGTGTGCATGGCGGGAGCGCTGCTGCTGTATGAACCTATCCTGTACGAACTGAACACGTACATGCAGTACGCCTATTTTGAAACCGTATCACGCACATACGTGAGCCCGGCGCCGAAATTCTCCGCGGTGTATGATTATTTTTCCGAGGCATTTGATCTGAGTGATTCGGTATGGACCAAAGGTGTGGGAGGTCTGGCGGAAGTGGTGTTGCCCTATTGCGGCAAATGGCTTATACTTGCAGTGGTGATTCTGGCGGCAGCGTGGTTTTGCTACAGAAAACGCCCGTCGGAGTCGGCCGGAAAGGCGATCGCCTTTGTGAAGACCGAACCGTTTTTGAAAGTGATCCTTGCCGTGCCGTTCAGTATCGGCGTAGGTATCATCATATATGATGCGTCCAACGGGAGCAACTCGCTCACCGTGGCAAGTATGCTGATCGGCGGCGTGATAGCGTGTGCGGCAGCCGAGGTGATTTATGACTTTGATATCAAGAGCCTGATCAAACATCCGCTTTCCGGCGGTGTGGCGATTGTCGGAATCGTGGTCATCTTTTTGATCTATAAAAATGACCTTCTGGGGTATGATAAGTATGTGCCGCGCGAGGGTCAGGTAGAAAGTGTTGCCATGTGTCTGGACTATTATGAGGGGACGTTTTGGAAAGAAGATTTTTCCTCTTATACTATGGCGGACTACCACAAGGACCATATGTTTATCACCGATGTGGAAGCAGTGCTTGCGCTGGCATCCAAGTCGCAGCAGGAGGCTGTAGGTGACAAGGAAGTATGCGATGTGAGAGTCGTGCCCGTGCTGTACCGTCTGAAATCGGGCAGGGAAGTGGGCAGAAATATCTGGATTGATTTCGCCGACCCCGCCAACGAGGCGCTGATGAACCGCATCGTGGGTTCCGAGGAGTGGAAAGAGGGTGCCTATCAGGTCATGACGGACGGGGAATCCTATAATCAGGTTCAGGCGATGTCCTACAGCAATGGTGCGACCGGTGTCGCCCTGCTGCCGGAGGATGCACAGAGACTGAGGAATGCCTATGTCAAGGACATGGAGAAGTTCGACTTTACGCTGGCGACGAAAGAGCGCCCCTGCGGGCGGATTGACATTTTATTTCCTAAGTATCGGTATACCCACTTGTATGTGTATGAGAACTTTGAGAATACAATCGCCTATCTGAATGAACAGGAGGCGTTCTATCCGGTTCAGTTGAATCCGGAGGATATCGCGGACATTACGGTCACGAACTATCACTATGATCTGAAGGATGAAGCAATCTATACCGGCCAGGCGGGATATAATCTTGCAATGGGTGCGCAGGCTGAGGCAGTCGTGTACGATGCACCCGTGTACGACACACCGCACGGAGCCTCCACGACCACTACGGTTAGTACGACCTTCGATGATGAGGAGCAGATTGCACAGATCGTACCGGTGATCTACCCGTCGTACCTGACGGTATCGTGGCATGATGGTACTCAGGAGATGGATCGAAATTATGACATATATGTCACATTTAAGAAAGATACGACCTATCCGTACGACAGGACTCAACGCGGTGTTTACTATAAATTCTATGTGGGTCAGGTACCGGATTTCGTAGTGGAGGCGACATCTCTTGACGCAAAGACGGAATGAAAATAGGTATTAATATAATATTAAGAATCAATATCTTGACATGAGCAATGAAGAGGATAAGAATAATAGTAAGATTAAGAGAAAAGGACTAAGCGCAGAATGGGACGGGCGGAACCTGTGATCAGTGTCAGAGATTTATATAAGATTTACCGGGTCGGAGAGACGAAGGTGCGCGCGCTTAACGGCGTCAGTTTCACCATCGACAGAGGGAATTTCTGTTCCATTGTCGGCACTTCCGGCTCCGGTAAATCTACACTCCTCAATATGCTTGCGGGATTGGAGAAGCCGACGAAGGGGGAGATCGTGATTGCGGGGGAACACATGGAGACAAAGACAGAGAACCAACTGGTCGCCTTCAGAAGGGAACATATCGGTTTTATCTTTCAGTCTTTTAATCTGATGGGTACCATGAATGCCATTGAGAATGTAGCGCTTCCTCTCACCTTTCAGGGTATGGATAAGAAGAGCCGCAACGCCAAAGCGGAGCAGATGCTTGATTTGGTGGGATTGACCAAGCATAAGAAACACAAGCCTAACCAGATGTCCGGCGGACAGCAGCAGCGTGTCGGTGTGGCACGTGCACTTGTGGTGGAGCCGGAGATCATCTTTGCAGATGAGCCAACCGGTAACCTGGACTCCAACACTTCGGTGGAAGTGATGAATCTGATGAAAAAGATTGTGCGGGAGAAGAATCAGACACTTGTCATGGTAACCCATGACAATTATCTTGCAAGTTTTGCGGACGTGATCTTAAGGATCAAGGACGGTAAAATTATAGAGATTGAAGATAAGCGTGACGGTAATATGTCGGATGAAATAATACGTGTGCCGGGAAAGGATCAGGGTAGATCAAGATGAGAATGATTCGATGGAACAAGACAAAACAATGTAAGGGTATAAGACAGGCAGGGAGGATTCTCTTCGGTACAGCCCTCGGTGCAATGGTGATAGCGGCAGCTCTGTCTGTCCCACAGTTCATGGGAACGATGTCGTATGTGGAGGCGACCGGAGAAACCCTCAGCGGTAACGGTATCATCAACCGGACTTCCGACTATGTCATTACCGATGATGACAGGGCGGCTGCAGATGAAGATATGCTCTATTACATGCAGAGTCTTGAAGTGCGTTATCACCTTGATGCGAAAGTGATGGAGCAGCTGCACAAGGTTTTTGACAGCGCTGTATACTACATAGCCAACACAGAGATGTCGGTTACGGAACTGTGGGCTTACGTTGCATCGACTAAGGGTCTTATGGAGTCTACAGCCGTATCGACGGTTTCCATGAGCACCAGCGAGTTCCTGCAGGTGGCAGACAACTGGGCGACACCTACGGTCAGTTATGGGCAGAAGGTATCTATTGTACTTCCGATTGTCAATTTCGGAACGGAAGAGTTGAATGACTTGATCGTAGAGCCACAGACTTCGACGCTTGTGACGGATTGGCCCTTTGAGCCCGACATGACGAATTATCTGCAGACCGAACCGTTTATTCCCGGCAATAAGACCAAGGAAGATGCCATGGCGAACAGAAGAGAGTTCACTTTCATCTTCACGGTCAGAAGCGACGTGATGAGCGGATACTATCCGCTGAAATTCAATATCTCCTACACAAAGGGCGGTATCCGCTGTGAAGAGCCGGCGGAACTTACGGTGTATGTGAAGACGGTGGGAAGACCCGGAAGCGGCACGATCGGCGGAAGCGGACAGGAGGCGAGCGGAGCCAAGCCCCGTATTGTTGTGACCGGATTTGAGACGAATCCTGCACAGGTTTTTGCGGGAGATACGTTTACATTGACGATACATGTGCAGAACACAGCCAAGGACATGGCGGTGACCAATGTGCTTTTTGATATGCAGGCGGCGACGGAGGGTAACGATACGACCAACACTTACTCTGCGTTTCTGCCGACGTCAGGTGCAAGTTCCGTCTATATGGACAGCATCGGTCCGAACACTGCAGCGGATATTGTTATTGAGATGACGGCGAAAGCCGACTTGGCGCAGAAACCGTATGTGCTTGATGTGAATATGAAATACGATGCGGGCATGATGTTTGACTTGACGGACAAGGCGAGTGTGTCCATTCCGATCTCGCAGGAGAGCCGCTTTGACACGAGCATACCTGAGGTGGTTCCGTCAGATATCACTGTCGGCTCACAGTCCAACGTCATGTTCAGTATCTACAATACGGGTAAGACAACACTCTACAATGTACAGGTGAAATTCGCGGCGGATTCCATTGACGAAGCATCGGCCTTTGTCGGCAATCTGCAGTCCGGAGCCACCGGAAATGTGGATGTCATGCTGACGGGAATCGCGGCGACGATGGATGACGGAACCATCAATGCAGAGATTAGCTACGAGGATGACGCGGGTAATGTCACTGTTGTGGAGAAGCCGATTACGCTGTATGTCACGGAAGAATTTTATGGTGACGGTATGATGTATGATGATATGATGTTTGACGACATGATGATGGGCGACGATATGATGGCGGGAGAACAATCCGGGTCCAAGAAGGGGCTCATCATCGGGATCATCATCGGAGTAGTGGTTCTGGCAGGTATAGGCCTTGCTGTCTTCCTTGTGATTCGTAAGAAACAGAAAGCAGCCAAGCTGCTGGCGGAGGACCTTCTGGATCTCGAGAGGGATATTGATTAAGACGTTTTACGGAAATTAATCGGCAGCGGTTGGAGTGAAGTAATCTATGAAATTCTTTGATCTGCTGCGCATGAGCAGCAGCAATTTGTGGAAAAGAAAAGTGAGAACCATCCTGACGGTGCTTGGCGTAGTAATCGGCGTGGCATCCATCGTCGTCATGATTTCTTTAGGCCTCGGACTGAGCCGCTCTATGATGGAGCAGTACGAATCCTGGGGAAGCCTCACACAAATCACGGTGTATGAACCGTGGGGCGGCGATAATGTGGAGGATATGAGGCTGGATGACGATCTGGTAAGAGAGATCGAATCGCTTGAACATGTGGAATCCGTATGGCCGATCCTGCAGATGTCCGCACTGGCTAAATACGGAAGTTATCAGGGCTGGCTGCAGATTCGTGCGGTTCCGAAAGAGACCTTTGCAGAGATGAATATTGAAGTGGGTGAAGGCCGGCTTCCCGGCGAGGATGACGAGTTGACATTCTTTTACGGTAATGAAGTACTGCAGAATTTCTACAATGCCAAGGGAAACGGGGGCAGTTATTGGGAGACGGGTGTCCTGCCGGATATCGATCTGATGAACGATCCGATCTTTATTATTTTCGATACGGATGCCTACTATGCGTCGCAATATCCGGACGAAAACGGACAGAACACGCCGCCGCCGAAGAAGTACATGATTCCTGCCTGCGGCGTGGAAGCCGCGATGGAGGACAGTTGGTCACAATACGGTTGGTATACCCACTGCGATATCGAGCAGCTCATGCCGCAGCTCAAGAGAATCTTCAAGAACAAGGCGATACCCGGTCAACCCACAACCAAGACGGGTAAGCCATACAGAGAGATTTTCTACAATCAGTTGAGCGTCAACGTGGACGAGTTGGATAACGTGATGGAAGTGCAGAACTATCTGACAGGCTTAGGGTATGAAGCGTACGGCAACGCCGAATGGGTGCAGTCTGCGCAGCAGGAAATGGCTACGATACAGCTTGTGTTAGGAGGTATCGGTGCGGTGTCATTGTTTGTTGCCGCAATCGGTATCACCAACACGATGATGATGTCCATCTACGAGAGAACAAAAGAGATCGGCGTTATGAAAGTGCTGGGCTGTGATCTTAGGAACATTAGAACCCTCTTTTTGATGGAGGCGGGATTTATCGGATTTATCGGTGGTATTATCGGGCTGATATTAAGCTTTACCCTATCCGGTATCATCAATAAACTGGCAGCGGCAGCGGAAGAATATGCAAGTGGAATCTCTTATATTCCGATTTGGCTTGTGCTGTTGTCACTGGTTTTTGCGGTACTGGTGGGCATGATTGCGGGATTTTTTCCGGCCAGAAGAGCCATGAAATTAAGCCCGCTTGCGGCAATCAGGAACGAGTAAAAAACGAGCAAGCTCGTTTGCGAGATTCGCTTCGTGAACTCGATAAAAAATGAGAGAAAGCTCATTTGCATATAATAGACCTCCCGTGTGCATACTATTTGAAAAAAGTTGCGCACAGGAGGTTTTTAATATGGGTATGAAGTTGAGAATCGTGGATGTACATGCGAGGGAAATTCTGGACTCCCGGGGGAATCCGACGATAGAAGCGGAAGTTACGGTTGAAAAAGAAGTGGGCGGTGCACAGTACGTAGGTCGGGCGGCGGTTCCCAGCGGCGCCAGTACCGGACGCTTCGAGGCGGTGGAACTAAGAGACGGCGAGACCAGATACTTCGGCTTAGGAACCACCAAGGCGGTAAACAATGTCAACACGAAGGTCAGGGATGTCCTGATGGGACTGAATGCTTTCGACCAGGGATTGATCGACCGTATTCTGATTGAGCAGGACGGCACCGATAATAAGAGCAATCTGGGTGCCAATGCAACGCTTGGCGTTTCCATGGCTTGTGCCAAAGTGTGTGCCGAGGCGATGGGGATTCCGCTGTATCGTTATCTGGGCGGTGCGTACACAAGACTTCTTCCTGTGCCCATGATGAATATATTAAACGGCGGAAAACACGCCGACAATACAGTTGATTTCCAGGAGTTCATGATCATGCCCGTCCAGGCGGAAAGCTTTGCGGACGGCCTGCGCATCTGCGCCGAGATATATCATAATCTGAAGAAGATCTGCAACGACAGGGGATTGTCCACCGGTGTGGGAGACGAGGGTGGTTTTGCACCCTCCCTTCCGGATGCCTTCGCGGTGCTTGACCTTATTGTGGAATCCATCAAGACATCGGGCTATACGCCGGGGCAGGACATCAAGATTGCACTTGATGTGGCGGCATCCGAACTCTACGAGGAGTCGGACGGCGTGTACCATTTCCCGGGTGAGACGGAGCTGAAACGGAACAGGAGCAAAGTGGCGGGAAGCAACGTCACGGAATGCTACGAGGCGGGCAGCGATTTCGATCATGATGAACAGTCACAGGAGATCACAAGAAGCACGGAAGAGATGGTGGCATATTATGAGGAACTGGTGGAACGATATCCCATTATCTCCATTGAGGACGGTCTGGCGGAGGATGATTGGGACGGCTGGCAGATGATGACACAGAAGCTGGGCGATAAGATTCAGCTTGTGGGAGACGATCTGTTTGTGACGAACACGAAGCGGCTTGACGCCGGCATCAAGCTGAATGTGGCGAACGCAATTCTTGTCAAAGTGAATCAGATCGGTACGGTCAGCGAGGCTATGGATGCCATAGAGATGGCGCAGAAGAACGGATACAAGGCGGTCATTTCTCATCGTTCCGGCGAGACCGAAGATACCTTTATCGCGGACCTTGCAGTGGCGGTCAACGCGGGACAGATCAAGGCGGGAGCACCGTGCAGAAGTGATCGTGTGGCGAAGTACAATCAGCTTCTGCGCATCGAGGAAGAACTGGGCAGCGTCGCATGCTATAAGGAGCCGTTCAATAAGATATGAGTGCAAGCAGGCTGAAAAGCGCTGTAAGCGTGTGCTTGCGAGTCTATGATTTATAGTGTAATATATACTGTATTAACACAAGAAAGGTACAGTGGTATCGTGCAGATTTTAAGAAGCAGCAAAGCACAATTTGAATATGAAATTCATGCATTGGTGAAGGCGTTTTATCCGGCGTGGGATCTGAAAATCCTTACGCCGGAATCTGTGATTAAAGATAGAAAAATTCTCGAAATTCCTCCGGTGATGGAACTGGAATTCGGTGAGAATGAAGTGCATTTTCTTATTCACCGGGACATCTCCCATACATATACATGGCACACCGACAACGTGTCGGCAGATGATTACAAGAATACATTCGGCCGTTTTCTCTATACTTTGCTACGGGAGGAGACGGGCAAATCCCTTCCATGGGGAAACCTGACAGGTATCCGCCCCACGAAGATTGCTATGACCATGCTGGATGATGGAGCATGCGAGCGGGATGTGACCGCATTCCTTCGGGATAAGCATTTTGTCAGTGAGGAAAAGATTGCATTGAGTGTTGAAATTGCACAGCGGGAGCGCGAGATTTTGAGTACTCTTCACTATGAGGACGGTTACAGTCTCTACATCGGCATCCCCTTTTGCCCCACGACATGCCTGTACTGTTCTTTTACATCCTATCCAATCAACGTGTGGAAAGAGCGGGTGACAGATTATCTGACCGCGCTGGAAAAAGAGATGGATGCGGTGGCGCAGATGTATCGGGATAAGATACTGGACACCGTCTATATCGGCGGCGGAACACCAACCTCCCTGTCTGCGGAGGAACTGGACAGACTCCTTTCCAAGCTTAAGAGTACATTTGATTTCAGCACCGTGCAGGAGTTCACGGTGGAGGCAGGACGTGCGGACAGTATCACGGAGGAGAAGCTGAATGTGCTGCATAGGCACGGCGTGACAAGGATTTCCGTGAATCCGCAGACCATGAAGCAGGAGACGCTTAAGCTCATCGGCAGACAGCACACGGTAGATCAGGTTATAGATGCTTTCCATATGGCAAGAAAAGTCGGTTTTGACAATATCAATATGGATATCATTCTGGGACTGCCGGGGGAAACAAGGGAAGATGTAGCAACGACAATAGAAGCTATTCAGCATCTTGCACCCGATTCCCTGACGGTGCATTCCCTCGCGGTGAAAAGGGCTTCCGCGCTCAATAAATGGATTGAGGAAAACGGCATTACCGCTTTTAACAATACGGAAGAGACCATGCGGATTGCGGAGAAGGGCGCAAGGGATATGGGCATGTCACCCTATTACCTCTACCGCCAGAAGAATATGTCCGGCAACTTTGAGAATGTGGGATATTCCGCGGAAGATAAGTATGGCATCTACAATATTCTCATCATGGAGGAGAAACAGACTATCGTGGCGCTGGGGGCGGGGAGTATCACCAAGAAAGTCAGCCATAATGTGGCGGAAGACGGCAGTGAGAATACTCTCATCGAGCGGTGCGAGAATGTGAAGGAAGTTGCCCAGTACATAGAAAGAATTGACGAAATGATTGAGCGAAAGCGGAGACTTTTAGAATCGGATTAAGGTTTCCTGTTTCCTGAAAGTACATCAAAATGTATTTACTACATCAAAGGTACATCAAATTTTTACTTGATAATACCGAATAATACATGAAACTGTGGTGTATGAACCTAAACCGTGCCTAAGGGACAATCTCATTAAAATATGGGGCTGTCCTTTTTTGTTATGGTCTAAGAATTTCGGAAAACAGTACAGTGGCCAAAAAGAGTACCGTTGCATAAATTGTATTTGTACTTGACAAAAAAGTGTAGCGTGCTACAATATATAATGATTCATATTACAAGAAAGGGCGGATAGTATGGAGCGGCAGCCGATTGGATATATGCTGAAGCAGATTACAGATAAAATTAAGGTATCCGCAGAGGTAAACCTAAAAAAGCATAACCTGACTTTATCACAGACCAGGGTGATCCAATATATGGCAAAGCATGGCGGAACGGTAACGCAGAAGTCTATTGAGGACTACCTGCATGTGGCACACCCTACGGTTGTCGGTATCGTAACCCGGATGGAAAAAAATGATTTTCTTGACTGTCATTTTGACGAGAACGATAAGCGGATCAAAATAGTCAGTCTGACGGAAAAAGCCATGCAGATATCTCAAATCCTAGAATCCGAGATTGCCGCGCAGGAGCAATTACTCACTAAGGGGTTATCTGAGAAAGATATGGACTATCTGTATTATGCGCTTCAAATCATTTTAAAAAATGTTGATTGAGAGATGCTGCATATTGCAGTATTTCTTCTAATCATAAATGTAGCATGCTACATATAAAAAGGAGAATCACTATGCTGAAAACACTTTATAAAAGTCTGCGGGAACATAATAAGGGGTCAGTTCTCACAATGATTCTTGCAACGCTTGAGGCTTTGTTTGAAATCATCATTCCATTGTGTATGGCTGAGATTATTGATCTTGGTGTCGAGAAAGGAAACATGAATGCGGTTATTAAATATGGAATTGCTTTGGCAATCATGGCTTTACTTGAGCTTTCGACCGGTATGCTTTCAGCAGCAACGGCAGCAAAAGCCTCCGCAGGATTTGCTGCAAATCTACGTGAGGATATGTATGATAATGTCCAGACGTTTGCCTTTTCCAATATTGATAAGTTTTCCACTTCCTCTATTGTAACAAGACTAACTACCGATGTGACAAACTTACAAAATGCTTACCAGATGATCATAAAAATGGCAATCCGCGGACCGATAATGATCGTATTTGCGATGGTGGTATCATTTGGAATCAGCAGAGAGATTTCCCTTATCTTTTTGCTGCTCATTCCTGTATTGGCAGTCGGGCTGATTGCAATTGTCCGGGCTGTGCATCCTGTTTTCCAGCGGGTCTTTCATACCTATGATAAGCTGAACAATATTGTGCAAGAGGATCTAAGGGGTATACGTGTTGTAAAATCGTTCAATCAACAAGGCTATGAGATTGATAAGTTCAATGATATATCAAAGAAAATCTATATGGATTTTGCAAAGGCAGAACAGCTGCTTGCATTAAATTCCCCGCTGATGCAGCTGTGTATGTATGCCTGCATGATAATGATATCCTGGCTGGGGGCTAAAGCCATTGTGGCAAGCGGCAACGATGCGGTATCCGGGCTGACGACAGGCAATCTGACGGCGTTATTTACTTATGCAATCCAGATTTTAATGAGCCTGATGCTGCTTTCCATGATCTTTGCCATGTTAACGATTGCAAGGTCAGCAGCAGAGAGAATTGCCGAACTTCTGAATGAAAAGACGGACATTCAAAATCCGGAATCACCTGTCACATCAGTGACAAGCGGCAGTATCCGATTTGACAGGGTCAGCTTTACATATGCCGCCAAAGCTGAAAAGAAAGTAATCAGTGACGCAAATATTGAGATCGCTTCCGGTGAAACAGTAGGTATTATCGGAGGGACCGGTTCATCGAAAACATCTCTTGTACAACTGATCCCCCGCTTATATGATACGACCAAGGGAACAGTATCCGTTGGTGGTATTGATGTACGGAGATATGATCTGGATGTGCTTCGCAATTCTGTCGCGATGGTTTTGCAGAAAAATGAGCTGTTTTCCGGGACTGTCAATGAAAACCTGCGCTGGGGAAATGAAAATGCCACAGATGAAGAAATTGTGGAAGCGTGCAGGCTTGCCTGTGCCGATGAATTTATTTCGCAGATGCCTGAAGGCTATGACACCTATATTGAACAGGGCGGCACCAATGTATCCGGCGGACAGAAACAGCGCCTCTGTATTGCTAGGGCATTGCTGAAAAAACCTAAGATACTGATCCTTGACGATTCCACAAGTGCGGTAGACACCAGAACAGATGCACAAATCCAAAAGGCATTTGCCGAGTTTATTCCGGAAACTACGAAGATCATCATTGCACAGCGTATATCGTCTGTCCAGCATGCAGACAAGATCATAGTTCTGGATGACGGGCATATCAGTGCCGTGGGCAGACACGAAGAACTTTTGGAAAACAGTGTAATCTACCGTGAAGTATTTGAATCACAACAGAAAGGAAGTGGGAGCGATGACTAACGAAAAACACATGAAAATGCCGCCTACAAACGGAACAATGCCGGAAAAGCCGGGTGTAGGGAAAATGGATATGAAAGCCGCAGGCAGGATACTGTCTTATTTAAAACAGTACAAAATAGCACTGGCAGTGGTAGTAATATGCATTCTGCTAAGTTCGGTGGCAAGTGTCGCTGCTTCTTTGTTCATCCAATCCCTGATTGATGATTATATTACACCTTTGCTTGCATCCGCTGCACCGGTTTATACGGAATTGATAAAGGCACTCTGCGTAATGGGAGTGATATACCTAATAGGTACTCTATCAACATGGATTTACAATCGTACTATGGTAACGATTGCACAAGGAACCTTGAAACAGATCCGTGACGAGATGTTTGCCAAGATGCAGACTCTGCCGATTAAGTATTTTGACACCCATACACATGGTGATGTCATGAGTCACTATACAAATGATACCGATACGCTCAGACAGATGATTGCCCAATCTCTGGCACAGCTGGTATCGTCTTTGACAACAATAGTTGCAGTTTTCTGCTGCATGCTTTACCAGAGCGTGTATCTTACACTGATCATTGTGGTTATTGTTGCTTTGATCATGCAGGTGGCAAAATTAGTTGTAGGAAAAAGCGGATATTACTTTATCCGTCAGCAGGAAACTCTTGGGGCTTTGGATGGTTATGTGGAGGAAATGATAAACGGGCAGAAGGTCATCAAAGTGTTCTGCCATGAAGAAGCTTCAAAAAATGCCTTCAGAGCAAAGAACCGAGCATGGGAAAATGCCTCTGCAAAGGCGAACGGATATGCGAACTCCATGATGCCGATGATGAATGCACTGGGATATGTACAGTACGTAATCATTGCAATTGTGGGTGCATGGATGGCGATATCCGGTGTGAGAAACCTGACTATTTTTGGCATCAATACGGTAACTCTTGGCATGATTGCCTCCTTTTTGACCTTATCACGCAATTTTATAAACCCTATTACACAATTATCGAACCAGTTTAATTCTATTGTAATGGCACTTGCCGGGGCATCCCGCATTTTTAAATTGATGGACGAAGAACCGGAACCAGATAACGGTTATGTCACACTGGTTTATGCAGAAGAAAAGAACGGGGAGCTTACAGAAAGTGCGGCATATACCGGCATATGGGCATGGAAACATCCCCATGGTGACGGCAGCACAACACTGTCAAAGCTGGAAGGAAGAATTGTGATGGATCATGTGGACTTCGGGTATGTGCCTAAAAAACAGGTACTTCATGATATCACACTCTTTGCGGAGCCGGGGCAGAAAATTGCCTTTGTCGGAGCTACGGGTGCAGGTAAAACAACCATCACTAATCTGATCAACCGTTTCTATGATATCGATGACGGGAAAATCCGCTATGACGGTATCAATATCAACAAGATCAAAAAGTACGATCTGAGACGTTCCCTCGGTGTGGTGCTGCAGGATGTCAACCTGTTTACCGGAACCGTAATGGATAATTTAAGATATGGGAATCCGGGGGCTTCGGATGATGAATGTATTGAAGCTGCAAAACTTGCCAACGCACATAATTTTATCATGATGCTGCCGAATGGATATCAGACTGTTCTGCAGGGAGATG
>JAFLTD010000050.1 GCA_022510625.1 Lachnospiraceae bacterium
AATGTTCCTGCCAATGCAGGAAACCGTGCACTGGTTTTACGGACATCATTTCGGGATCATAGGCGTGGACGAGACGATGATGATGGATGAGATGGTGATTTTCTAGCAAAGATAGAAATATAATCTTACATTAGGAGTAAGTAATGAGTGGATATACTTTAAACCGGGATGGGATTAGGGGAAGAGAAGATAAAAAACTGTACCGACAGGGTGAACTGGAACTGATGACGACTCATCAGCTCAGGGAAATCTGCAGAAAAGAGAGGATCATCCAAGGTATCATCAATCCCATGGATAAGGAAGAACTGATCCATGTTATCATGCGTTACCGGGGCACCAGAGAACAGATGCTGATCATGCATGAGCATGAAAACGGACTTGAGGCACTGGAACGGCTTCTGGATGCAGGGAAAATAAGAACGGAACATGATAAGACTCTGCATATCCCCTCGAAGATTATAGTATATGACGGTCTTACCATGGATGATAATGACGGAATACATATCCCCTATCGTGGGGAATTGGAGGATACGAACGCAATTCTCGTGAGCGGGGGAAAGAAGATCTGCGGAATCTTCTATCTGCACAGATGCGAAGATGATAAAGAACGCCTGTATGTGATGAAGAGTAAGCATGTATCCTGCCGGGAAGCTGACTTGAAAGATTATGATTTATTTTGCTTTGATCAACAGGACTCGGATAAAGTTTTCGCCGTTTACAACGGAACGAATGATGAAATCCCGGAGAATCTGTCGGCATACCGGATACCCCTTATGGATGTGGAGGTGCGACAGCCGATTCCGTTGCGGATGCCTCTGGTGATTGACTTTGGCTCTACCAATACTACAGCAGGAGTCTATCTGGACTCATTGTACTTTGAAAACGCAAAAGGGGCAATCTTTGCTGACAGCTTTGAAAAAAATGCTATTCAGTACACGACTTTTGATGGTCATAATAAGCTTATGCCGTCAGTGGTAGGTGTTGTTTCCGTGGATCAGGGAACCCCTCGGTTTGTATTCGGACAGGCTGCGGTTGACTTGTCAAATGCCTGTTACGTGGATGAAGGTTTTAGTATCTTCTATGACATGAAACGATGGATCAGCGATTATGAGAGGGAAGAGGATATAACAGACAGAGAGGGCAGACGGACTTTTCTGGCACGCAGGGAGATCATCAAGGCGTATTTTGAACACATCATCAGTATAACGGAGAATCAATTTAAGTGTAAAGTAGGACAGATACAGGTATCCTGCCCGGTAAAACAGAAGTTCCTGTTTCAAAAATTATTCCAGGATATTTTGCCCGAATATATCGCAAAAGATACAGAAATGATTGATGAGGGCGTAGCCGTGCTCTACAACACAATCTCTAACATGCTGGAGTCCGGAAATATAGAGCCGGACAGGGAATATCAGGCATTGATCGTTGATTGTGGCGGTGGAACGACGGATCTGTGTGCATGTCGCTTTAAGATAAGGGATGACAGTGTGGCATATCACATCCGCATTGACATCGCATACGAAAACGGGGATACGGATTTCGGCGGCAATAACCTGACATACCGTATCATGCAGTATTTGAAAATACTGTTGGTTGAAAAGCTTGCAGTTCAACAAGGATTAGATGTTCCAGTGATGTCAGAGAGCATCCTGAGCAAACTGGACATGGATATCTTCAGATATGTGGATGCAAACGGTACAGAACAATTATATCATGCACTGGAAGAAGCATATGATACAGCGGAACAGTGGATACCTACCCGCTTCAAGGAGTATGAGACGAGAAGCAGAGAAGAGTACTTCAAGGTGAAGAATAATTTTTATCTGCTCTTTTTCCTGGCGGAACAGGTCAAGAAATGCTTCTACGAGCATGTGGGCATCCTAAGGGTTGGCATCACGTCAGAGCAGAGACAGAGTGCGGACATTGCATGGATACAGGCAGATAAATGGAAACTGTCCGTGCAGGAGAAGGGCGAATTTCAGGTTGTGAAGGAGTTTCCGGAGATCATACTAAACCTCTATGAGATAGAACTCATTCTCAGAGGAGATATTTATGGAATCATCCGTAAATTCATGGAGCCAATGTATCTGGAAGATCAGATCAGGCATTTTTCTTTCCTGAAACTGACCGGACAATCCTGTAAAATAGACATCTTTAGAGAAGCCTTAAAAGAGTTCATCCCCGGCAGGATGATACAGTTCAAGCGCAAGAACAGGGATACGGCAGGGAATGTTGACCTAAAGATGAGCTGCGTGGACGGCGCATTAAAGTTTATGCGGGACAAGAGGCTCGGATATGCTGAGATAGACCTGCATTCGGACAAGCCCGTGCTTCCCTATACGGTCAGTGCATTTACCCATAACGGCAGAGAAGTGGAGCTAGTCAACGGCTTTCTCCGTGAAGAAGAGACCGGATATGTTTCGCGCAATCTGGAGGATGTGACTTTACAGCTTTATCTGAAAGATACGGAAGGACGGGTGAGGTATCGCTTCCACTTTGACTGTGAACCGGAACAGTTTGCCGAAGTGACTTATGAGGAGATTCATAAGGTGCATGGCAATCATATCTTACAGAAAGAGACAGACAGCATAGTAAATCAGGAAATTCGTTTCTTCGCATGGAAAAGGTGCAGGGATTGGGGATATGTCATTGTGCCGGTCTGCAGGAAGAACGAGAAGTTATACATGGGTATGGAGCAGTTCTATCCATTTGAACATGAGGGATGGGTAAAGAATTATTTTGATGGGATGAAGTAATACAGAAAGGAAACAATTATATAGCATGGAACACATCTACCCCGCCTTTGAGCGCGGAAGAATCATGAAAAAAGAGTTGCTGTGGGCACTCAGGGATTACTCGTATTCTGCCTTACAGCTGCAATATAAGGATTATCCTGACGGTATCATTCTGGGGTGCGGGATACGGATAGAAGACAACACCCTATGTATAACACAGGGAATCATTAAATGTCAGGAGTTTGTCTTTCTGCTGACAGATGAAGAAAGAATTGAGTATGCGCCGACAGAAGAATATGTTTGTTTGAAGTTTCGACTTGTGAAGAAAGAGGTATTGCCTGATTATACCAGATACATAACTGAATTTGTGTTGGATGAGAGTGTTGATCGGAAACAGAACGAGATTGAGATATGTAGATTTAAGTTGAAAGAAGGCGCGAGGCTCAGGACGGATTATAAGGACTTCTTTGACATACAGACGGAGTTTGATACGGTAAATCTGGCAGATGCTACATGGGCGGCGTCGGGCGGGAATACGTTGTCGAAAGAAGTTACGGATTACTTTGCAAGAAAAGTACTGGAATGCGAGGAAGCAGAGGATAAAGACATCCAGTTCGCTTATTTCCTGCTGCAAAGCAGGGAAGCAGCATGTTATGACATTCTGCTGGACTATATTATAAGGAAAGAAGGAAAAAAGAGTACAGGTAGTTTGAGAGAGACTTTCCGCAGCCTAGAAAATATATTGGACGGAATAAAAAAAGGAACGAATCAGCAGCGTTCAAGCAGAATGGCAATGGGCAACAAGATGATCATTTTGGATTAAGAAGTGGTAACTGCACTACAAGATGAGTAGAGAATTACATTGATGGAGGTAAGTTATAAAATATATGGGAGATTACACTAGCAGAAGAAAAGGAAGAAAAAGCGATAAAATGCTGCAAGAGTTCATAGAATCTGCTAAGGAGGAAGGAATGATTGCAGAGATTAATGAAGATGAAATATATGAATTATATTATAACTATGGTGAGGAAGGTGAGTATCTTGTCGATGGAGCGATACTTACATGTGATAGGGCGACAACAGATGTAAAGGTAATTCGAGGAGTGCCGTTCGGTTATAAATCAACGAAAAAAAGAGAACAACGAAAAAGGACAAGATTGGCCGTTTCTGAAAATGCCATGGTTGTTAATGGAGTGAGAATGGCAACGGTAAAGGATCACATTATAAAGACAAATATTAAACCATTTGAGTGTAATTGCCAATGTGACCCTACAGAGAATGAAATTGAAGCTATTATGGAAGATTCAGACGAATGCCAAAAATATGGGACTTGTAGAAAATTAATGCAATTGGAAGATGACTGGGACAATATTATACGAGACACTAGATATAAAACTTTTGATTATATATCTGAGGACAAAATTATAAATAATGTTGAGGGAATTACTATGATGTCTATGTTGTTTTGCCGACATGGCGGAATTATTACACCGTGTGAATCGGGACAACAGACACGGCTGTACTATTTGGATGAAGACATAGAGAGAGATATTGCGAACGGACTTTATACGTGGGAGGATTTTCTCTATCTAGTGGACGTTATCGCTGGTGAGGCAAACACTTATGAGGGAATGGTTGCGGTAGCTTATGAGGTCTTGAATAGGTGTAGGGATAAGAATCAAAGTATTAGGGAGATAGTTTCGGCATCTGGACAATATCAAGGTTTTCAACAAACAAACCTGGGAATAATACCTGAGGACGGCCTAGCTAGGGGAGCTGCGATTGCAGTTTTACGAGGAGAAGTTGATAATCCTATTGGAGATTGTAAATATCATTTTGGAAAGCATGGCAGCGGAAATTATGATATATGGTGTGATCAAAGCAAAGTCACCTCTGTAATAGTAATTGGCGAAGCACCATTTAAAAATGTTTTTTTTGAACCAGATGGTTCTGTTCATAATCAAAAAAGTGAAATTGATACAGAAGAATACTTTGTTATTTATGACCATACAACAGGTGAATGGCGATATGATGGTGAAGTTGTAAAAGATGGGGTAAACATACAAGATGAGGAAGAAAAATAAGCAAAGAGCCTTTATTATGTTTGGAGTTGGATTGTTCTTTCTTGCGGGTACGAGTAATATCATAGTACCCTATGTATCAGCTTCCGGGTCAGTGGCAGAAGAGGGTGACGGTATACAAGCTAGTGACAATGTGCAGGGTGACAAAGGATCTGTGCCCATTGATATGAATTTTGTTGGGACAGCAGAAAAGCTGTCCAACGGAATGTTGGATATACCGACATCCTTTCAAAAAAGAATTACTCTTTATGGATGGATTATGGAAGCACTAGACCAGTATGTTGCGGAAACGGGAATAGAGGATGATTTTATCTGCAATCTAGAAAAGGACGTACTATATGGAGACAGAGAGTTTAATGTGGTCGAAGAGCAGGGAGTATGGAGAGCATTTCATGAACAAGAACCGTGGGTGAACTATCAATATGAATATTCTATACAAAATGAAGCAGCGTTTGATATGAGACAGGACAGTTATAAGCTAGAATTGCAAGGAAAAGAAAATATTCTTTATATGGATATAAATGTAAAAGAAGGTAAGGTGATTATATATCCAAAAGAAACAGAAACATACGGAGGACTCATTTTCTCAACAGGAGGTAATGCTGCGGCTTATGAACTGATCGAAGAAGATGAAGACGGACAAATCATATATTATCCGGATTTTTATGTCCAATCTGACTGGGATGATTTGGAAGGAGTGGATGATCATTTTGCAGGAGTTTCTCGTGGGGAATTGGAAGAACTCGGTTATTTGATGATTCCGGAATCTGATTCAACAGCGTGGTATGCCAATGTTTATCTGAGCGTGGCAAGTATACTGAAACGGTATATGGAAGAAAACAAAATCGATGATGTCTTCTATTTTGATGCCGATGAAGACATCATAAGCGGTGTTACAAACATGATATATACCTGCCGACTTAGAGGGAGTACGGTGACTTTGTATATTGACATTGACGGTTATAATTTCAAAGCACACATTTATCAGATGGAGGAATAAAATGAGGCAGCAGTGGATGGCAGTTTTATTTGGTCTGGTCACAGGAATTCTGATTGTATTAGTGGGAAATGTATTGATCAATACGAATAATGAAAAACAGCAACAAGATGAAGAAGCACAAAGCATAGGTAAGGAAATACAGCTGGAAACTGCATTTGCTTTGGAACAGGAGAATGTGCCACGAGAAGATTCATCTATCTTAGGTCAGGAGAAGGCACATCAAGAAACCTTTGACAATGTGCGAATATCCACAAATATGCAAATTCCACTTCAATTTGCCGAACAGATGTTATTGTATGAATATATTGAGTATGGGCTAAGGAAGTATAATGAAGCGAATGGTCAAGAGATTAGATACTCCTGTAGTATAGAAGAGGATATGTTGCCGTTTGATACGGAATTTTGCATGATCAATACGGATGAAGAGCCGTTCAGAATAGACTTAGCTAAAGAGATTATTCCGGAACTGGCGAATAATATCTACAATTTTGAACTTAAAAACCAAAACAACACAATTTGGATGTCAATTGATACATATAATATGAAAATATTTGTGTATGATTCAATAATAAAATAGGCCATAGGGAAGGGAAACAGCTTCACGAATGATTATCATAGACTGACAGACTAAGATGAGAGGAGATGTAAGTATTATGGCAGATCAAATTACTTATGAGCAATTGCGTGTCAATTGCAGATTCACATTCACGACCATATCTGATTGCAGTATTCATGCCAAGTATGGGGAGCATACAAGGGCAGAGATTACCGGTACTGTAAATAGCAGCGATGCCAAGGCCATTCTTTCCGACATATCGGAAGAGAAATTGGAGATATTCAGCAGAAATGATAATAACGTGGAGGAAATTCTTTTTCTTGGCATTATCGAACATGCGGAACTGAAGGAGGAGGGGCAGTATGCGGTACTCTCCGTTCAGGCAGTGTCTTATACATGGAAAATGGATATAGAAAGAAAATCCAGATCATTTCAGAATATGGTTGACGCTTATGGTGATGTGGCAAGGAAGATTGCGCAGGAATATGGCGCGGACATGATATGGAATGTCCCCGACAAACCGTTGGAATACCCGTTGGTTCAATATAATGAAACCGATTACGCATTTTTGAAAAGAATCCTCAGTCATCTGGGCGAGGATCTCACGCCGATAGATACAAAGGCGAAAATACGGTTCTATACCGGAATGAGCCAAGGCAGCAATCTTGGGGAGATTGATCTGAATGAGTTTAAGTATTCTCTCATTCTACTCCCTAATAACAGAAAAGAAACACAGACCTCGGACAAGCGCCAGACGGGATACCGCATTGCAAATATGGATTTTGCAGAAGTAGGGGATATGATGTCCATACAGGGGAGTACATATTATGTTATGGAGGTTGTAGCAGAATTTGTGCAAAACGTTTTAAGCTGTACTTGCACAGTGTTTCCAAAACAGTGCTTTCAAGTAGAGCACATACCTGCGGACACATTGAAAGGTCTGGTATTGTCCGGAAAAGTTTTGGAAACGAGACAGGAGATGGTCAAGCTTCATCTGGATATAGATGAAGAGCAGGCGGCGGAAGAGACTTATGAATTTCCTTGGAAGCCGATCACAGATAATTTGTTGTATTGTATGCCGGAGAAAGGTACAAAAGCAGCTATCTATTTTGATAAAAATGAGGAGAATAATATATCCGTCATTTACAGCATCCGAGAAAACGGAGAGGAATGCGCAGACCTTGCAGATTACAATAACCGCTATTTTACAACGGATCATCAAAAAAGGATGTATCTAAAACCCTCTGAAATGGGACTTCTTAACATGGAGAATCAAAACGCGGAGATTGCCATGAAAGATAGTGCGGTCATAAATCTGAAGACCAACCATAAATTATCCATCCTGGCAGAGGGACAAGTGGAATTAAAAGGGACAAATGTAACACTGATGACGCCAATAGAAGGTACACTGGTAAGAAAAGATGCGATAAGTCCTACCGTCATCAATATGTGCAATGCCTTTGATGCCATCGGAAATACAAGCAATTTCTCGGCCACACCGCAGGTGGCAGAAAAGAAGAAAAGAGCCGTTCCGAGTCAACAGGCGGAACCGTATTCACTGGATGGAGCAGTGGATAATATTTTATCCAGCATCCCGGCAGACGATATGGAAAATCCGCTTATGGAAGCAGTAGTGGGAAGTATGCCAATCATAACCCGGCTTGGCAGTGCGAGATGAAGTAATCAAAGATGAAGAGGTAGAATCATATGAGCGAGAGTGTAAGAATTGGCGGTATCGGTAAAAATCCGGCTATCGATAAAATCAACAAACTAAATTCCATAGACATCAAGAATTATGCCGTAAATAAGATGGAACAGCTTTTGACGGAAGGAGAAGCCGGTGATATTGCCCATATAAGAGAAGTCCCGATAAATTTTGACAAAGTGAATTGGGAGAGAGAAACCAATGGAAATAAGTAATCAGGAATGTGAATGGCAGGAAATCAGTTGTCTGGATGACAGTATATGTGTAAGGCTACCGTACAACTGGGAAAGGCCATCGGATGAAACAATAACAAAGAAGTTCCCATATCACACAAAACCGCAGGAAATTTATGCGGACGCAGAAGAAAACAGACTTATTACATTTAGCCTGTTGGGTAAGCCGCTGGGCGAGGTGCAAGTATATCCGGCAATAAAGGAAATACAGCGATTGATCAATCATGTATATCCGGAAAGCATCCATAAAGCAGCAAGAAAATGTAAAGTGGCCGATGGATCAGCGGGATGGTTTACATTCATAACTGGCGGCATCAAAGAAGATATGGGTCATTTCATGTTTGTACTGCCGGTCAATGAGAGTATGTTGCTCGGAAGTTATCATGCTCCTGCCAAGTTGATTCCGGAAGAAACGTCACTTTTCTTAAAGATACTGAAAAATATAAAGATAAGAAGTAATGCGGAGGACAGATTAAGTGGTTATGAAGGAAGCGGATTACGCAGACAGAATTATATTGGCTCTTAGAGCAAAGTATCAGTCGAAGCAGGAAGAGAGTAAACCACTTAGTGAAGACCTAATGATTGGTTCTAACAGGATTCCGCTTCACAGAGAGAAACTGTTTGAAGGAGAATGCTCTGTTATGCTGCCGGAGACGCTAAGAGATATGGAATATTTGGACAGTATGGTAAAGTACCGGAATCAAAACAGACCGAAGATAATCAAAACGGATATTAACAGGGATGCGACTATAACCTTTGACTTATTGCCTATAACGGATAGGGAAGAATCGGCAGATGTTACCGTAAAGATGGATGAAATACGTGATAACATGAAAAAGGTGTGGAAGCAGAACGTGTTTTATGACAAGGGCGAAGTACAGGCAAACGGGCTAGTGGTTGCGTGGATGGACTTCAGGACCTTTTGTATAGATGGCAGTTTGTACAGTATGCTTTTTATATTTCAAACAGAAACTCAAATGGTGTTGGGGAACTTTCACTGTAGTTTTCCCAAATATGATATATGGAAACCGGCAATATTAAAAATACTCACAACAATACAAGTAAGTGAGTAAGAAAAGAGGTAGCTATGAGAGAATATCAAATCGAAATCGAACCCTTCAAATTTACGGCATTACAGAATCTTACGATCAAGAGTAAGATCAATCACCACACCGTAGCGTCTGTTACCATGCGTATTAAAGATGAGTATCGGGAGCAGTATTTAGGGGTGCTGACTCACCAAACTTGGGTGAAAATATCCGGCAAAGGTGAACAGGAGGATGGCAGCAGCAATGCCTTGCACACAGTTTTATTTTACGGTCTTGTTACAGATTTCTCGGTTACCCATGATGGATATGAAACTATCCTGCAATTGGAACTCACAAGCGGAACGATTCTCATGGATATGCAGCCGCATTTCAGGGTATTCCAAAATAAGGATTCTTTCTGTGCAAGCATCCAGACTAAACTGGCATCCTCATATCAGGACGGACAGGCAATATGCATGGAAGGGGAAGAAGACAAGACGGATGGCGTATTGATCCAATATCAGGAGACAGACTGGGAGTTCTTAAAACGTATCGCAAGCAGAAATAATCACTATCTGGTGCCTGATGCGCTAAAAAGCGGCTCTAAATATACAGTCGGCATGCCGGAAGGCATCAAGAGAACAGTGGATATGGATAAAATCCGGATTAAGATGGATGTCAGTGAGTATATGCAGAAATCCAAGAATGGTATGTCGGCCTTGCAGACAGCAGATATGCTGGAAATCATTGTGGAAGATAGGGAGATATATCGAATCGGAGACAGCATTACCTATCAGGGTAAGGAGTACTATATCTGGCAGATACAGACCCAGTATGACGGAGCGGAGTGCATTCATACATATTATTGCAGAACAAAAGAAGCTATCAAGACGCTTCCGGTCATTCACAGTGAGTTGACAGGTTGTTCGTTTGATGCCACTATCATTGATGTTAAAAAGGACAAGGTACAAGTGGAAATAGCACAGGATGAATGGAAAGCGGCGGATGGCAAGAAATGGTTCTTATACTCAACAGTATATTCTTCCGCAGACGGAACAGGATGGTATTGCATGCCCGAAATCGGTGACAGTGTGCGCTTATATGTACCGGAAAAGGAAGAAGACAGTTTCGTAATCAGTGCAGTCCATAGGGAAACTGACAGTGCCAGACAGAATCCGGATTATAAGTCCTTTAAAACTAAATATAACAAGGAGATTCTATTTACCCCTGATTCCATACTGATGACAAATAATCAGGGTATGATGGTGGAATTGAATGACAGCGAGGGCATTACGATAACCAGTGATAAAGATATCGTCATTGAGGCGGAAGACAATATGACCATATCCAGCGGCAATGCGTCGCTATTGATTGTAGCCAAAGATATCCTTCAGATGAAACAAGGCGGAACAAGTATGACGTTGAGTGAGGATATTTCATTCACCGGTGGGGAGTTTAGGATACAGTAGAAGGATATACAAGGGAAAGTTGGTGTAGATATTAACTTATGGAACAGGTATTTGAGCGTAAAGAGGAACTACTCCAATGGCTGCAACCGTACATAGAAGAGCATTTTTCTGATTCCTGTAAGATGATTCAAGAAGAGTTGGAAGCACATGGGGATATGATCTGGAATGATTTAAGATGCATCATATGTGAAATTCTGACTCGTGTAGACGAACTGCAAAAACAGCATAATAAGGACGGGATAAAGTATTTTGCATTTAGCCTATTAAATTGCAGCATATATCAGGGCAAAATTGAATTTCGCATAGATGCTTTAGATGACAGCTTTTATTTGGATGAGCAGGAAGCAGCAGGATATTATTGCCCTCAGTTTTTGCAGGACAAGTACCGGGAAGGTTTGGATTGTTTCTATCAGAAAGTAACAGAGAAGTTTGTGCGAATTCAGAATTATGAGCTGCAGGATATCAATGAGGTATATGCGCAATATTACAGTTCGATTATGTTTCGGATGCTGGAGAGCTTAGGCGGTCTTATTATGAAGACCATTGCGGAAAGCGGTGTCTGCATAGCGGACGACTTAATGATTCTGTATGGGCAATATATGGATCAAGCGGCTGTTGTATATAAAGGATAAGAGTGATAATGAAATATTTTCTGATTGAAACAGATGAGAAAAATAGAATTCCTTATAGCATTAATAAGAGCAGAACCATTGATATCCGGCTGCTTACGAAGGAGGACTTCGGCAAACTTCCCCGTTGGAATATCGCAGAAATGGATATCCCGCAAGAAGTTTTTTTCCCGGATATCCTATGTAATCCTTTCCTGTTATTATCCGAAGCCTGTATAAAAACCGTCATGATGTATCAGCCGGATATTTTTTATACAGGCATCAAGCTATGGAATAAGGGGAGCGGTCTCAATAGGACCTATTTTCTCCTTGTTTTAGACGAATTAGAGTGCATGTCAGATGAGACACAGTACAATTCAGTGAGAAACAGAATAATAAGACTGGTGTTAGACAGAGGAAAAATCGGACAAAAGGCTATTTTTCAAATAAAGGGATTCGATGGAAAGGGTTTTGTAGGAAGGCTGGATTTTGTTGAGAGCATACTGAGGCGAGGCGCAAGAGGCATCAAGTTGACGGAGATAGAGATTAGTTCAGCCAAATAAGTATGTAGATTTTTACATGTTAGAAATTTAGAAAAGAATGATTGGAAAGTGTTACGGATATGAAAGAAGCAGTCCATAAACTAAGAAAAAATGGGTTATATAAAGTTGCGATTGCTGTATTGGCGGCATTTTTTGTAGTCTGTACTTTATATGCTTTGGGATTTAGAATAACTTATAATCCTAATATTATTACAGATTGGACGGCCGTTGGTGCAGTGGGGCAATGGTGTTCTATAGTGTCATCGATTTTTGTGGTTTATTTGTCTACATATTTATCACGGAAATTTGAACAGAAAACAAAAGATATTGCTAATTCAAATCGCGCAAGTGCGGAATTTATGTCAGAAGTTGAAAAGAAAATAGATGAAAAAATTAAGTTGATTGCGAATATGGAAGGGAAAAACAAGATTGTATTAAGTGAACAAGAAGAAAAAGATATACAACAAAGAATAGTTTCGTATATTGAGATATCTATTGTGACGACAACAAATAAAATAGCAAAATATATTGACAAACCCATACATGAAACTTTCTCTCTTTTAAAGAAAATGGAAGTCAGAGAAAAAAGTATAATACATATTGGAGATAATTCTAATTTAGCAATTGAAGAATTGCTTTGGAAAATAAACTCATAGTTTAGGTTCATATTTATAAGAAAGGGAAATAGAATGAAAGAAAAAGACTATAGTATGTTTTTTGAAAAATTGAAATCAAAATCTACAGCACAATATTTACGGGCCACAGCTTTTTCTAGAGCTGATGGCGTAGATTTTGATGGGGCAATATCAGAACAAATGTTCTTTGATGAATTTTATTTTAATACAAATGCGGCAGAAAAATTAAAAACAGAGATTCTGAATAATATTAATGGAACTGAACTTCGCTTGAATATATTGATTGGATATAGCGGATGTGGTAAGACTACATTTATGCATCATCTTTTGCGAGAGAAAGAATATGCAAGATTTTTTTTTGATATGGAAATAGGAATTGATAATAGAATGGCCGATCCTATTTTGACTAAAATTGCTAATGAATTGGAAAGTATTATAATGGACGATTTAATTAATGGAGGTAATATTTTTCTTAATCTATATACAGTGTTTTTTTCTCAAAACTACAGTATATTTCATTTAGTGACGACCTATATTGATTTGAATCGAACAATAACTAAGATGTTGACAGCTTTTTTTGAAGATAAGCAATATGATAATATACTAAAAAATATCGAAGCAAATAATGAAAAAAGTAAAATTGATTTAAGTACATTAATACATACTTATTTAAATCAGATGCAGCCCCTACAACTTCTGGGCTTATATGTTTTGTTGGATATAACTGAGGAGATAGAATATTATAAAAATCACGGGAAGCTAAATGATAATTTTGGCTGTGTATTTTGCTTTGATAATCTAGATAATATTGATAGTATTGACAAAACTAAGGAATTTATTAAATATACTTCAGAAGCTTGGTTAGAAATTACCACCTTTTTTAAACTTGTAAATTTAAATGAATATGGAATTTATGGAGATATATTACTAAAAAATTATGCTATTGTTTTAGCAATGCGTGAAACAACATATGCAAAATTAACGGAACATTTTAGTGAAATTTCGAAGAGAATTATAGAAGAATTTCCTATTTCAGAAATATATAGCAAAAAGAATATTATTAGTAAACGAATGCAGTTCTTGGAAATAAATAGAAGCAAAATCTCTAATACTTTATATTCTGATGTAGATATACTTAATATGCTTATGAATAATTCATACATAGAAAGAAATGTATTCGCTTTATTCAATAATAGTTATAATACAGCTGTGTCTACGATTACTTTAATTGCTTCTCAAAATAGAGATTTACTGCAGGAATATAAAAAAATCAGTGAATTGAAAAATCGTCGATATTATAAAGGGGCCAATGGTATTGTTCTTCGGCTGTTGTTTGATTATTTTAAAAGGAAGAAGTATTTTGACGAGAAATATCTAAATCTTTTAAATTTTGGGAATGAAGAAAAGTATTTATTTAGTCCCGCGAGGCTTATTTTAACATATATAAATAACTGTCGTGATGAAGTGTGTTTGTATGATATATTTAAATTCTTTGAAGGAATTTTAGACGTAGAAGACGTGGCCGACATCATTGATAAGATTTACTTATTGAGGTTTACGGATTGGAGGCACTTACTTACTTTTAATAAATATCCGCCTAAGGATGATAATGGTTTGAAGAGTCAACTGGATTTATATTATTCAGGGCGACCTATTGCAGAATGTAGGAGCGAATATGCTAAGTTAGAAATTACTTGTGCCGGACGTATGTATTTAAATACAATGAGTACAAATTATGAGTTTTTTGCATCAAGGTTGTTTGGAGATACATACAAACCGTTATTTTCTGATGATAATTTATTGATGGAAAAAGGTAAATACAAATTTGAATGTCAAATTGCAGGTGTTTTAAAAGTAGTAGAAGGCTGTTGTATTCATATGTGCCAGGCGGATCAAGATATATGTGAAAAGAAAGGATGGACTGCTCAGGATTTATATAAATCAGAATTAACCTTTGAGAATTATCAAAGAGATTCAACATCAAATTCAAGAAGCGAAAGTGTTCGTCAATTTCATACGGAACGTATTATCTTTAGCCATATTGGATATATAAATGTATATAGACAATATGTTTTGAATAACAATCTTCTGAAAGATCCAGTAGAAAAAACCAACTTTAATAAGAGTTTGGTTGAATTTATTAGCCAATATTTGCTTTTGTATGAAAAATTAGATATAAAATCGGAAGTTAATCCAAAAGTAGCTAGAGAATTAAATGAACAAGTAAAGGCAATATGTAATTCTAAGTATACTGATTTTATAACACCGATCGAAACAGCAAAATACAGAAAGCAATTTGAAAGGTAGGTGGATGTGTATAAGGCTTACAAAAGGGTGATTTCACTAAGTGACACACTTTGCTGGTGATGGAGTTAAATATTGCTGCTATAGATATTACAAGTGTAATATTTCTTGTATATGGGAAGAAAGAAGTATATACTATAATTAAAAGGGATGATATGGTTTATAGTGATATACGAGTTACTCGAGGTATGTGATGGTTGATAATATTGTATTGTTTTTAATGCAAGTGAATGGAATAAAAAGGAAAACAATTTATAAGAATTTTCATTTGGAATCTAGAGAATATTCAATAGAAGATATTCAGAATATTATTAAGCAGGCAGCATTGGATACAACAAGAATTGCTATCCCTAGTATTCGAGAATTAGAAATAGTTTATGATAAATATAAAACGATTGTCGATCAAAGTAATGAGTTGGGGATTAGGATAATTAGTTATTTGGATAAGGATTTTCCAACTAAATTGCGAAAAATTAATGATCCGCCGGCTGTAATATATGCATTAGGAAACATAGAATGTTTAAATGAAAAGGCTATTGCTGTTATAGGAACAAGAGAGCCAATAGAGTATGGGGTAAAAATCGCTGAGAGACTCGGATATGTTCTTGGTCGCGATGGATATACGGTTGTGTCCGGATTAGCACATGGTTGCGATAAACATGGTCATCTAGGGTGTCTGCAAGCCAACGGAAAAACAGTAGCTGTTATGGCAAGAGGACTTGACAAAGTATATCCTGCCGAACATAAGGAGTTAGCACAAGCAATAATAGAATCAAATGGATGTCTAATTAGTGAATATCCCGTTGATAGTAAGCCATTTAAGAATTGTTTCATTGAGAGAGATAGGTTGCAAAGTGGACTTAGTGAAGGGCTTATCGTTGTTGAAACAGATGTAAAAGGAGGAACGTGGCATACAATAGAATATGCAAAAGAATACGGTAGAAGAATAGGATGCTATAAACATCCAAGTAAATATGAATTTGAAAAGAAGACGAAAGGTAATCAAATATTATTACAGCAGGAAGATACAGTTGGGATAGAAGATACGGACGATTTACTTGAATACAAAAAATTAATTGATCAAAAGCATGAAGAATTAATGCAGGAAGATACATCGGTTAAAATGACACAACTTTCAGTTATGGATTTCATAGGAGGTTAGCGAGGCTTATATTTTGGATTTGGAGCTGACGCTGATTTTAAAGTGACATTATTACAAAAGGAGAAAATAACATGACCTTTAAAACTACAAATGACGAAGTATTATATTTATATCCGTATTATCCATACGATGAGAAAAGTGATGAGATGTCTAAAGAGGTATATCATGTCTTTAAAAGAAATTGGGGGTTGAATACATATTTACCTGATATATACGCAGATTTATCTGAGGCTGTTAATGAATTTTTAACAGATAATGAGATGGAAGACCTAAAGGTTGCAGTTGCTGTAATGCCATCGCATTCGAAAGGAATGTATGGTGAGAGTTTACTTAAAGTGGCACATGATTTAGCCAAACATTTTAAATTTTTGGATTCCTCCAACTTGATAGAAAGAACCGTAGATAAGATGAAATCGACTGAAGGTGGGTTGAGAGACGTAGGGGCCCATTTGTGCACGTTGGGACTGTCTTCTGAAATTGATCATAGTGTGGATACTTATATTATTTTAGATGATATAACAACTACGGGCAGTTCTTTAGAGGCAGCAAAAAGGTTGTTGATTGCAAATGGTGTTGATGCTGAGGATATTATTAAAATTGCTATAGCAAAGACTACACATGATGATGATTGATGATTTATAAAGTAAGTCAAGAAATATTATATATGGCTAAATGAGGGTTGGAAATATTTGTACGAAGGAGATATTGTATGGAACTGAGTTTGAAGGATTCAGATTTTTTAGGCTCATTCGAATTGCTATGGTCAGAGGACTTAGATAAGTATGAGAAAAATAAATTAAATCTTTTTATATTAAAAATTAATTCGAATGAATTTGATTATGATTTATTAATAGATATGTTAATAGATCCGGTTATTGATTATTCTATATCTCGTCAGGTAAAGGAAAAGTATAAAAATAGACCCGCTACACTTTCGAGAAAAGCAAGAGAAAAATTTGTCGAGTATGCTAGAAATAATGGAGAACTAGGAGAGTTATTATTATTTTGTTTTTTAGAAACTCATTTGGGAGCACCCAAAATTTTAACAAAACTTGAATTAAAGACTTCTACCGGGCACTATGTCAATGGAGCTGATGGAGTGCATTTTTTAAAATTACCAGATGGAAATTACCAATTGATATTTGGTGAATCCAAGACATATAAGGAGATAGAGAAGGCAATATATAATGCCTTTGAATCTATTAGTGCATTTAAAAATGGGAGTCATAAAAATGGAAAGGCAAAAAGTGGGATACAATATGAAAAAAATTTGATAAGTGACAACTTATTTAAAGAAACTTTTTCGGAAGAGGAAATGCACTTCATAGAAAGCTTAATTTATCCAACCAAAACAACAACATTTAATGTCGATGATGCTTTTGGCATATTTATTGGCTTTCAAATTGAGGTCAGCGATGATGAAAAAGCCATGCCTGCAGCAGATTTTAGAGAAATGATTAAGGTACGTGTTGATAAGGCTGTGAGGGATTGTTTTGAATATATTCAAAACAAAATTATGGATTTGAAATTACAGGGACATAATTTCTATATTTATGTATTACCATTTACGGATATAGATTCAAAGAGGAAGGACATAATGGGGGCTATAACAAAATGACATGGTTGGATACTATTATTGACAAAGCGTTAAATGATTCGTATTTGGATGAATTAACGAGAAAATTGGAGTTAATGTATGCACGCAATTTTTTATATAAACAAAGCGATATTATCTTAGATGAAAAAGAATTTGATGATGTTTTGCGATTTGCAGATATTCTTTCAAGAAGTGATAAGCCTGATTGTAGAAATAAGTCGTATAAAATAATTAGTCTATTGCATGATACATATAAGGATAATGAACAATACAAGTTTTTTGCCAATTCCGTATTAACAAAATTGGGTAATTTTGCGTCTTTAAATATAGCAGTCAATAATCCGGAGGAGGTTGAAACTTTAGAAATTGTTTTGGAAAAGGAGGTTAAAAAAACTTTCCAAAAAGTACCATTTAATGACTTTGTATTTACCGATCCTCAGTATCAGTTATTTGAAGCCATGAAAGATAGTAATCATTTTAGTTTTTCAGGGCCCACATCTTTTGGCAAATCATTTATAATGGATGCATTTATTCAACATATCATCACAGAAAGACATGGGATAGATAATATAGTTATATTAGTGCCAACAAGAGCGCTTATTAATCAAGTTACAGCGAGACTGAAGCGAACGATTATTGACGAAAGGTATAAAGTGTTGGCACATCCTGTAGTTCCGACAATATATAAAAGCAGGATGCTAAAATATATATTTGTTTTCACGCCGGAGCGACTGATTGCGTATTTGGGAGAAAAGGAAAACCCGGTTATTAATTATATGTTTGTGGATGAGGCGCATAAAATAATTGCGGAAAGGGATTCAAGATCACCATTATATTATCATGCCATATTATTAGCTGAAAGAAAAAGTATAAAGTTATATTTTGCATCACCCAATATCCCTAATACAGATGTTTTCTTGCAATTATTTGAAAAAAGCCTGGATGAGCAAATGACAATTAAAGAATCACCGGTAGCACAGAATAGATTCTATATAGATTACGTTGAACAGAACGGCAGAATGTTTACTGAAACAGGAGAGGATTTAATATTTGATGATTTAGGAAAACTTGAGCCTGGTTATGTGAGTAAGTTGTTAGCCAGATTGGGCCGTGGCTGTAAAAATATCGTGTATTGTAATACTGTGGCTGACACGATAGAATTTGCAATAAAGTTTTCAGAAAAATTGGAAGAAAGAAAAGATGATAGAATTGATTCTCTTATTGAGTTAATAAAGTCGTATGTTCATAAAGATTATTATTTAATTGATTGTTTGAAAAAAGGAGTAGCTTTCCATTTTGGCAGATTGCCTCAACGGATAAGGGAAAGAACCGAGCAATTATTTGAAGAAAAAGTAATTGATTATATTTTTTGTACATCTACTCTTTTAGAAGGTGTTAATTTACCGGCCAAAAATATATTCATATTTAATAATGCAATTGGAAATACAAAGTTTTCAGATGTTGATTTTTGGAATTTGGCAGGTAGAGCAGGCAGATTAAGCAAAGAGCTTAGCGGGAATATAATCTGTGTAAGAATAGAAGATAAAAAAAACAGGTGGGATAATCCAGCAAAGGATTTGGAAGTTGTTAGGAATAAGAGTATTGAGAATGTCACCCCGTTGGTCATAAAAGGACAGAAAAATTTTTACATAAATTTGGAACGATCTTTAGAGAATCAAAATTTTACAAAAGCAAATTATAGCCGAACAGAAAAGGATATATGGGATCATTATGCCAATATTGTTTTTACACATCAAGCATCAAAGACAGATTCTATATTAATGAGCAATTTTTTAAAGAAGAACATTGGGGGTAAAAAGCTATTAGAGCGAATGGAAAAGGATAATAAAATTCCATTATACATTATGGAACAATGTTCTGATATAAAAAATGTATATCAAAATTATATTTGGGAACATATTGACGAACAGCAAAGGGCTTTTCCAGAAGTCGTTTCTTCGCAATCTTGCCTAGCAGTGTTAGAGAGAATGTATGATTATTACAAATGGGGAGTTGAAGAATCTAAGGGCAGGAATGCAATGGCGAAATATAAAAACAGATTGCAATATTTTGCGGTTTTAATGTACTCATGGATGAAATCCACACCACTAAACATGATGATTATAAATATCATAGAATATTATAAAAGAAAGGGTGAGATATGGGATCAAAACGAAAGAATACCTTTTGTTATACAAGATAAAAGACTTATAAATATAATAATCAATAATCTTATATCGGATATTGATAGTATATTACGTTATAAAATAAAAAACTATTTTATGAACTACTATTTAATTGTATCAGAAAAAGTCGGAAAAGAAGCAGCAGGGCCCAATTGGGCGGAATATGTTGAATATGGAACGATGGATGATACTATCATCGAATTGCAAAATATGGGATTACCCAGGCACTTATCCATGTTAATTAAGGATGAGTATTTAGAATATTTAACTTTTGAGGATGGGGTTTTGATAGATATCAATGCAGAAGAATTGCTAACAAATATTGATAGTGAGAAATTTAAAGATGAGTTAACAGAGTTGAGGGAGATATTCAGTTGACGTATTGGGATATAAAGTGGAGAGAAGATATCCTTATACAATATCATCATAAATAGATATGAAATAAGGGAATTTCCTTTCTTTGAAGCACACAGAGAAACAGTATCACATGTGTTCTCAGACTTAATAAGTTACAAAACCTACGTTCTTTGCCTATTATGCACCGTAAAATACTGTTATCAGTATACTTGTCGTTATTCTGTTTGGAGAGATAAATGAAAAGAAAAAAATTAGTGGGAGCATTATTAACAATATGCATTATACTTGCATCAGGATGTAGCCGGATAGAAGAGAGTAAAGATGTATCGAAAACGGAGCAGGAGCAACAGCAGAGCGATTTGCCACAAGATGCAGAAGCAGATGATAAAACAAATCAGTACAATCCGGAACAGTCAGAAAGTAATGGTATTTCCTTCCACTCGTACAGATGGGAGGAGATTACAATATCCATTCCTGATTCGTGGGAAGGAAAGTACTGGGTTGAAGAGGGAGAGGAAGGTTTTTCCCTGATGCAGACGGCTTCCTATGAAAAAGAAAACGGCTTAGGACTTTTGTGTGGTTTTTACCGGATAGATGGCATGATAAATAATGTGCCGGGAGTGACTCCCTTAGCATATACAGATACACATATGTACTATATGGTGGAGCCTATCGATGTATCATATTACTATGAAGATGCAGCAATCTCTAAGGAATATCAAGAGATGTGGGATCTGGTGTATGCTGTCGAGGCTTCGATCAGTATTGATAAGGAGGGTGTGCAATATAATCCGGATGAATTTGTATTTCCTATGAGTCGCACAATATTATTGGAGAATGACGACCTACTGAATTGCTCGGACATTGAATTGAGTATTGCCAGGAATGAGATATATGCAAGGCATGGACGATGGTTTAAAGATTATTTTCTCTCAGATTACTTTAGAACCTGTAGTTGGTATCATGGAACAGTATCAGCGGATAAGTTTGATGAGACAGTGTTGAGTCAGGTTGAGAAAGATAATATACTGGCTATTAAAAGGGCGGAAGAGGAGTTTCAAGCGAAGCATCCATATCCAAAGGAATATGAGGCAGGCAGCATAGTGGAAGAGGATTTGGATGGAGACGGTCGGCTGGAACAGCTCCAATATATCTTGGAAGACCTTGAGTACCATACATATACTGGAAGAATCATTATTAACGGACAAGAGTTTATCGTGGAAAATTATGAGGATGTCTGGTTGGATAATCCCAGACTGACATTTTACGTAACAGACATCTTACCACAGTATAAAGGATTAGAGATTGCAATTATGGATAATGGCCCCAGTGATGATTCGGTGACTTACTTTTTCACCTATAAAGATGGCGAGTTGACTAATATAGGTGGTGTCGGAGGATTCCCTTTTAAGAAAGAATGTGGATATAATGGCTTTGCTTATGAAGGTGAGGTAATCGGAGAAATAGTAATGGGATTTACGCATACCTGTTGGGGTTTTGGAAGATGGATATACAATTATGAAACGCAGGATTTGGAATATCAGGATACCGGTTATTACACAAACAAGTTTGAATATCCACATCAATTATATGAAGATCTGACAGTTTACCTGAAAATGGACGAAGACTCACTAACGACAATTATTCCGGCACAGGAGGAAGTGTTTTTCAGGGGTACAGATGGTAAAGAATGGGTTTTCATAAAAGCTAAAGATGGTTCAAAAGGCTATGTACATATTGTGGATGGGGTAATAGAAGGACTTGGAAAGGCACCGGATGAAGTGTTTTCCGGTATGGGATTTTCGGGGTGAAGGTTTGTGGAAATATCACTATAAAAATTTTGGTCGTAAAACTAATGAAATATTTAGTTTAATATGTTATAATAAAGGATAATATAAAGTTATCTATTA
>JAFLTD010000051.1 GCA_022510625.1 Lachnospiraceae bacterium
ATAAAACACTTCTCTTGAAAAGTTCTGTATCAAATGTTGATGTCACAGCTTTCTTCGCCATTCGTGTGCCTCCTCGTTCGCTCTTTTTCTAACTTTTTCTTCAAAATCCATGTGCCAAACGGTTATTTTATCAACCGCAAAGCGATATACATTAATCTTTTTTATTATATACTCTATTTGCTTTTTTGGCTAGCACTTATTATACTTTCTCCACACCGATGACGACTTTCTCGCCGTTCACATTCCATTCTTTAGATACGGCCAGCGTTTCTCCTGTCACAATGGATTCCGCAAGTACCTTGCCGGAGATTGATTCCGCATTCTTCTGCACGATCTGCGCCACCTTGTCATTGTCGTTTACGGACACTTTGATGTGGTCCATGACCTCGAAATCCGCATCCTTACGCATGGTCTGAATCTTGCTGATGACCTCATAGACGAAGCCTTCCTCAATCAGCTCGTCAGTCAGGTTCGTATCCAGCACAACCGTCACGGTATTGTCAGCCTCCGATACATAGCCTTCCTTCTGTGCCGTCTCAATGAGCAAATCTTCCTCTGCCAGTGATACTTCCGTGCCGTCTACCGTAAAGACGAGGGCTCCTTTTGCACGCAGCTCATCCATGGCCGTATTGCCGTCCACAGATGACAGATGCTCTCTGATACCGTTAAGCTGCTTGCCGTATTTCGGACCGACAGTCTTGAGCTGGGGCTTGAAGCTGTAGCTTGTGAATTCACGCACATCGTCCGTAAAGTTAATGCCCTTGACATTCAACTCATCTCTGATGATATCCTGATAAAAGGTATCAAGCGTATTCTCCGCCTTCACAAACATGGTGCCGATGGGCTGGCGGTTCTTGATGTTCGCCGCATTACGCGCCGCGCGTCCCATGACTACAATCTTTAATACCTCTTCCATGTCCGCTTCCAGCTTCTCATCGATCATCGCATCGTCCGCCACCGGGAAATCGCACAGATGGATACTCTCCGGCGCACTCTTGTCAATGCTTCTGACAAGGTTCAGATATATTTCCTCCGTCATGAAAGGAACCATAGGAGCCGCACACTTACAGATCGTCACAAGCGCCGTATACAGTGTCATATACGCGTTGATCTTATCCTGCTCCATGCCCTTTGCCCAGAAGCGCTCACGGCTTCTTCTGACATACCAGTTGCTCATCTCGTCAACGAACTCATCCAATGCGCGGGCCGCCTCCGGGATTCTGTAATTGTCCAGATTGGAATCCACTGCTTTGACAACCGTGTTGAGCTTAGACAACAGCCACTTATCCATAACCGGGAGCTTATCATATTCCAAGCTGTACTTGGTGGCATCGAAATTGTCGATGTTCGCATACAGCACAAAGAATGCATAAGTATTCCACAGCGTACCTAAGAACTTACGCTGTCCCTCCTGTACCGCCTTGCCGTGGAAACGGTTGGGAAGCCACGGTGCGGAGTTGATGTAGAAATACCAACGGATCGCGTCTGCGCCGTATGTCTCCAATGCCTCGAAGGGATCTACCGCGTTGCCTTTGGATTTACTCATCTTCTGTCCGTTCTCATCCTGCACGTGTCCGAGCACGATGACATTCTCAAAAGGCGCTACATTGAACAGCAGCGTCGATTCCGCCATCAGGGAGTAGAACCATCCTCTCGTCTGATCCACCGCCTCGGAAATAAACTGTGCCGGGAACTGTGCATCGAAAAGTTCCTTATTCTCAAACGGATAGTGGTGCTGTGCAAAAGGCATCGCACCGGAATCAAACCAGCAGTCGATTACCTCCGGCACACGCTTCATGGTCTTGCCGCAGTCCGGACATGTGATGGTGATTTCATCAATGTACGGTCTGTGCAGTTCCACCGTCTCGGACGCCGGATTGCCGGAAAGTTTCTTAAGCTCCTCGCGGGAACCGATGGATTCCATATGTCCGCACTCTTCACATTCCCATATATTAAGCGGAGTACCCCAGTAACGGTTACGGGAGATACCCCAATCCTGGATATTTTCAAGCCAATTGCCGAAACGCCCTTCGCCGATGGATTCCGGAATCCAGTTGACCGTCTTGTTGTTGCGCACCAGATCGTCCCTCACCGCCGTCATCTTGATAAACCATGACTCACGGGCATAGTAGATAAGCGGCGTATCGCATCGCCAGCAGAACGGATAATCATGCTCGAATTTAGGCGCATCGAACAGCTTGCCTTCTTTATCCAGATCCACTAAAATCTTCGGATCCGCATCCTTCACAAACATGCCCGCATAGGCTGTCTCTTTGGTCAGCTCACCTTTGCCGTCCACAAACTGAACAAAAGGCAGATCGTAGTTACGCCCGATTCTGTTATCGTCCTCACCGAATGCCGGAGCAATATGAACGATACCCGTACCGTCCGTCATTGTGACATAAGTGTCACATGTGACAAAATGCGCTTTCTTATGCTGCTTAGCCGCCGCTTCTCCCGCGCAGGCAAAAAGCGGTTCGTACTCTTTATGCTCCAGATCCGTACCCATGTATGTCTCTAAGACCTCATAAGCCGGCTTATCGTCTTCCGAAAGTTTGCCAAGCACCGTGTCAAGGAGCGCCTGCGCCATATAATAGGTATAGCCGTCGGCCGCTTTAACTTTCACATAAGTCTCATTCGGGTTCACGCAGAGCGCCACATTGGAAGGCAGTGTCCAAGGTGTAGTCGTCCATGCCAGGAAGTAAGCGTCCTCTCCCGTCACCTTAAAACGCACCACCGCGGAGCGCTCTTTTACCGCCTTGTAACCCTGCGCCACCTCGTGGGAAGACAGCGGAGTACCGCAGCGGGGACAGTAGGGCACCGTCTTAAAACCTTTGTACAACAGACCCTTATCCCAAATCTGCTTTAATGCCCACCACTCGGATTCGATAAAGTCATCATGGTAAGTTACATAGGGATCATCCATATCCGCCCAGAAGCCGACCGTGCCGGAGAAGTCCTCCCACATACCCTTGTATTTCCACACAGACTCCTTACATTTGCTGATAAAAGGGTCCAGACCGTATTTCTCAATCTGCTCCTTGCCGTCGATACCGAGAAGCTTCTCCACTTCCAATTCCACCGGAAGACCGTGGGTATCCCAACCTGCTTTACGGGGTACCATATATCCCTTCATGGTGCGGTATCTGGGAATCATATCCTTAATAACACGGGTCAATACATGACCGATATGGGGCTTGCCGTTAGCGGTCGGCGGGCCGTCATAGAACGTGTAAGTCGGTCCTTCTTTTCTGGAATCCATACTCTTTTGGAAAATGTCATTATCCTTCCAGAACTGACAGACTTCCTTCTCTCTGTCAACAAAATTTAAGCTTGCGTCCACTTTTTGATACATAATACGCTCCTTTCTCAACAAAAAACCCCGTCCGTAAAAGGACGAGGTCAAAAATCTCGGTTACCACCTGTTACGACATACAGATCATTGCGATCGATATGGTTCCCAATAACGGCGGGATACCGTCGGTCCCTACTGCTCCGCTTCCCATCATGCAAGATGTCTATGCCTGCATGAAACGCGAATGTTCAGTCCGAAGCTCGGAAGTGATCTTCCCTGATTCTCTACTCGCACCGGTCTTCCACCATCACCGGCTCGCTGTGCCTTTGAAAAATCAGCTACTGTCTTCTTCAACGCCCTAATTTATTATGCTGTATGAATGTCTTACAAAAGCTCTCATACTTTGGATACGATTTATTATAGTTTGCAAAAAAGCCGGTTGTCAAGGGGTTAAACGGCAGTTTTCTTGAAGTCTTGCCTTTTCTCCCACTCCGCATCATCCATCCAGTCATTGGAGATATCCCATTCGTCATCTTCAATCCAGTCATCCTCTGCATGGTCAGCCGCATAGGGATCTTCTTCCTCCTCCTTTTCCGGCTCCTGCCAGTCTTCGTCCTCAATCCAATCGTCCTCTGCATTGACTGTTGTTATAATATTCTCTTTAGATTCTGACAGCGTGACAATCGGTTCTCCGCTCCGCTCAGTCCTGCCATTTTCTTCTGAGCTGACTTCCGCCTCGAATACTTCTTCGTCTTCTTCCTCTTCACGCCGTTTCTGAAGGAAGAAGTATCCTGCCGTCCCGGTCACTGCCAATATTAGCAGAATCAGTATACCGATAACTACCCACCGCAGCGGGAATGAAGATGTCGTATCTTCACCGGGTATCTCTGTCAAGATATGATCACTGATAATGATGACGTAGCTCGACGCATGATCCATAGGAAACCTTACATACCCGTTCTCACCAATCACTTCCGCACATATGAATTCCAAGGTGTCCGCCTCTGAATCAAAGTAGAAGAGGTTCGCAAACTGACCGCAGTATGCAGGATTTAACAAAACTTCCAGCTCAGCCACGAATCCAAACGGTCCGTCATGCGCCAGAGTAAATTCCTGATATCCAATCTCCCCGTCAAACCGCTCCAATAAATCCTGCGGTATAACGCCTTGTTCAAACAAAACGTTCATATCCGTATCCGCAAAATTTCCTTTGACGGTATCCGCACTTACGTGCCACGCAGCTTTATCATTTATTTTTAGGGACAGATCAACATTTTGATCTTTAGCCATCTGCAGCATCTCGTCTGTCAGAATCGAAACATCCTCCATATCCACTGTCACAGACGGTCTTACATATGCCGGCCCGTCCTCGCTTTCTTCTGCCACGGAATCGTCCGAAGCCGAATCTGTATCCTGATTGCTTTCCGCAGGAATATCGGAAGTGCCTTTGTTTTGCTTAGTCGTGGTGTTATTATTTACACCGCCATCATTCGTGGGCGTACTACTGTTATCTGTACTGCCGCTGCTGCCATTTGCGCTTCCGCCGCTGCCATTTGTGTCATCACCATTATTATTGTCGGGCGCACTTTCGTCATTGGTGTTACCGTTACTGCTATCAGCAGGCGTGCTGCTGCCTGTGCTGCCGCTGTTCCCTGCGCTTCCGCCGCCTGTGTTACTGCTGCCGCTGTTATCCGTGCTTCCACCGCTTGTTTTATCGCCGTTGTTCTGACTGTCACCGCTTGCAGAACCACTACCGCTCGGACTATCACTGCCGGTAGACCCACTGTTATTGCTCGGACTATCGTTGCCGACAGACCCACTGTTATTATTAGAACTATTGTCTCCTGATTGATTGCCGCCTGTATTACTGCTATTGTCTACGCTGCCGCTGTTGCCTGTGCTGCCGCTGTTACCCGTACTGCCATCGTTACCCGTGCTGCCGCTGTTGCCCGTACTGCCACCGTTACCCGTGCTGCCGCTGTTGCCTGTACTGCCACCGTTACCCGTGCTGCCGCCGCCTGTGTTACTGCTGCCCCCGGTGTTACTGCCGCCGCTGTCACCTCCGGACGTAGTTCCGTCCTGACTGCCTGAATCCTCCGGCTCTTTTGATGTTTCGCTGTCATCTGTAACTTTTACAATAACCGGAATATGAAGCAGTTCAAAGTAATTCTGATTACTCGGATAATAGGAGAGATAAAATGTCTGTTCTCCCGCCTTGTCCAGTATCGTTTCTACGTCGCTCTCCCAAATAAATCCGTCGGGCAGGGCAATACTGCCAAGCTTGCTACCAAGCTTCGCTGTCAGATTCTCCGGTACAGCGCAGTTTGGGATTGCCTGAGACACCTTGATCCCAATCTGTTTCGTTACAGTCAGATATCTCGTCGTATCTGCCGGTGTATATACAGCCGGATAGGAATCCGTACCCGCCTTAAGCTTTGTATTTCCATCACGCCAAGTCCAGCCTTCCGGCAGACTGATATCTGACAGTTTCAGACCGTCTTTATAGACCACCGGAGGAAGTACCGGTGTATCTACTGTAGGTTCCGCCTTGACTACCGTCACGGTACATGTCGCAGCCAAAGCGCCGCTCCTTGTGCAGGTAATCGTTGCCGTTCCCGGTGAAATCGCCTTGACAACACCCTGCGCATCTACCGTTGCCACGCTCGTATTGCTGCTGGTAAAAGTCATATCATTTACATTGTCCGGCTTGGAACCATTCACATAGGGAACCAGCTTCTCTGTTTGATCCACTGCAAGATCGCTTATTTTCGATTTACTCAGCGTAATTTTATCCGTCGTATCCGGCTGTGCACATGCTGACGCAGGCATATTGCTGTATACGGGAATCTTAAATACAAAGCTGTTATTGAGTGATCCCGTATTGCTGTATGCCTTCTGTATACCGGGCGCTTCTGATGCAGGCGCCTGAATGTTCTGCATATACTGATGATTGTATGTGCTGTTGGAGGAAACATTGAACTTCTGTAAATACAGGGTATCCTGTCCCCTCAAAATATAATTCTGCCCGATAATCGATGCTCCGCCGTACAGAGATTTATATCTGGTATTCCAACCTCTGTTCATTGCCTCGGTCAGCCCTTTGACGATCAACTCTATATCTTTGCCGCTTGCGCCCACATTGAAATAGTTATAGTACCCTTCATAACCACTGTATGTACCGGAAATAAGCGGAGAAATCCCCTTCGTTCCCTGCTCCTGCAATACTCTGGAAGCCAAATGGAACGGGCTGACTTTCAGCTCCTTTCCAATCCCCGTAAAAGCCTGTGCATAAGTCATATTCTCGTTAGGAATATCCCCCGCCATAAAGGAACCCGCCACAATCGCCTGTACCGCAGCTTCTGTATGGTAGGACTCATTATAGGTCAGCTGTTCGAACTGGAAGATGGCAGATTCTGTTAAAAAGTTACGGGGATCCATATAATAGCGCAGAATTCCCTCTGATGCATAACTCCAGCCGGATTGCTTTGCTGCTCCGTTTTGCCACGAAGCGGGTTTAGTACTGCTGATCCAACTCTTATCACCCAACTCGTTGGATACTGCCGTGTTGAAATTCAATCCCGTTTCCATTTTGACAAAAATCCAGTTCGGATACTTCTGCTTTAATGCCAAAAGCGAATTCTGATAGGACGACGGAAACTGATTGACATCCGGATAGTCGGAAAGGGTCGTGATCGACATTGTCTTCGTTTTACCCGCCAATATCTGTGTCTCTTCCACATACTCATCGGTCCAATCCAGAAAGTCTTCATCCGAAGTCGCCAGATACTGTTTTTCTATGTAACCTTGATAGCTTTTATCCTGTTGGTACAACAACACTTTGTACCATATATTTCCCTCGTCATCCAAATCCACGCCCAAAATTTGTACGGACTGTCCGCTTACCACCGAGACAACAGTACTACTGTCAACAGAAGGAGACTCCTTCACACTGTATTTGTCACACAGATACACAATGGCCAGAATACTCTTCTGCTCCGTAATTTCATCGAGGTCCTCCTGCGCTGCTTCCAGATCTTCTATCGGCATCGGATTTACAAGAGTGTTCTCTTCCGGCATCTGCAGCTTAGCCCCTGCCGCCATCCCCACCACGGACTGACTGAATATGATACTCACTGCCATGAGATGGGCCGCGATCTTTATCCACGTTTTCACATGTGTGCTATTCCTCATTGGTATTGAAATCCTTTCATAACTGACAATATTTTTTAGCAATTTGGCACAGTGATTTACCATAATTTTCATATTATGTCAACATAACTATACTATATAATGTCACATTATGTCAACTGATTGGGAATGAATTTCTCTTGCAAAGTAGTTATGATTTCAGTAAGATATATAATGGTGTATAAGAAAAGGTGTAGTCAGGGGGAATCTATATGCTTCACATCATCACGGATTCGGCGAGTGACCTACCGAAAGACTATATAGAGCAACACAAACTGCATGTGATACCCACACCGGTGGTCATCGACAATGTGGATTATTTTGACGGTTCAACCATCCAAACCGGAGAATTCTATCAAATACTGGACGATATTAAGCGCGATGTAAAGACCTATCACATCAATCCTGCCATGTTTACGGAGGCATTTCTCCCTTATGCTCAGGCGGGCGACAGTGTGATCTATCTGTGCTTTTCCACAGGAATAGCGGGGACTTATAACGCCGCCAATATTGCACTTGCCAATGTGCGGGAAAACTATCCGGATTTTGATCTGACAATCATTGATTCCAAATGCGCTTCCGCGGGATTCGGGCTTGTAGCCGGCAAGTTGATTGCTATGTTGGAAAAGGGTGCCTCCAAAGAGGAAATCATAGAGGCCGCCGATTATTTTATCTCACATATAAAACATGTTTTCACGGTACAGACTCTCGCATACCTGATCAAAGGCGGGCGTCTCACCAAATTCAAAGGTACGCTGGCGGAAACGCTGGATATGAAACCCGTACTGATCGTGGATGAAGACGGCGCCTTGAAAGTCATTAAGACCGTTCGCGGCCGCAAGAAATCACTGCGTTATCTGATTGATTACGCCAAAGAGACCGGCTATCATCTGGAAAACCAGACGGTGGCGCTCTGCCACGGAGAGGATCACGATTCTCTCGATTTTGTGAATGATATGATTCAAGAAACTTTTCATCCGAAAAATACCATCATCTCCATCGTGGGATGTGCCATCGGCGCCCACACAGGGAGAGGAATCATCGGCTTCTGTTTCTTTGATGCAGACGACGGCAAATACGCAAAATATTTTGACGACTAGATTTTCTAGTGCGATAAACAAAGGAAAACCCAATGAAAAACTTACTGAATTATCAATCCAGCGAATACGATTGCGGACCGGTATCTCTTACCAACGCCATCCGCTATCTTTTCGACAGGGAAGTAATCTATCCCGACATTATTAAATATATTATGCTGTACTGTCTGGATTCTTACAACGACAAAGGGGAGAGCGGCAAATACGGCACTTCCGCTTCGGCAATGATGTTCCTTAGCAACTGGCTCACACAGTTTGGGCAGATGAAAGACTTTCCGATTACTTGTGAATTTCTGTCCGGTGAGGATGTCTATTTATCCCAAAACAGCAAGATCACAGAGGCGCTCCAACAAGGCGGCGCTGTGGTTTTAAGGCTCTTTCTGGATGGGGGACACTATGTATTGCTGACAGGAATAGAGGGTGATAATATTTACCTCTTCGACCCATACTACGCAGAACCTGACGATCCCCAACTGGATCCGGAATTCCTGAATGAGGGTATTACTTTTGTATCGGGACAGCCCAAGAGAGCCAACCGCATGGTTTCCATGCAGCGTCTTAATCGGCTGACACAAGGCTTCTACGAAATGGGTCCCTATGACATCCGTGAGGCAGTAATCGTGTTCAATCGTGAGACACGCTTGTCACCGGAGAAAACAATCGATTATTTCATCTAAACAAAAAGCGAGGCCGTAATCAAAACCGCCTCGCTTTTATGATAGCTCTATCCGTTATTGCTCCATCTGTCTGCCCAGAAAACCGGCTGCAGACTGGATCAATTTCTGCTCAACTTCGCCCATCTTGGATTTGTGATCAGTCTCCAGCAAAAGCACGGAACCTATCACATCTCCCTCACAGATGATCGGACTGATAGCTTCGTGATGAAATTCATCCTCATCGTTGCTGACCTGAATAAAATTCCGGTCTCCCTTTGCGGCGACAACACTCTCCCTGTGATTGATTTTATCTTCCAGTTCCCTGCTGATCGATTTGCCCAGCATGTTCTTCATACCGCCGGCCACCGCAATGAACTGGTCTCTGTCGGAAATCATCGCAATATGTCCGGACACCTGTGCCATACTCTCCGCATACTGCTTCGCAAAAGTTCCCATCTCCCCGATCGGTGAATACTTCTTGAGTATGATTTCTCCCTCTCTGTCTGTAAAAATTTCCAACGGATCCGACTCTCTGATGCGCAAAGTCCTGCGTATCTCTTTCGGAATGACAATCCGCCCGAGATCATCTATTCGTCTAACAATACCTGTTGCTTTCATATCCTATAACCTCCATCTGCAATCGTAACTGAACAGTCACGCAATTTTTCATTTAACTTTATGCTTTTACTATTATTTGTAAAGCAGGGAATTATATTCATGCAAATGAAGAATTTAGATTAAGGATAATTATTCCTATTTTTTAACGCCCTTCGCTCCCGACAGATTCGCATTTTGCAGAATATTGCTGTCGAACGAAGTGAGGATGCTCTTCTCTTCCCGCTCGCGCTTGAGCGCAAGACCTACCATTTCATCAAGCAGTTCGGCATACGGTTTATCCAAGGCCTCCCACAGATAGAATGCCAGCGATCCCGGAATCGGATTGATCTCGTTGACATACGCCTGATCCGTATCCCGGTCGATCATAAAGTCGATTCTTGATACACCGCTGCAATTCAAAGCCTGGAAAGTCTTCACCGCCATCTGCCGAATCTCCTCCCGTTTCTCCGGTGTCAGATTCGCCGGCAGTTCTCTTTTCGCAGTGCGCATTCCTTCAGAACCGCCTTTAGCGCCCGCGACATATTTATCTTCATAACTTAGAATTTCATCGCTGGAAATAGGTTCCTCACACTCTGATGCCTGTGCATGTTCGTAATCACCCAACACCGCGCAGTTAATTTCCCGCAGATTCATGATTGCACGCTCTATCAAGACTCTTGGCCCGAATGTAAACGCATACTCCAATGCTTCCCTGAGCTCTTCACGGTCTTTGGCCACCTTGATTCCCACACTGGACCCGAGATTAACAGGCTTCACAATGACGGGATAGGAGATTTTATTTTCTACTTTGTTGTACGCACCGTCTTCATCACGCTCATACTCTCTGACATTTAAGGTCACACAATCCAGTACCGGAATGCCGTTATCCTTAAGCACCGTCTTCATCACGTATTTATCCATCGTAACGGCTGATGCCGCCACATCACATCCCACAAAAGGAATGTTATAATGGCGCAAAAACCCCTGTAACGAACCGTCCTCTACATTCGCGCCGTGTACAACGGGGAATGCGACATCAATCTGCGCCACGACGGAATTGCCAAATTTCTTAACAGGATACTGTATCAACTGCATCTGTCCCTGTTCACACATGCAAAAAACTCTGGTACTCTTCTGCAAAAGTGCCGGAATGTTCTTATAATTGGAAATGTCTCCGACTGCCTCTCCCGTATAAAGCTCATTCTCTTTAGTGATATAGATGGGAATGGGATTGTATTTATCCCTGTTAAATGAATTGTACGCCTGCAGTCCGGAAATCACGGACACCTCATGCTCCACACTCTTACCGCCAAAGAATACACCTACTCGAATTTTCATTTTCTTATTTCCTTTTTTATTTATTAAAGATATTATTCAGCACTCCCGAACATATCATTACAACTCATAATATGTTGTGTATTATGCATAATTGTCCGGCAGATCGTTTTCAATCAGAACCACTTTCTGTCTCTCATCGGGAATCGCGTTGACCATCTGAAAGGCTTCCTGCAGCGTGTCCACCACGATCATCCTGCTTCCGGCAAATCCCGCTTCCTTTAAGCCGTCCTGAATCGGTCGTGTCTGCTCCTTGCCGACCAACACCGCATAATCGCACTTATCGGCCGCATACACCCCTACTTCTTTATTCTCGTCGTACTGCTTCTCACCCAGTTCTACCATACCGGGCGTCATGAGAATACGCAGTTCTTTAAACATTGCAAGCGTGTCAAGCGCCGCCTTGAATCCGTTCTTATTGGAATTATAACTGTCATCCAGCAGGATGCGGCTGCCCTGTTTTACCAACTGTAACCTGTGCGGCACGCTCTCCAGCTGCTTCACCGGATAGCGCAGTTTCTCCATGGGAATCCCAAGCGTATGCGCCACCGCAATGGCGCCCGCAATATTCTGCACATTGTGATTACCCACCAGCCGGGTATGAAACTCGTATTCATCCCCTTCTCTATCTCTCATTTTGAAAGACGAACCTCTCGGTGACACAGCAATGTCATAAGCTTTATATGCAACGTCATCTCCCATTGTTCCATAGCTTACGACATTCTTATCAATCCTATGTGTGCGAATATACTCGTTATCGTAATTTAAGAAAACTTTGCCGTCCGCAGGCACAGCATCAGCCAGCTCAAACTTCGTACCGATTATATTCTCAATCGTATGAAAACTCTGCAGATGCTGCGGACCGATCGAGGTGATGATACCGTAGTCGGGATGCACCAAATCGCAGATCTCCTTGATGTCCCCCACTTCCCTGGCCCCCATCTCACAGACAAAGATCTCGTGAAATGGCTTCATCTGTTCCCGAATCGTCCTGACAACACCCAATGTGGTATTGTAATTCCCCGGTGTATGAAGCACGTTATACTGTGCCGACAACAGCGTGCTCAAGAAATATTTTACGCTGGTCTTTCCATAGCTGCCGGTCACACCGACAATAGTCAGATTCGGCATCTCCCGCAAAATGCGCGCAGCATCATTGATATAATGTTGATCGATTCCCTTCTCAACGGGTCTGTTGATCAGATTCACCAACAAGATCAGGAAAGGCTGCAGTATAAACAGGACAAGCAGCGCGATTTCGCATACTTGTATGCCGTATTCTCCTGTCAAAAGCGACAGTAGGACGGCCGCCGCATAAATCAGAATCGTAGTGAAAAGCATCCGCTTCACTCTGTTCGTATACACAAGAGGTTTCTTAGCCGGCTGCGCTTTGTTGACCAGTGTAGTCATTATATTCATAACGCACGCCGCAATCATACATCCTCTTGTCCCAATTAACACCAAGGGGATAGCTATCACGGCGTACAGACATTTGCCAAGCAGTCTGCCGACATTGCTGTGCACCTGCATCCACTCCATATATTCTCTCGGCTTATAGGAGTTCTGCTGAAACATGTGCATGATATACTGTTCATAACGGACAGTTCCCATCACATAAATGAGAAACCATATTATTGGTAATGCATATAACATAAGTATTATTCCCGTCTCATTTCTACAGAGCCGGCCCGGCAGCCAACTCATATTATCAGTGCTTCTTTATCATGCAAAAAATGCCGTCAGTGCGCCATGTACCTTCGGTGCCTGCTCCGCAAAAGAAAAATGTCCCGCGCCCTCACATATGACAAGTCCTGCATCCGGTATCAACTCTTCCATCCTTTTGGCATCGGATAAAGGCGTCGCCGTGTCCCGGTCTCCCCAGATCAAAAGGGTAGGACACTTAACCAGATGCATCAACGGCTCCAAGTCTTCGTTCACGACTTTCACTAACGTTGCACGCATTGTCGGTGTCGCACTATTATAATCGGCCGAGCCACGCCTGCGTCTCATATTCTCCACCGCATCCGGGTAGAGAAAATGCAGCACTTTGGTGCTCATAACCGCCCGTCCGATCTTGTAACACCGCAGGCTGACCTTTTGACTGAAGCTCTTCTTCGGCAAAATACCGGCGCTGTCGATCAACACCGCCTTCTCTATGGTAAACGGGAGATTCTCCCTGGCGTTCATCTTAAAAAAGACCCTTCCTCCGAAAGAATGCACAACAATACTGAATTTCGTCATGCCGAACGCTGCAATAAATTTCATCACAAAATCTACATAATCATCCACGCACCACGGTTCAGGCGGTTCGGGAGTTTTGCCAAACCCCGGCATATCAAGTGCGATCACCCGGTGATTCTGTGACAGCACCTGAATGATTCCGGCATATAGTGTAATGTTGGCTCCCCATCCGTGCAGAAGCAGCACGATTTCACCTTCGCCCTCGTCTATATAATTCACTGCTATCGAATCAATCTTCTTTACCACAGTCTCTCCATATTTCCCCAAAAATCAAACAATACTATCATATACCTATGCCTATGTTTTGACAATTATGTTTCTGCCCGTTCCGGGCAAAAGATGCTCATACAGCCTTTGTCCGTTTTACTCGCTGTACTTCATCATGCCTTCTACCAATTCGGGATATACTATCCGGCATTCCTTTCTGTCAAATATGCCGAACCTCTCCCCACCACCATCAAAGCAATTATTATCCCACCAGCAGCATGTGATGCCCCGTGCGCGAGCCGCTGCTATATAGTATGTCGCATAATCGGTTCTGTCCTGAACATTGCCGCCTTTGTCCCTGGCTCCGAACTCGTCGATCACGACACCTACACCATGCCTCACATATTGCTCATACAACGTATCCATCATGCTGTCAATCTCGGAAACACTCGCTGCACTGTCCTTGCTCCACCGGTCGGTACTGCCCCCTTCACTCGGCGGCTGTAACGCAAAGTTGTACGGCGTGTATGCGTGTACCTCCACAAGAACCTTATTCTGATTCTGTGCGATATCCTGCGGCAGTTCAAAATACTCGTTGGTAGCCCCCTGTAAAGATGCATCATATCCGGGCACAAGCAGATAGCGATCCTCATTGCGGCCTCCGGAAGCACGCACCGTGTCCACAAACAACTGATTCAATTCATTGATGCACTGTATCGCTTCTACGCACTCCTGACTATTGAGATCGATCCACCACTCATAATTGGTGCCTACCATTCGCGGCTCATTCATTGCTTCCATAATCAAATGCTCATCGTAATCCGCAAACCGCGGCGCCACCTGAGACCAAATTGATCTGACATACGCCTTAGACTGCTCTATATACTCCCGTGTGGGATACATATAACTTGTGGAATTGTCATGGTGAATATTGATAATGACATACATATCGTTATCAATCGCGTAATCCACCACTTCCTGAACCCGGCTCAGCCATGCTTCGCTGATGGTATAGCTGCCGTCATCCGACACATGATTATGCCATGCTACCGGTATGCGAACCGTCTCAAAACCCGCTGCCTTGATTGCGTCAATCATCTCCTTGGTCGTGACGATTCCGCACCAATAAGATTCCAAAGACATCTCATCTGCCCTGTTGTGATCCTCGTTCGCATCAAAAGTATTGCCGAGATTCCAGCCGATTTTCATATTTGCCACAAACTCAATTGCAGAGGAATCAACTCCCTCGTCCACATCATGTTTCTCCATGTTCAGCTCCAGTATTGAAATATCAGATTCACCGGCCTGCTCCTCTTCCGCATCTGTCTGCTCTGCGTCTATTTGCTCTGCATCTGTCTGCTCTTCGTCAGATTCTGTCTGCCCTTCGTCAGGCTGCTCGGTTTCCTGCTGCTCCGATTCTACAGCCGTCGGCTCGGAACTGTCAATGTAGACCCATTGATTCTCATCCTGTTTACCGCATCCCGCTCCTATAATTGATACAACCCCTATCATTCCAAGAAACATAATCCGTTTTCTCATAATATGCCCCTTTCCGTAAAATTCCTATAGCCTATTTTACTTGATAAGGAAACGTATCGCAATATGTGAGACAACTTTTCTTAGGTTTTGCTTCCGGGAGCGCATATTATTTTTCCATATAATCTGCATAGTCGGTTTCGCTTGCAAACAGCATGTACTCTCCATCGACATATCCCATATAACCGCTTTCCACTGCATAACCTTTCATATCCTTATCTCCTTTTCTAAGTGATTATCGAACTTTTGTTCTGGCATAAGGATATAAAATTTAGAGTCCGATATTTCGGACTCTAAAGGTGGCTGCTCATTCTTTAATTGCAATTTTTAAATCTATTTAAATTCGATGTTCGCGTATTCTCTCCACAATCTGCTTCAATTCCTCCACGACGATATCAATCTCATCCCGCGTATTGTCCTCACTCAATGTCAATCGCAGGGAGCCCCGCGCCAATTCGGGTGACATCCCGAGCGCTAAGAGTACATGGGACGGGTCCAGGGAGCCGGAAGTGCATGCCGATCCGCTGGATGCGCAGATATCCCGCATGTCCAGCATAATCAGTACGGATTCTCCTTCAACAGACTCAAAGCTGACATTGACGTTGCCCGGCAAACGTTTCACGGGGTGACCGTTGAGTCTGGTGTTCGGAATCTCCCGCATGATTCTCTCGATCAGATAATTCCTCAGTTCAGCCTCTCTCTTCGTCTTCTCCTCCATGATGCGGTAAGCACGCTTCACCGCGGCCTCCATGCCGACGATGCCGGCGACATTCTCCGTACCCGCACGTCTGCCCCTTTCCTGCTGCCCGCCGTGTATGAAAGAGCGAATCTTAACTTTTTTTCCAATATAGAGAAATCCGATGCCCTTGGGTCCGTTGAATTTGTGCCCGCTGGCGGAGAGCAGATCAATATGGCAGTCTTCTACATTGATCGGAAGATGACCGTATGCCTGTACCGCATCGGTGTGGAACAAGATGCCGTGTGAGGCGGCGATCTCTCCGATTTCTTTAATCGGTTGAACAGTTCCGATCTCGTTATTTGCAAACATCACGGAGATCAGTATAGTGTCGGTGCGGATCGCATTCTCAAGCTGCTCCAAATCGACAATCCCATCCTCGTCCACATCCAGATAGGTAACCTCGGCACCCTGCTTTTCCAGATATTCACATGTGTGCAGAACCGCGTGGTGCTCTATCTTGGATGTGATGATGTGCTTCCCTTTATCGCGATACGCCTCGTAAACCGCCTTGAGCGCCCAGTTGTCGGACTCCGATCCGCCCGCCGTAAAATAGATTTCATTCGGCTCCGCACCAAGCGTCCCCGCGATTGTCTCCTTCGCCCGGATAACCGCTTTCTTGCTCTCTGTGCCCAACTTGTATATACTTCCCGCATTTCCGTAATGCTCCGTCAAATACGGCATCATGGCTTCCACGACTTCCGGTGCGGTTTTGGTGGTCGCCGCATTATCCAGATAAATCATAGTACTTTATTCTCCTATGTTTTCAACGACTTTCATATTATCTGTAAATGTCACTCACTGACATATGTTCAAACTATCTTGTAATTCATCTACTCCAGCAGCAGTTCTTCCATACTGTGCAGTGCAGTCTCTGTCAATGAGAGAAGCGTCTCCTCGTCCTTCTCGATCACGCCGCACTTCTTATAGCGCAGCCTAAACATGGGCGTTCCTTTCGGATCAAAAACCATCCTGCCATTATACTCTTCCAACAGGCGCGGAATATTCTCCACCCTGATCGGTGCATCCGTCCGCATCAGGAACTTGATCGTCTCGTCCTTGCCTTTTACTTCCGGCATATATAGTCTGTGGGCATGAGAACGAATCAGTGCAATCCGCAGCAGATTCTCTGCCGACTTGGGTATCTCACCGAACCGGTCCAGAAGCTCCTCCCGCATATCATCGCACTCTCTCTCATTCTCGATCCCCGCGATGCGCTTGTAGATATCCAGCTTCTGCACCTCGTTGACGATATACGACGGCGGAATATAGGCATCTGCATCCAGATCAATACTCGTGTTGAAGTCTTCTATGGTGGAAATACCCTTTAAATTCTTGACCGCCTCATTCAGCATTTTGCAGTACAGATCATAACCCACCGCCTGCATGTGTCCGTGCTGCCTTGCACCTAACAGATTGCCCGCGCCGCGGATTTCCAAATCCCGCATGGCAATCTTAAACCCGCTTCCGAGATCGGTGAACTCCTTGATTGCCTCCAGCCGCTTTTCCGCCACTTCCTTGAGCATTTTATCCCTTTTATACATGAGAAAAGCATAGGCCGTGCGATTGGAACGCCCCACGCGCCCTCTGAGCTGATACAGCTGCGACAGCCCCATCTGATCGGAATCATGGATGATCATCGTGTTGACGTTGGAGATGTCCAGTCCCGTCTCAATAATTGTGGTAGATACCAGAACGTCGATCTCGCCGTCGATGAAATCGTACATGATTCGCTCCAGCTCACTCTCTTTCATCTGTCCGTGAGCGAATGCCACGTTTGCCTCCGGCACAAGTTTCTGGATTGAGGCGGATATATCGGCGATGGTGTTGACTCTGTTATAGACATAGTACACCTGCCCCTCTCTCGAAAGTTCTCTGACAATAGCTTCCCGCACCAATTCTTCATTGTACTCGCAGACAAATGTCTGGATCGGCTGTCTGTCCCCCGGCGCCTCCTCCAGCACACTCATGTCGCGTATGCCAATCAGACTCATGTGCAGAGTTCTCGGAATCGGAGTTGCCGTCAAGGTCAGTACATCTACATTCTCTTTCAACTTTTTAATCTTTTCTTTATGTGCTACACCGAATCGCTGTTCCTCATCAATGATCAAAAGCCCCAAATCTTTATATTGCACATCCGCGGACAGAACACGGTGGGTGCCGATCACAATGTCCACCATGCCTTTTCTTAAATCTGCGATTGTCTTTCTCTGCTCGGCCGCGGTGCGGAATCTGGACAACAGATCCACACGCACCGGAAAATCCTTCATTCTCTGCACAAAAGTATTGTAGTGCTGCTGCGCCAGAATTGTGGTAGGCACAAGATACACGACCTGTTTGCCCTCCTGCACTGCTTTAAAAGCCGCACGAAGTGCCACTTCCGTCTTGCCGTATCCCACATCACCGCAGATCAGGCGGTCCATAATCTTGCTGCTCTCCATGTCCGCTTTGGTAGCCGCAATCGCGCTGACCTGATCTTCCGTCTCCTCAAAGGGAAACATCTCCTCAAATTCCCTCTGCCAGACAGTGTCCGAACCATACTTAAATCCCTGGCTCTGCTGCCTTACCGCATAGAGCTCCACCAGATCCTGCGCCACCTCATCCACTGCCGTGCGCACTTTGGACTTGGTCTTATTCCACTCCTGCGTTCCGAGTTTATTGAGCTTCGGCTTGCTGCCGGACTCGGCGGACGCATACTTCTGGATGACATCGAGCCCGGTCGCAAGTACATAGAGAATACCGCCGTCACGATAGGAAATCTTCATATAATCCTTGACGATTCTCTCTACTTCCACCTTCTCTATGCCCTGATAAATACCGAGTCCGTGACTTTCGTGCACGACATAGTCACCCACGCGAAGTTCGTTAAAATCATTGATCTTCTGCCCCTGATATATTTTTTTCTTCTTCTTTTTCTTCTTCTCCGCTCCGAAGATATCGCTCTCCGATATGACAATGAATTTGAGGAGCGGATACTCGAACCCCTTAAGAACTCTGCCGTAGTAGGTCATAACCTCCCCCGGCTGCACTTCGCGCATGGGATCCTCACTGTAAAAGGCGCTGATTTCCTGATCCCGCAGGTCTTCCGCCAGACGTTTCGCTCTCGTTCTGGAACCGGAGAGCAATAGAACACGGTATCCCCTTTTCTTGTAACTACTCAGATCTCTGACCAGTGCCTCAAAGCTGTTATTGTAGGAGGACATACTCCTCGTCTGGATATCAAATTTCCTGTCCGGCTTAAATAACGGATTCTTCCCGTCCATCATCGAGAGTGTCACCACTCTGCCCCGCGAGATTCCAGCTGCCGTCTCCTCGGCACTGTACAGAATATCCATCTGCCCCGGAAGAATATAGCCTTTCTCCACACGGTGCATCATACTCTCGCGAAATTCCAGCTCAATCGCCGACGCATGCTCTCTGACACGAAGAGGCTCCTCAATAAAAAAACAGCTCTGACTCCGCTCAAAACAGTCCGAAAAGGCAGACAGTTCCGGATAGAAATATTTTACATAGCTTTCCAGATTCACCGCACCCCGCGACAGCCCCAGCTCCAGCAATTGTTCTGCCAGTTCCCTTACCTGCATCTCGACGCGGTGCGCCTCCTCGGTCTTCATCTCTTTCCTAAGCTTCGCCGCATGTGTCTTACATTCCGATTGTATTTTCCTGATGCCGTTTCTCAGCGCATCATCCGACAGAATTAGTTCTGTGGCAGGATAGATTGTGACCGACTCAAGCTTCTCAATGGATCGCTGACTCAGAATATCGAAACTGCGAATGGACTCCACATCTTCTCCCCACAGCTCGATTCGGTAGGGGTTCTCCTCAGTCAGATCGAAAATATCGATAATCCCGCCGCGAATACTGAACTGTCCCGGCGCCTCGACCTGATAGTTCTTCTCGTAGCCCAATTCCACGAGACGAGCCGCAAGCCCATTTTCCTCCACCTGACTCTGCTCATCAATATGAATCACATGCCTTGTCCACGCATCGATTGGCGCCTGCGGTGCCATCAGGGCATCATAAGTCGTGACGACCGTAGTCGGCTTGCCCTCCATCAACCTTCGCAGACACCTGATTCTCTCCATCGTCAACTGATTGCCGTGGATGTCCGCCTGAAAAAAAATCAGATCCTTCGCGGGATACAACATGACATTTCTGTCATAAAACTTGTAATCCTCATACAGTTCTTTTGCCCGAAGGTCGCTGAAAGTCACAATGATCTTATACCGAAAACTCTCGCCGAGTCCATAAATCATATGCAGCTTCTGGGAATCCACGCACCCGCTGAGTGCCACCGAAACCGATTCCCTGACAAGCATCTTCTTAATCTCTTCATATTCTCCCAGTTCTTCCAAAGGAGCCAGTAAAGCCTTCACATCTAACCTCCGCTCTGCTGTATTTTCTTATTATATTGATTCATCGCCTCGTCGGCGCCATCCGTTATCATCATCTCAACGGCATCCGCCGCACGCCCGGCGCTCTCGTCCATAATCTCGCGCTCTTCCTTCGGAAAATGTCCGAGCACATAATCGACCAGATCATATCCTTCGGGCTTCTCGCCCACACCCATTCTCACTCGGTGAAATTCATTATGTCCCAAGTGCAGGATAATATTTTTGAGTCCGTTATGTCCGCCCGCGCTGCCCTTCTTGCGAATGCGAATCTGCCCCACATCCAGGCTGACATCGTCCGAAATCACAATCAGTTCGCTCTTTTCGTCTACCTTATAAAAGTCTATGACTTCTCTGACACTTTCACCACTCAAATTCATATATGTCTGCGGCTTGACTAAGACAACTTTCTGTCCGCCCACGACTCCCTTGCCGATCAGCGCCTTGTGTTTGCGCTCGCCCACCGTGATGTGGTTCTTATCGGCAATTGCATCGATTACGTCAAAGCCGACGTTATGTCTTGTATTCTGATACTTCTTGTCCGGATTTCCCAGACCGACGATGATGTACATAGTTACCTCTTTTCTGAATACTCCGTCTTTATTTTACGCAGTGTTTACCGGGTCTGCTGCAGGATTCGCTCATGTTAACCGATAGGTTTCCTTATTTTGTCGTCAGGCATACTCATAATCGAGCTCCATAAACAAGCTTGCTCGTTTTTTCATTCTATCAATATTTTAAGATTTCTACAAGGAATATTCTGCAGGAAAGAAAGATCTCAAGGGGATTAAATCATATATTTTAATTTGTCTCAATTACATTTCACTCGATTATATTTTATCCGGATAAATTGAACCACATTGAAGAATTATGCTATAATTTGAAACAACATACAAAATTTGAAAGCGAGATAAAAGGATGGATATATCTCTATACTATCAGGAGAGAGGGAAAGGACAGCCGTTTATTCTTTTACACGGGAATGGAGAAAATGGTTCTTATTTCAATCACCAGATAGAGTATTTTTCTGATAAGTTTAGAATGATTGCAATCGATACAAGGGGGCAGGGAAAATCGCCAAGAGGAACTGCACCTTTTACCATCGAGCAATTCGCAGAGGATTTAAACGAATTGATGGTTATGATGGAAATTTCAAAAGCGATTGTTTTGGGTTTCTCTGATGGAGCGAATATAGCTTTGAAATTTGCTTTGCGGCATCCTGATAAAGTCATGGCGCTGATACTGAATGGCGGAAATCTCAATGCAAAAGGGGTAAAAAGGACTGTGCAAATTCCAATAGAACTTGGATATAAATTAACCAAGATGTTCGCCAATAAATCAGAAACAGCAAAACACAATATGGAGTTATTGGGATTGATGGTCAATGAGCCTAATATAAAACCAGATGAGTTGCGTTCTATTCAAGTGCCGACACTTGTTATAGCAGGGACAAAGGATATGATAAAACGAACTCACACAGAGGAAATTGCAGAAAACATCTCAAATGCAAAGCTGTCAATCATTCACGGAAACCATTTTATTGCGAACAAAGAGGCAGACAGATTCAATAAGGAAGTCGAGCTTTTTTTGGAACCAATAAGTAGTGTGAATTCCAATTTTTAGAGGTGGCATATGGGCGCAATTAATGATAAGGACATAGTTCAAAAACAATATAAAAATGCAGCAAATCTGAATACAAGAATTTCTATTCATGATAAATACTCTGTTAATAAACAAGGGTTCGGAAACTGGATTGTATCCAATTATCAAATAACTAATGGTATGAGGGTATTAG
>JAFLTD010000052.1 GCA_022510625.1 Lachnospiraceae bacterium
GCCCGATCTGCTTTCAGGTGGGTCGCTTGAGGTCATCGGCAACGATGATCCTAGATAGATGATCATTCACGACATAACCCGGCTTATCGTTCTGCTTGGTTTACATAAAATATTATGGAGTAACGCGATATGGATGAAGATAAGAGATGGACACAGCTTTGGCTCGCTTACAACCCCTGTCAGGATGCGGGGAACGGCGGGCTTTTTCAGCATACAACGCTGTGCGGATTTGACAGGGAGCATCCTGTTTTAAGAAACGCGTTGGCGGAGCTCGAGCGTGGGCTTAACAAGATGCTTGGAATTACACATGTTATTGAATGGAGTACTCCGTCGCATGATGGAAAATCAGCCGATCAAGCCTTACTGCCGGATACGGGTTTTACTGTGCGCAGAGTATCGGAGGGGATCAGGCCCGAGGGCTATCGCCTGACGGAACAGGACGGGATCTTGACGCTGGAGGCGGCGGATGAGAAGGGGGTCCTGTACGGGATCTTTCATATTCTGAGACAGATTGCTTTAGAGCAGCCCCTCATGCAGACGAATGTTCTGTGCGAGCCTGACAATCCCCTGCGGATGCTGAATCACTGGGACAATATGGACGGCAGTATTGAGCGCGGATATTCGGGTAATTCCTTCTTTTTTGAGAACGGTGAAGTGCTGGTGGACGAGCGGACACATGATTATGCACGGCTGGCGGCGAGTGTAGGCATTAATGGGGCGGTACTCAACAACGTGAATGTCAAGGATCAGGCGACATGGCTGATCACAGACCGTTATTTTGATAAGGTGGCACAGATTGCCCGGATATTTGAGGGATACGGCATCAAGTTGTTTCTTAGTCTTAACTATGCGTCACCGCTGGAGCTTGGGAATCTTAACAGCGCCGACCCTTTGAATGAGGATGTCATCGCGTGGTGGAGAGGGAAATTCAGTGAAGTGTTTGCCAGAATCCCCAACTTGGGCGGATTTCTGGTGAAAGCGGACTCCGAGGGAAGACCGGGACCTTTTACATACGGCAGAACTCAGGCGGACGGCGCCAATATGTTGGCGGATCTTGTAAAACCTCACGGAGGGATCATTATCTGGCGATGTTTTGTGTACAACTGCACGCAGGATTGGCGGGATACGAAGACGGACAGGGCGAGAGCCGGTTACGATAATTTTATCGAGATGGACGGCGATTATCATGACAATGTAATCCTCCAAATCAAAAACGGTCCTATGGATTTTCAGATTCGTGAGCCGGTATCTCCGCTCTTGGGAGGACTTACGAGGACCAATCAGATGCTTGAGGTGCAGGCGGCGCAGGAATATACGGGACAACAGATCGATCTATGCTATCTGATTCCCCTGTTCAAAGAAGTCTTGGACTTTAAGACCTATTGCCGTCCGGATATAGATACTGTAGCCGACGTTGTGAGCGGACGGACCTTTGGCAACAGCCTGTGCGGAATGGCGGCAGTGAGCAATACGGGCAATGATGAAAACTGGACCGGAAATGATCTGGCAGCCGCCAATTTCTATGGCTTCGGCAGGCTTGCCTTCTCTACATCCCTCTCGGCGGAGGAGATTGCGGCGGAGTGGGCAGGCATGACCTATTCCAATGACAGGGAAGTCAAGGATTCGATTGTCAAGCTGCTTATGGGTTCCAGAGATACCTATGAGAAGTACACCAGCCCGCTGGGTATCGGCTGGATGGTGACGCCGAACACGCATTACGGTCCCAGTGTGGACGGATACGAGTATTCCAGATGGGGAACCTATCACCGTGCCGATCATCTGGGATTGGGTGTGGACCGTACGGACAGCGGAACCGGCTATGTGCGGCAGTATCATGAGCCGAATGCTTCCCGTTACAACAGCGTGGAGGAGTGTCCGGAAGAACTACTGTTATTTTTTCACCATCTGCCTTATACCCATATGTTGAAATCGGGCAAGACACTGATTCAGCACATCTATGACAGCCATTTTGAAGGTGTCGAGGAGGTGGAAGAGATGATTCGCGTATGGGAGAGCCTAAAGGGGCGGATTCCGGATGCTTCCTATGAGTTGGTGCGGGAACGTTTTGACAGGCAGTTGTATAATGCCAAAGAATGGCGGGATCAGGTCAATTCCTACTTTTATCGGAAAAGTAATATACCGGACGAGAAGAAAAGAGTCGTTTTTTGACATGATACCGACAATTTCACGATTTTTTTATTGCAACATAAAATGTGATAAATGCAATTAAGATATGAATATAATTGTCAGAACATATTTCCGGAAATAAATGTTGTCAACAAAGAATAAAAGTATTATAGTATTACAGTGCGTAGATAACGTTGAGGAGATTATATTATGAAAAAGAAGTCAAAAGGCATACTGATTTGTATCACGGTAATTGCTCTTGTACTGACCGGCATCATGCCGATGCAGGCTCAGGCGAAGGGTAAGACCGACTATTCTGCTGTGTTTGATGCAGATTACTACTATAGTACATATTCTGATATAAGAGCGGTGATCGGGAACGATTCCAAAGCGCTCCTAGATCATTTCGTTTCTTTCGGAATGCAGGAGGGCAGGCGCGGAAATGCCGAGTTTGACGTGAAGGCATATATGGAGAATAATCCCGATCTTACTCAGATACTCGGTGCGGAGGATTACGAAAGCTACTATCTGCATTATATTTCCACCGGTAAGGCCGAAGGCCGCAGCGCAGTATCCGGCGGCGCAAACGGAAATGCTGCCGCATCGGAGCAGAGTCTGATTGCTACTTACACGACGTCCTTTAATCCGAAACAGAGCAGGGCGGTAAACATCGGCTTGGCGGCATCCAAGATCAACGGCACGGTAGTCCGGCCGGGACAGGAGTTCTCTTTCAGCGATACCGTCGGCCCCAGAACTGTCGAAAACGGATTTGTGATGGCAACGACTTTTGTGAACAAGCAAGAAGTTCCCGGACTGGGTGGCGGTATCTGTCAGGTTTCGTCCACCATGTATGCGGCAATGCTTCAGGGCGGCATCACGGCGACGCAGAGACATGCGCATTCTCTGCCAGTCAGCTATATACCGGAAGGTATGGATGCCACGATTTCGGCGGGGACCAAGGATTTGACTTTCACCAACGATTTTGACTTTCCGATTGTGATCAATGCGGTTGTCACGAACGGAAAGGTGACTGTGAGTTTCAGCAAATAATATTTGAAAAAGGAAAGAAAAAGAGTTATACTGATTGCACAGGTTTTTATGTATATGAAAATCTCCCTCATTGTGGGGAGATTTTTGTATATATACTGTTTTGGTATAGTGAATAAGCACATATAATTACGCATGTTATTTATATGTTCGGAAAGGTACATTTCGAATGAGACACCTCAGATTTTCCGCCATGATAGGCTCCATAGTGTTGTCAATTGCGGTCGCTTTCACAGTGTCTCTCCCGGCTCATGCACAGGGGCTTCCGCCGCATTTGATTCAGACGGTGACGGATCGGGATATCTATGAGGGTATGCTGGAGCTCGGCTTTCTGGTGACCCCTGTTCTCGAGACACCGGATTGCGGTCTGGCATATGAAAATGTAAAAAACTGTGTCGTCCGCGTTCAAATGGGGAATGCTCATGGCAGCGGAATTATATGGGAAATGACGCCGGAAGAGATCGTGATCGTTACCAACAAGCATGTGTTGGATTATTGGAATGAGAAGAACAGCTACGTACATTTTCTTGGAGAGTATGATGTAGATGCACAGATATTGGGAGTGTCAAAACAATACGATATAGGATTTCTTACCGTGGACAGCGGGCAGTTCAATTATATGGAATTGCAGGAACTTCGCAGTGCCCGTGCAGATCTGGATGTCTATGCAGAACTGGAACAAGGGGATCTTATGTTTTCAATCGATTCGGGATCGAAGACGGAATCGGCACAGTACTATGAGGGAACGGTGGAGGATACACATCTGTATATAGAGGATTTCGAGGCATATATGCTGTACGGACACGGTTTTGCCAAAGCCGGTATGTCGGGCGGAGGGACCTTTGACGGAAGGGGATTTCTGATCGGCATGACTACGGGAGGAACCTTGCAGAATGAGACTGCCGGCGTGCCGCTGCCGGATATCATGGAGGCATATGAAGAAATCATGGAAGAGACAGCTTTCACTGATTGAAAATAACTGATGTTATGTTTGGAGGAAAGATGAACACATACTTGGAGTGGGAAGACGGGGTTAAATTTGAGGTCAGAGAAAATAAATCGACGTTTGTATGCGGCGTGATTGTGTTTGCCCTTGTGTTTTTTATCTTTGTCATGTGGCAGATTCACCCGTCTGACAGAGGAGGCGGAGCTGCATTGTACCTGCCGTTATTCTGTATGTTTCTGGGCGGCGTGGCATTCTTCATGATGTGGTTTAACAGGAAATTGGTCGTGGAGGAGATGAATATGAGTTATGTAAACTGGATGCGCCGGGAAAAGCAGTTTACATTGGATGAGATTGGTTACTGTAAAGTGGGTGCGGGTGGCGATCAAAGCCAGGTCGTGCTGTACGATTTACTTGGACATAAATTATGTAAACTAGAAATCGGAATGAGCGGAATAGCGGAGTTCTATCAGTATCTGCTTGATAATGGGGTTAGGATCGAGTGGGTCAAGTCGCGGGCACGTCAGTCGTCGATTCTTATGAAGATGATAGACGCGATCGGCAGGGAGACGGTGGTCTGCGAGGAGGAGATACGCAAGTGCTCGGAGCGCTTCTATGAGGAGGCGGCGCAGATTTTTCATGAGTGGGAAGACCGCAACAAGCAATTTGAGGCTGTATGGGAGTTCGGTTTTGCGGAGTATACGGCTCAGGATTTGGAGAACAAGCGTCCTCTGCATATGTATCCATCCTCCGTGGGCGATCATTTGGAACATTTGCCGGAGTCCTATGAGTGTGCGCTGGAAGCGTATCTGAAGAAGAATGACGGGTATGTTGTGGATAGGCGGGGCGAGACGGTAAGTATACTGCTTCCGTATTTTTCCAAGACGAAGTCCTACCAGATCGGTGAGAAGACGCGGATCAGGAGGACAGATGAAGAGGGGATGAAGGAGTGGCTGATGTGGAAACTGGAGAAGCTTACGGAAGAGCTCCCAAGGCACAGATACCACACGGAAACGTTTGTTCTGGGGCATCCGCTGTGCACATCCGCAGGTATTGTCGAGAAAGTTTCGTCGTAGCGAGCGGAGTTTCGGTATACAAAAAATCGGGTTTGTGATATACGCCGCACTAAAAATGTGATAGAATACTTCGTAAGGGGCAAAGGAGGAATGCTATGGCACTGTTTCAGATCAGCAACGACAAAATTACGATACAGGTTGACAGTATGGGCGCCGAGCTTAAATCACTCAAAGAAGTTGCAGCAGATCGGGAGTATATGTGGAACGGAGACCCGAAGTACTGGAAGAGAACCTCACCGGTGCTGTTTCCGCTGGTGGGCGGTGTGAGAGAAGGCGTCTATCGATTGGACGGTAAAGAGTATCCGATGGGTCAGCACGGCCTGGCAAGAGACATGGAATTCAAATTGAAGAGTCAGGTTGCCCACGAGATCTGGTTCACGCTGGAATCCGATGAAAATACATTGAGAAAATATCCCTATCCGTTTGTGTTGGAGCTGGGGTACGAGCTGGCTGATATGACAGTAATCGTCAAGTGGCGTGTCAAAAATCCCGCGAAGGATACCATGTACTTTTCCATTGGCGGACATCCGGCGTTCCTGTGTCCCATCGTGGAGGGAACAAAGCAGAGCGATTATAGGATTAAATTTGATACCGGAGATAAAGTGATCTCCTCCTGCCTGGAAAGCGGACTTGTCAGCGGGAAAAAGATTACATATGAACTGCAGAATGGCGTACTTCCGGTGACGGAGTATCTGTTTGACGGGGACGCTCTGGTCATCGAGCATGATCAGGCGCACAGAGCCTCGCTGGTGGCGCCGGACGGCAGGGAATACCTGACGGTAACGTTTGATGCCCCTTTATTCGGCATATGGTCCCCGCCTAAGAAGCAGGCACCTTTTATCTGTATTGAACCGTGGTATGGCAGGTGTGACGCGGAGGATTATACGGGTGATTGGCGAGAACGCGAATGGATGCAGACACTCGGCGCGGGTGAGACATTTGCAGCAGATTATAAGATAACAATCGGTTGATTTGGGAAGACTGTGTAATATGGATGATTACGAGAAAATATAGGAGGTAAGATATGGCACCTATAGTACAGTGTATGGGATTGACCAAGACCTACGGCGGCAAACTGGCGCTCAATCAGATATATCTGAATCTGGAGCGCGGAAGGATCATAGGGCTTCTTGGTCCTAACGGCAGCGGTAAGACTACGCTTATTAAAATTATGAACGGATTGTTGAATCCTACTGCCGGAGAGATACTGATCAACGGGCTAAGACCGGGAGTGGAGACGAAATTTAGTATTTCCTATCTGCCGGAGCGGACTTATCTGGCTCCGGGCATGAGAGTTATGGATATTGTACAGTATTTTCAGGACTTCTATCCGGATTTTCAGGTAGACAGGGCGTATGATATGCTGGCCCGCCTGCAGATCCAGCCCTATGAGAGACTTAAGAATCTGTCTAAGGGTACGAAAGAAAAGGTACAGCTTATTCTTGTGATGAGCAGGGATGCGGATCTGTATGTTTTGGATGAGCCTATTGCGGGTGTCGATCCGGCGTCCAGAGATTATATCCTACATACGATTGTCGGGAACTATAACAGGAACGCGACAATACTGTTATCCACCCATCTGATTTCCGATGTGGAGAATATCCTGGATGAGGTGGTGTTCATCAGACAGGGCAATATCGTATTACAGGCGGGAGCCGAGCAGATCAGGCGCAATGAGGGCAAGTCTGTAGACCGTTTCTTCAGGGAGGTGTTCGCATGCTAGGTAAATTGATGAAATACGAGTGGCAGGCCACTTGGAAACTGTTGGTGCCTACTAATCTCCTGATCATAGTGATGACCTTTTTTGCATGTTTGACGGTCAGGCTTGATGGTTTGAGCTCCCGTAATGAAGGAGTTGTTTTCAGTGCGGGCATGATTCTTGCGGTGTATGTGCTCAGCATGTTCGTTGCGCTGATCGGTACGGCAATTTATCTGATTTATCGGTTCTATACTTCCACATACGGTGATCAGGGCTATCTGCTGCATACTTTGCCGGTGGATAAGCATCATATTATCATCGCCAAGGTGCTTGTCAGTCAGGCATGGGTCATGATCAGTGCATTTCTGATGTATGTGTCGATACTCTTTCTGTTCAATGCGGAGAAAGACATTATGACGGATTTTATCGACGGGCTTAAGGTGATGGTGGCGCAGACAATTGACGAGAGAGTATCGGCTTTTGCCGTTGTTATGGCGTTCATCGCGGTGATTGTCAGCATGCTGGCGAGAGTCCTTAAGGTGACGGCCTGTATCTCTCTGGGACAGCTTTCTTCCAATCACAAGCTGCTGGTTGCCTTTGCCTTTTACTTCGCGATATACATTGCCCAACAGGTTGTGGCCACATTATACTATGTGTTTTCCGGATATATTAATCGTACTCGCTCGTGGAACCCTTTTGACTCATGGGAGTTCGTGCTGATCATTGAATTGATATATTCCGTGGTTTTCTATCTGCTCACGTGGTATGTGATGGATAGGAAATTAAATTTGGATTAATTTCAGAAAGGTTGGTATTGTTAAATGACTAAGATTGACATTGTTTCCGGTTTTCTCGGTGCCGGCAAAACGACATTGATTAAGAAACTGCTGGGAGAGGCTTTGGCAGATAACAAAGTAGTTCTGATCGAGAATGAGTTCGGCGAGATCGGTATCGACGGCGGATTCTTAAAAGAGGCGGGAATTGAGATCAAGGAGATGAATTCCGGCTGTATATGCTGTTCATTGGTAGGCGATTTCGGCTCCTCGCTTCGCGAAGTATTGGATACGTACACGCCGGAGCGTGTTCTGATCGAGCCTTCGGGTGTGGGCAAGTTGTCCGATGTCATGAAGGCGGTGCAGGAGGCCATGACGGACAGGGATGTAGAACTGAACAGTGCGGTGGCGGTTGTTGATGCCTGCAAGTGCAAGATGTATATTAAGAATTTCGGTGAGTTCTTTATCAACCAGATTGAGCATGCGGGGACGATCATATTAAGCCGGACGGATAAGATGAGTGAGGATAAGCTGGCAGCCTGCGTGGAGATGATCCGCGAGCACAATGCGAAAGCGACGATCATCACAACCCCGTGGGATGCGCTGGAGGGCAGGGATATTCTGGAGACCATAGAAGGCGCCAAAGATCTGGAGGCGGAACTGATGCGTGAAGTGATGGCGCACCACGATGAGCACGAACATCATCACCATGATCATGATGAGCACGAACATCACCACCATGATCATGATGAGCACGAACATCACCACCACGAGCACGATGAACATGAGCATCACCATCATGACCATGACGAGCACGAGCATCATCATCATGATCACGACGGCCACCACCATCATGCGGATGAAATCTTCACCAGCTGGGGACTGGAGACTCCGGCCGCTTACGATAAAGAGGAGATCAATCATATCCTTGCAGAACTTGACAAGGAGGAGGTATACGGCCTTGTCCTGCGTGCAAAGGGAATGGTTCCAGCCACAGACGGCGGCTGGATATACTTTGACTATGTGCCGGAGGAGAGCAATGTCAGAGACGGAAAGCCGGATGTGACCGGCAAGTTTTGCGTGATCGGTTCCGAACTGAAAGAGGATAAATTGGCGGAACTTTTTAGGAAATAAGTCATAAAGGAAGGGTGTGGATGTTCTATGAAGCCGGTCTACGTGATCAACGGATTTTTGGAGAGCGGTAAAACCGAGTTTATCACCTATACACTGTCACAGCCCTATTTTCAGATAGGCGGCAGGACACTGCTGATTCTGTGTGAAGAGGGCGAGAATGAGTATGATGAGAAACTTTTGCAACTCAGCAAGACTGATCTTGAGCTGATTGAGGATGAAGACGAATTTCAGCCGGCTAAGCTGATCGAGCTGGAGAAAAAGTACAAGCCGGAGCGTATTATCATCGAATATAACGGTATGTGGAACTATAAGGAGATGAAGCTCCCGTGGCACTGGAAGATTGAGCAGCAGATTACCACGATTGATGCCTCCACGTTTCCGATGTATTTTACGAACATGAAATCCCTTCTTGCGGAGCAAATCAGGGCATCGGAACTGATCATCTTCAACCGCTGTGACAATGTGGAGGATTTGAGCAGTTATAAGCGCAATATCAAGGCAATTAATCAAAAGGCGGAGATCGTGTTCGAGGATGCAAACGGGGAAATCAACACGATCATGGAGGAGGATCTGCCGTATGATTTAAATGCACCTGTTATTGAATTGAACAATGAGGGATACGGAATCTGGTATCTGGATTCGCTTGATAATTTGGATCGCTACGAGGACAAGACAGTCCAATTTACGGGTATGGTTTTGAAACCACGGACTTTTCCGAAAGGTTATTTTGTTCCGGGCAGGATGGCGATGACCTGCTGTGCGGACGATATGGCATTTCTCGGCTTTGCCTGTGAGTATGATAAGGCCGATAAACTGACCGATCAGCAGTGGGTGAAGGTGACCGCCAAGGTGTCGAGAGAATATTTCGCGGATTATCAGGGGGAAGGTCCGGTTCTGCATGCAATCAGTGTGGAGCAGACCAAGGCTCCCAAGGAGACGGTTATCAGTTTTGTTTAGGGTTGGCTGTCAAGCCAACTCTTTTTTAAGTGATCGGAAAGAAAATATGGCAGACGATAAAGAGATACAACATTTGAAAAAAAGGATGCTGGAATTGGCGGAGAGGTCGTACAGTCACGGCATCTATACTTTTACGCCGTTTCTGGGGCTGTCGGAGCAGCAGGCATTCTACGAAATACAGAGGGCTGTCGAGTATGCGGGATATGGCATGGAGGGCGGCAATCCGTTGTGCGAGCGCAAAATTATAAGGTTCGGCTCACCGGATATCCTCGGCTATGAGGAACCGTACCCCATTCAGTGTCTGAAGGTGGAGCCGTTGACGCCGAAATTTGCCGAACAGCTGACACATCGGGACTTTCTCGGTGCAATCATGAATCTCGGAATTGAGAGGAGTACGGTGGGAGATATTTTTGTGCAGGATAAGGCGGCACTCGTGTTTTGTCAGGAGAGCATTTCTACTTATCTGACGGAGCATCTGGAGCAGGTTCGGCACACGCATGTTAAATGCGCTGTGACTGAGGCGGTGGATTATCTGCACTCACCGGTCACAGAAGAAATATTCTTGTCGGTTTCTTCCGCCAGAATTGACACCGTCGTATCGAAAGTATACAATATTGCGAGGAGCCGCAGTCTGGAATTGTTCAGAGCCGGGCGTGTGTATGTGAACGGGCGTCTGACCGAGAATAACAGTTACGCGCTTAAAGACGGTGACGCGGTTACGGCGAGAGGATTCGGCAGATTCACTTATATCGGTGAGCAGGGAGAGACCCGCAAAGGAAAGACGCGGGTTTGTGTGGAAATCTATCGATAATTTGGTTTACATAAATTTGCACAAAAGCGTATAAACTACAGTGTAAAGTACAGACAGAGTAGAGGGAGATAAGAGTATGTTTCATTATAAAGCATTTGAATGGCTGTTTGTTTTCTATACTTACTGCTTTCTGGGATGGTGCTTTGAGTCGGCATTTGTGTCTCTCAAATCAAAGAAATGGATCAACAGAGGATTTATAAGGGGACCTTTCCTGCCGCTGTACGGAAGCGGCGCAACCATGATGTTTGTGGTCTCCATGCCTTTTCGGGACAACATCGTGCTCACCTACGTGGCGGGCTGCATCGGCGCTACGGTATTGGAATATATAACAGGTGTTACTATGGAACTGCTCTTTAACATGCGTTACTGGGATTACTCCAACAGACCCTTTAATTTTCAGGGGCAGATATGCCTCAGATCTACGCTTACATGGGGGTTTTTTACGGTTCTTATGACGAGGGTGCTGCATTGGCCCATCGATCGATTTATACGTAGCGTGCCGGGTAAGACGTTGTACTATGTGACCGTGCTGATCACGGTCTACATTGTGATAGATTTCACGTTGTCTTTCAAGGCGGCGCTTGATATTCGGGATGTTCTTGTTAAGATACAGAGATTCAAGGACGAGATGGAGCGCATGCAGCGTCGTTTGGATATTATTATTGCGTTCAATAGTGAGGAAAAGGAACAGAAAAAGCAAGAGAGAGACCCCAGTATGGCTGAATTGCGTGTCGGGCTGAAACAGCGGTTTGCGAGATTGAAAGAGAGTATTCAGTCAATGCCGTCGGCTTACGGGGAGGCAATCAGGGAAGAGATTGCGGAACTGCGGGGCAAGTTCAGCAACTATCCCGACCCGCAGAACGATTACAATGAGATGTTGGATTTCTATGAACTGGATATGATCCGCAATAATCCGACCATGGTTTCGCCGAAATTCAAGAATGCCTTGGACGAACTGAAAGATATCGCCGACGGCAAGAAAGAATAACATGAGTTATCAAAAACGGATGGGAGCATGTCTACTCTGTATCCCGGTCGATTGCGATATATTTGGTTTTTGGGCGCCGTTTGGCGCGGAATGATTCAATAATCTGATTTTCTACCAGTTCTATGTTTCTCGCTTTACGGCGAAACAGTGCCATAGCCTTATTGTAGAACCAGAAGGAGTACACAAGTACATTGTTGACTTTGCCAAGCTTTGCCTTAGTCGTATGTTCGTAGTGGACACCGCCCGCTATGGTCGGCTTGCCGGAGTGTATATAGTTGATCAGATCAGTCTCGTTAGTGATATTTTCCTGTAGGATTGTGTAACCCAGTCCTGCGCTGTCCGGTTTGTGGGAGTCACTGCCGCCGAAACAGGGCAGATGATACTCCTCGGCAAGCTGCATGGCGCGTATGTTGGAATCTGCGTCCTCACAGGCATTGTACCCCTCGACAAAATCAAACTTCTTATAGATATTTTGGGATACTCTGCCGCGACGGGTGCTGCAAATACTTAAGAATTTCTCACCGCAGGGATGTGCGGGACCTATGATACCGCCATGGTGGTGGACGATCTCGATCAGCAGCACAACGGGAAGACCGCGCAGCTCGAGAAGCGGTAGTTTGGCATCGGACGGCATGATGATCAGCATGTGTCCGGCATCGATGGTGTCGTACTCTATCCCTTTAAGTACAACGAAATCTTCGGGTTTATCGGTGAGTTTCTGATAATAGCGGTGTGCTTTATAGGAATCGTGATCCGAGATCAGCATACCGTGATAGCCTTTTTGTTTCAAAATCTCTATATTTTCCAGTAAACCGAGCTTGCCGTCCGGAGAACCTTCTTTTGTGTGACAGTGCATGTCAAGTTTCATCTAATCCATCCCCTCATGATCAGTGCGTACACCGGGTGATTGCAACAGTGCACTAGATGTATTCTAACCTTTTTATAGAGAAATTTCTAGGGCTTTTATAATTATTTTTATGAAATCATGCAGGATTCTATTGGGAAAAAAGTATTTTATCGGAAACTTTGGCTGAATTTTGCATAATTTAAGTATTGACAATTCTATTTAGATAGATTATTGTATAAAAAATGTATTTTTTCGTTAATATTTTCATTGAGAAATAAACCTGTGAGAAAGAGTAGTAGGAACAAGGATGCTGTCACAGAGAGCCGTGGTTGGTGGGATGCGGTACAGAGACTGTTTTGAATGGACTTTCGAGGCTGACCTGAAATAACAGTAGGAGTCGGCGGGAACCGTACCCGTTATCCATGCGGCATATATTGATTGAATACGTCTGTATATGAAGAGAGAGGACAGCATCTTATGATGTGTCAAGTTGAGTGGTACCGCGATAATAACTTTGTTTATTACCGTCTCAGATAATATCTGGGGCGGTTTTTTGCGCGAATAGGCAGAGTCAGAAGACGGGAAAGCTTGCACGTCATGCTTGCATGTAAGTGAAGCTTGAACGGCTTATGACGAGCAACGCGAGTTTGAAATACGAAGTATTTCAAACCTGCCTATTCACAGTAAAACAATGAATAAAACAATAAAGGTTATGAGGCTTATGCTTCGGAATGGAGGAAAATTATGAAAAAGAGAACATTGGCATTACTGATGACAGCATCCATGATTGCCGCTGCGCTTGCGGGTTGTGGATCTGACGGAGACAACACTGCAGATGGCAAAACATACAAAGTTGGCATCGTGCAGTTCGTGGACGATGCCTCCCTCAATCAAATCGAGTCGGCAATCGAGAAAGAACTGGACGCTAAGGCTGCGGAGTTTGGGGTTACCTTTAACTATAAGGATTATACTTACAACGGTCAGGCGGATGCCACGACTTTGAACCAGATCGCATCCGAGCTTATCGCATCTGAGGTGGATGTGATCGTACCGATTGCGACACCGGCGGCGATGATCATGCAGAGCGCGACAGAGGATAATCAGATTCCGGTTGTATTCTCGGCGGTATCGGATCCCGAGGGATCAGGCCTTGTTGCAAGCTTAAACGCTCCCGGTTCCAATATCACGGGTACTTCGGATGCCCTGAACACGGAAGCGGTTATGGATTTGATCTTTGCGGCGAATCCGGGTATCACGAAGCTGGGTCTTTTGTACAGCAAGAGTGAGGATTCTTCTAAAGTTCCGGTAGAGACGGCCAAGGCATACTGTGCAGCCAAGGGCGTGGAAGTTGTGGAGAAGACAGGTACCACGAACGATGAGGTTTCCCTCGCGGCGGATGCGCTGATCGCGAGCGGTGTTGAAGCGGTGTTTACACCTACGGACAACACGGTTATGACAGCGGAGCTGGCAATCTACGAGAAGTTTATTGATGCCGGTGTGCCGCATTACGGCGGTGCGGATTCTTTTGCGCTGAACGGTGCTTTCCTTGGATACGGTGTAAACTATGAGGAATTGGGAACAGCTACGGCCGATATGGTGGTGGAGATTCTGGTCAACGGAGCAAATCCGGCATCGACGGCGGTAGTCATGCTGGATAACGGTATTGCGACGGTGAATACGGAGACTGCACAGGCAATCGGACTGGATTACAGCATGTTTGCAGATATGTGTGATGAGTTGAAAGAAATCACTACGGCAGAGGAATTCGAGTAAGAGCAAAGCAGAAAGAGGTTTTCATGGGATCTATATTCACATTATCGATTGTGCAGAGCGCACTGGAATTGGGATGTATCTATTCACTGGTGGCGTTGGCATTGTTTATTTCGTTCAGTATTTTAAATATAGCTGATTTGTCTACGGACGGCTGCTTTACATTGGGCTGCTCCGTGGGCGCGGTAGTGACCGTGGCAGGACATCCGTTTCTGGCGTTTCCGGCAGCTATGGCCGCCGGAATATGTTCAGGATTTGTGACCGCATTTCTACAGACAAGGATGGGCGTACCGTCCATTCTTGCCGGTATTATTGTAAATACGGGATTATATACCATTAACATTGCGGTTATGGATTTCTCTTCCAATGTGAATCTTTTCGGCTGTGATACGATATTCACGCTGGCGAAGGAAGTATCCGGGGCAGGCTGGTATACAAACTGGTATAAAATATTTATCGTGGCGGCCATTGTATTAATAATAGGTGTTATTATTGCGTGGTTTCTCAACACGCGGCTCGGTCTGTCGATCCGTGCTACGGGGGATAACGAATATATGGTGCGGGCTTCCAGCATCAATCCGATTTTTACCATTACGGTAGGATTGTGTGTGGCCAATTCCATGACAGCGCTGTCGGGCGCGGTTCTGGCACAGTATCAGAAATCCTGCGATATCAATCTCGGTACGGGTATGGTGACTATCGCGCTGGCCAGTTTGATCATTGGTGAGACGTTGATCGGTAAGGGTGGAATGTTCAAAAAGGTAGTGGGCGTCATTCTGGGCAGCTGCCTGTATCGCTTTATTGTAGCCATTGCACTTCGCATGAGCGTTCCGGCAGAATGCCTGAAACTGGTTTCTGCGCTGATCGTAGCATTTGCGATAGCCTTCCCCTATATGAAAGATAAGGCGGCATTCTACAAGGCGCACAGACTTCCGGTTCGTATCCGCAGAGAGGATGGTGACGAGGCATGCTGACACTGAAGAGAGTATCCAAGACATTTAACCCGGGTACGGTAAATGAGAAGAAAGCGCTGGATAGTGTGAATCTGGAGCTTGCGGACGGAGATTTTGCCACCATCGTGGGCAGTAACGGCGCCGGAAAGTCTACATTATTTAATGCGATAACAGGTTCGTTCTATATAGATGAGGGGAAGATCATTCTGGCCGGCGAGGACATCACCTACCGTAAAGAGCATGTCAGGAGTAAAGAAATCGGACATCTTTTTCAGGACCCGCTAAAGGGCACGGCGCCGCATATGACAATCGAGGAAAATATGGCATTGGCCTATCTGCGGGCATCCACCGCATCCCATGCTTTTTTCAGCCGGATAAGCGGCAAAGAAAAGCAGTTGTTTCGGGAGTATCTTGCCCAGCTTGATATGGGTTTGGAAGATCGCATGAAACAGCCGGTAGGGCTTTTGTCCGGCGGCCAAAGACAGGCATTGACGCTGCTGATGGCGACCATGGTCACTCCTAAGATCCTGCTCCTTGACGAACATACGGCAGCACTTGATCCTGCCACGGCAAAGAAGGTGCTGCAGCTGACACGCAGAATTGTTGCGGAGCAAAAGATTACTTGCCTTATGGTGACACACAATATGCATCAGGCATTGGAATTGGGCAATCGCACGCTGATGATGGACGGCGGCAGTATTGTTTTTGACGTACAGGGCGAAGAGAGAGAAGGCTTGAGTATAGATGATTTGCTCAGACAATTTCAGGACAGGGCAGGAAAACAGATGGATAACGACAGAATTCTCCTGTCAAAATAATTCTGCAGGGTTGAAAACAGAACAAATGTTTGGTACAATATAGAAAACATTGGTCTGATTGGAGAATGTATGGAACAAATCACATTGTTTGATAACAGGGAAGCAACAATTCCTCTCGCGAGCCGTATCCGTCCGCAGAAGCTTGAAGATTTTGTCGGGCAGGAGCATCTGCTCGGGCAGGGGAAGATGCTCAGACAGATTATCGAGAAGGATCAGATATCTTCCATGATATTCTGGGGACCGCCGGGAGTCGGCAAAACCACGCTCGCAAGCATCATAGCGGGGAGAACGAAGGCTGAATTTATTAATTTCAGCGCGGTGACAAGCGGTATCAAAGAAATAAAAGATGTGATGAGCCGGGCTGAACTCAGTCGGAAGATGGGAGTACGCACCGTTTTGTTCGTGGATGAGATCCATCGCTTCAACAAGGCTCAGCAGGATGCTTTCCTGCCCTATGTGGAGAAGGGTAGCATCGTCCTGATCGGCGCCACGACAGAGAATCCTTCTTTTGAAGTAAATGCGGCGCTTTTGTCCAGGTGCAGGGTATTTGTCCTGAAAGCATTGGAAGAAAGGGATCTTATACGGCTATTACAGAATGCGCTGCACAGCCCGTCAGGATTTGCCGGGCAGAAGATAGAGATGAACGAGAAGCAGCTGCAGGCGATTGCTGTTTTTGCAAACGGAGATGCCAGAACGGCTCTGAATACTCTGGAGATGGCGATTTTAAACGGTGAGATTAAGCCGGACGGAAGCATTGCGGTTACGGATGAGGGACTTTTTCAATGTATCAATCGTAAGTCCCTTCTCTACGATAAATCGGGAGAAGAGCACTATAATCTCATCTCCGCCCTGCATAAATCCATGCGCAACAGTGATCCGGACGCTGCGGTCTACTGGATGCTCAGAATGTTGGAAGGTGGGGAGAATCCCCTTTATATTGCAAGAAGATTGATCCGCTTTGCCAGTGAGGATGTGGGTATGGCGGACAGTCACGCACTCCCTTTGGCGGTGGCGGCTTATCAGGCCTGTCATTTCTTGGGAGTACCGGAATGTGATGTTCACCTGACCCACGCGGTTACCTATCTTGCGATGGCGCCCAAGTCCAATGCCCTCTACGAGGCGTGTGAACAATGTAAGCACGATCTGCGGACGGAGAATGCGGAGCCGGTCCCGCAGCAGCTGCGCAATGCACCGACGCAATTGATGAAAGATCTGGGTTATGGGGACGGATACCAATATGCACATAATGCGGAGGATAAACTGACGGATATGGAATGTCTGCCGGAGTCCAAGCGAGGGTGTCGATATTATTATCCGACCGAACAGGGTGAAGAGGCTAAGGTCAAGAAAAGATTAGAAGAAATAATGGATTGGAGGCGGACGCACAGCACATAGGAGGCGTGGACGCTTCCTTTTTTTATGCATTCAGTCATAACTTGGACAACATATCATATATTGAGATAAGGGGGCGAGGGAGACGAGGAAGGAAGAACTCTTACATATTTTTCCGGATTATATGCGCTCTGAGTGGGGGCAGGTGGCAGAGCAGGCGGATCGGCTTCAGGAAATCCGTCTGCGTGCCAATCAGCCGGTCACGGTACTCATGGACAACAAGGAGTGGTTCCTGTCTAAGGAGGGCGGATTTACGCAGGATATGTCATACGCTTCATATAGCGGCGAGAAGGAACTGGAGGCAATCCTCACACATGTATGCCACTACTCCATCTATGCTTTTACGGATGAGATCAGACAGGGGTTTATGACAATACCGGGCGGGCACAGGATCGGGCTCTCGGGACAGGTTATTATGGAAGACCGTAATCAGGTGAGGAATTTAAAATACATACGTTATTTAAATATCCGTATTGCCCATGAGATCAAGGGGGTATCCGATCCGCTGCTTCCCGGACTGTACGACGATAAGGGCGAACCGTACAATACGCTGCTGATTTCACCACCCGGGTGTGGCAAGACTACCATGCTGCGTGATTTGGTCAGAAATGTGTCCAACGGTAACAGCTATGGTAGGGGAGTCAATGTCAGCGTTGTGGATGAGCGGTCGGAAATTGCAGGCAGCTACCTTGGAATAGCACAGAACGATGTGGGGATCCGCACGGATGTGCTGGACGGCTGTCCCAAGACGGAAGGTATGATGATGCTGATCCGTGCCATGGCACCCCGGGTGCTCGCCGTAGATGAACTGGGCAGCGACGGTGACGTACAGGCTTTGCGGACGGCAAGCGGCTGCGGATGCAAGTTGTTTGCGACGATACATGGAAGCTCTCTGGAGGAAGTAAAATACAAAAAGTTTATGTCCGGCGTTATTGCAGACAAGCTGTTTGATCGATATGTGGTTCTCACGAGAAAAAACGGGAACTGCGAGGTGGAGGGTGTCTATACGGGAGAAGGAGTCAGATGTTTAAACTAGTGGGAATAGTCTGTATTCTGGTGGGGTGTACCGGATGGGGCATAAACCGGATCACAGAGGAGCGAAGCAGAGTGCAGCATCTAAGGGAGATGATCCGTATTATCAAGAGAATTCAGGATGAGATCAGCTATGGCAAGCGCACGCTGCCGCAGATATGCCTGACATTGTCGGAATACTGTAATGTACTTTATCAACCGTATTTCAAGAAGATATATGAACAAATGAATCAGGGGAGTGGCATCTCCCTGGAACAGATCTGGGGTCAGCAGATGGGACAGTGCCTGCATCACGCTCCGCTGTCGGAGGAAGAGAAGGATATTCTCAGGAATCTGCCGCAGAATTTGGGTATACAGGAGGAAAAACTGCAGGCGAAGAGCATTGGACAATCTATGGAATATCTCGTCAGGCAGTGCAGGAAAGCGGAGGACGCTTACGATAACAGGGCGAGAATGATACTCAGTGTAAGTGTACTAATGGGAGTATTCCTGACGATCCTGCTGTTGTAGCGGGAGTGGATAAGGAGGATAAATGGGCATAAGTCTTATTTTCAGGATAGCAGCGGTCGGCATCTTGGTAACAATATTAAATCAGGTTTTAAAACATAGTGGCAGAGAAGAACACGCTTTTTTGATTAGTTTGGCTGGATTAATTCTAGTTTTAACATGGATCATCCCGTATATTTATGATCTGCTTGTAATGGTTCAGGATTTATTTACCTTGTAACAAGGTATGGGGGAAAGTGCTGTGGAGATGATTAAAATCGGACTGGTGGGTATCGTCGGGGTTTTGCTTGCGGTTCCGCTTAAAAGCTATAAGGCAGAATACGGAATATATATCGGCATTGCGGTATGCCTGGTGGTTTTGGGGTTTGGCGTGCAGTATTTTTCGGGAATCTTGTCCGCAATAGGGCAGCTTCGCACATATCTGAAAGACAGTTACAGCTATTTAACGGTGCTCTTAAAAGCGGTCGGAGCCACTTATGCGTGCGAGTTTTGCGCAGGTATTTGTAAAGATGCGGGTTACAGCGGTATTGCGGGACAAGTTGAGATGATCGGCAAACTCTATATTTTGTTGACGGGAATGCCCGTCCTGATGGCTTTGCTTGAGAGTATACAGTCAATTGCCGGATAGAACGGCGGAATGGAATGGCGGGAAGGTGAAGAAAACTTGGGAATTGAGGAGAACGGACTGTTCTGGGAAGAGATGGGAATGGATGCGGCTGCAATAGATTTCCGGCGGCTGTTCCCGGAGTATACTTTTGACGGGGAGACGGTTATGAGTCTCATTTTGCAGGGAAGATTATTGGATGCCGTAAAAGAATTGGGACATGGAATAACAGGTGTAATAAATTCGCAGACAGGGGAGATCAAGGCACTTTTTATCACAATCCTTGTGCTTGGAATCATAGCGGCACTATTCGTCAACTTTGCGGATTTGTTTCAGAATCACCAAGTGTCCGATATTGCCTTCTATTTCGTATATCTTCTCATGATTGCCGTGCTTCTCAACTCGTTCGTCGGTGCAGTTTCTATCGTCAGGGAAATCCTGGAGACAGTCACTACTTTTATGAAACTGTATATTCCTACCTATATGATTGCGGTCGGCAGTGCCTCCGGTGTGGCGTCGGCATCCGTTTACTATCAAATATTGTTGTTTGTTGTCTATCTTATCGAGTGGGGCTATCTGTCGGTTCTTCTGCCTGTGGTGTACGGCTATATGCTGCTGACAATCATCAACGGCATATGGATGGAAGAAAAGCTCACACTGCTTCTGGAATTGCTGAGCAAAGTAATCAGTGTCACTATTAAGTTCACGCTGGGTATCATAACCGGATTCAGTATGCTGCAATCAATGATATCACCTGTTATAGATTCCCTCCAATACGCCGCGTTCAAGAAAGTAATGTCAGCTATACCGGGAATCGGAGGACTGACGGAGGGAATGTTCGAGATGGTGATCGGGTCGGCCGTGCTTGTCAAGAACAGTATAGGGTTGTATATCACGCTGGTGCTGATCGTATTGTGCTGTATACCGGTGGTGAAGCTTACGCTGGTCACTGCGGCAATCAAAATCAGTGCCGCTCTGATCGGTATTGTCAGCGATAAGCGGATGACCAACTGCGCTAACCGAGTGGGAGACGGCAATATTATGCTCTTGAAATTGGCGCTGTCCTCCATCAGCATGTTTGTCATTCAGATTGCGATCATAGCCTATACGACGAACGGAGGGATGTGACGTTGGGTATGATTGAAAATATTCGCCGAATCGGCGTATTTATGATCGTGGCACAGACTGTGATCCACCTCGCATCAGGGAAACAGTATGAAAGGTATATGAAAATAATAGCAGGTGTTTTGATATTGCTGCAGTTTATCAGTCCGTTTGTATCGTCTTCCGGAGATTTTATCGAAAAGTGGCAGGATGAGATCGAAGGGATGGTGGAGCGGATAGAGGAGCAGAAGCAGGTGTGGCAGGCTGTGCCGTCCGCTCCCGGTCCCGTTGAGGCAATGGTGCTGCAGCAGATCGAGGAAGAGGTAAAGTCCAGGATGAATGATATTGTCTCGGATGATGGTTGTGAGGTCGCGGACGTGGAGATTGATCTGGAACAAATGAGCGGTAATTTAGGGATGGGGACGGATACTGGAGACCGCAGTTGGAATTTTCGTCGTGTCAAGGTCACGTTGCAGAGAAGTGAGGCATCCGCTTTATCGGATACAAGCGGTCAGGATACACCGGGTGAGGCGGTCATCCGGATAGAGGAGATCACAGTGGGGAATGGAGCCCGGACCGATGTGATGGAGCAGGAGAGCCGGAATGCGGACCGGGATGCTAAGACACAGACATATCAACACTTGTTTGCGCAGGCACTGGGTATCGCCGAGGACAGAGTGGAGGTGGCATATCATGGAGAGTGGTAAGAAACTGTTGGAAAAGCTGACCGGTGGAAAAAAACTCGAGAAAGACCAATGCCTGATTATTATATTGGTGGGAGTCCTGCTCTGTGTGATTGCACTGCCTGTCAGACAGAACGACTCAAAGTCCAATATATCGAACATAATCAGTGATACAATCGATAATCATACAACGGTAAATACCGATGATGTATACCCGGAGACTGAAGATGAAGCTGCCGATTATGCGGGATATTGGGAGGAGAGGCTGGAGGATGCGCTCAGATATGTGGACGGGGTCGGCAGGGTCAGGGTGCTGATTACCTTGAAGGAGTCCGAACACAAGATTGTAGAGAAAGACGGTCCTGAGGAGTATTCCAATACAGAGGAGACGGATGCGGCGGGAGGCAGCCGCACGATCAGGGACAGCAGGATAGAGAAGAGCACTATATACACAGTGGATGACAAGGGACAGAACGTGCCTTATGTGATCAAGACGATATCTCCCTCGGTGGAGGGTGTGGTGGTGATTGCACAGGGTGTTCAGACGCAAAATGTACAAGAAAATTTAATCGAGGCGATTCAGGTATTATTTGATATAGATGCGAATAAGATAAAAATAGTAAAGATGAAAA
>JAFLTD010000053.1 GCA_022510625.1 Lachnospiraceae bacterium
ACTATGCTGCGCAGGAATACACAATGGATAGAAACGGCAGCGAGTTTTCCTATATCGTTACGGAACAGGAAATCTGGGATTACTTTGATACGATAACAGGTTACTTCTGCCTTTTCCGTGATATGACAGCTCAGCGTAATTATGAAAAACGTATTATTGAGGCGGCTACAACGGACAGCCTTACGGGTATATTTAACAGAAGATATTTCTATGATTATGTAAGTGAGCATGCCCATAGTCCGATGACGCTTCTGTATATGGATTTAGATTATTTCAAGGAAATAAACGATAAGTATGGTCACGACAAGGGCGATTATGTGCTGAAAAAGACGGCACAAATTCTGAAAGACAGCTGCGATGACAATGTGACGGCAAGGCTTGGCGGCGATGAGTATGCCATGATCATTAATAGAATGCTTTCGCAGGATGAATTGGAAGAGCTTTGCACACGGTTGGAGAAAACCATAGAAGATACATTTGCGGCGGAGGGATTGAAGCTTTCACTCAGCGTAGGTACGGCTGTGACAGATGGCAGTATATCGGATGTTGACGCCTTCATCAAGGATAGTGACAGCAAGATGTACGAGTCTAAACAGCGGCATCACGGTAAACTTAAGGGCGAGTAATATAATCGTAAGCCAATAGATAATAAAATACAGGTCAAAGACACAGAGCCGTCATAATCGACGGCTCTTTTTTCACGGTTCTCATGAGACCTCATCAATATCCCATCTCTTTTAAGTCGCGTACCAGTCCCACATAGAACTCCCGCACATCGAAACCCGGGATATTCTCGCGGTTTAGATCGATCATGTCGCCGTGGGATATGCCCCTGCCCTCAGGAACGGTCAGGCAGATGAAGTTACTGCCCCACTTCATACTGTCAACGGACACCAGCCCGTCATTGTCGCCGTCGAAATGCTTTACCATGGGATAAGCCATATTGAGTGGGAATCTTCCGCCGGATGCACGGGCCATTTTAGTGCCCACGCTCTGATAGTATACTTGCGGACTGTCGGGCAGCATCGTATTCAGGCGGGCGCATGAGGATGCGGTCAGGTCCTGTACGGCTTCCATGAAATTGGGATCGGAATCGCCGAACTTCGACAGCGCGGCATTGTACTTGGAAGCCACGTTACAACACACTTTCTCCGGGATTTTATTGAGCAGATGGTCCGCGAAAATACATCCGTTGTGGGGTGTGTTGACGGTGGTAAGGGTTGCCACATAGTCGGCCGCCCCGCATGCGGAAATCGCATAACGGCTGTCCAGTCCGCCTTTGGAGTGGGCGATAATGTTGACCTTTTCGCAGCCCGTCTCTTGCACAATCTGTTTGATCCTCTCTGTCAATTCTTCTCCGCACTTTTCGACGGAGGCGGCGGACTGTTGATTGCCGTAGAAGACAGTTGCGCCGTTCTTCTTAAGTTCGGCGGGAATCCTTCCCCAGTAGTTGAAGAAGCGGAAGTCGCGGAAGAATACGCCGTGGACGAGAAGAATCGGGTAGCGCGTCCGACATTCCTCATTCTCGGCGCGTATCTGATTCAGAAGATACTTTTCATTCTCATAGATTACTTCGTTGCCTGCAATGCGGATGATCTTACACAGCGCATAGATCTGTGCAATGGGAATCCAGCCGCAGATAATGCCGATCACGCGCCACTTCATGCCAAGCTGCACGGATGTCAGGTAGACACGTATGATGCCGTTCCAGAACAGGACAAGTTCCACCAGAAAAGCGATGGCCAGATGCCAAACGAGAAGAATGATATATTCCCCCGCAAGGAAGGAAAAACCGGAATCCGGATCGGGAACGGAGGGAACGCCCACGATAAAAAAAGCAGTACCGTAAACAATAAGAATTGCGATGCTGTAAATCGTCTCAATAATTGTCGTGGTAAGAAATATTTGCAGGAGGGAAACACCGTCCTCCAGAATTTTGTTTCGGGTGGTGGAGATTTTGCGAACCGTAAACGTAGGGAAAAAGTTCATATACGCAATCAGAATAAAGCAGAGTACCTGTATGACTGTGCAGGCTGACGGTGTCAGAACTTCGATGCCCTTGGAATACAATAAGGCGTTTGTTATGCGGATGTTCAGCGCCAATAATATGATAAGTATAGAAAGTAATTTCCATAGTGTTTTGCCGGACGTTCTCATTGGTATTCTCCTCTGTTTGTTTTTTATGGTATCAAATTACGGAGCACTTGACAACAGTACATACTTATGATATTTTTTGACGGAACGGAGGGGAAAATGGAAGTAATAATACAGTTGGCGTTATTGGCACTCGGCTTTGTGCTTTTAGTCAAGGGTGCGGATTGGTTTGTGGAAGGTGCAAGCAAGGTGGCGGAGAAGTTCGGAATCCCGCAGCTTGTCATCGGTCTGACGATTGTGGCAATTGGGACGTCTTTGCCGGAGGCGGCGGTCAGCGTGTCCGCGGCTTTGAAGGGAAGTGCGGAGATTACCATCGGCAATATCGTGGGCAGCAATATCATGAATGTGCTCTTGATTCTGGGTATTACATCGGTTATCAAGCCCATTGCGGTTCAGAAGTCCACGGTGAGGTATGAACTCCCGTTTGTGATTGCGGTGTCGGCGCTTCTGATGGGAATCGGATACACGGACCGGATAGTAGGCCGCACTGACGGTCTCATCCTTTGGGGATTGCTCCTGTGCTATATGGTATATTTGCTCCGTATGGCGAAAAAGGGAAATGATACGTCTGATGAGGCAGAGGATGAGAGTAAACCGATGCCTGTCTGGAAGATGATTGTCCTGATTATCGTGGGAGCCGTCATGATCGTAATCGGTTCGGATGTGGCGGTAGATGCGGCGACGGCACTGGCTCGTATCTTCGGCATGAGTGAGAGACTGATCGGTCTTACCATCGTGGCGTTCGGAACATCGCTTCCCGAGCTTGTGACAAGCGCCACAGCAGCGATTAAAGGTAAGGCGGATATTGCGGTGGGCAATATCGTGGGCAGCAATATTTTCAACATTCTGTTCGTAGTCGGGACTTCCGCGCTGATCACGCCGGTCGCCTATGCGGCAAATTTCTTCGTGGACAGTATCGTGTGCATTGCAACGGTAGTTCTTCTGTGGGTGCTGGTCGTGAAGAACAAACGCCTCGGACGCATGGGCGGTCTGTGCATGTTGGTGTGCTATGCGGCGTATTTTGTGTATTTGATGCAGTAATGTAGAAAAATGAATTTGAAATATTAAGCATAGATGAAATTTAGTGGGATATGCAAAAAAGAAAGGATTGACTACATTAGTCAATCCTTTCTTTTCCCCAGAAGAATACGGCAACCGTGCCGGGACCCGTATGTGCCCCGATGGTCGTGCCGATACTGTTGATCAGAACCTTGCCGTCCAGGTTGGGGAAGCGCTCCTCAATCAGGTTGGCCACCGCTCTGGCATCCTCGTAACATGCGGACTGCGAAATATAGCATTTTCCGCTGTAGTCGCGTCCTTCTTCAATACATTCTTCCATTTTATCCACAATTGTCTGAATGACTTTGCGTTTGGTGCGAATTTTATATCGCGGGATTAATCTGCCTTGATAGTCCACATTTAACAGAGGACAAATATTCAGCATGCCGCCGACAAAGCCGGCGGTCTTGGATACGCGCCCGCCTTTGATAAAGAAGGTCAGATCCGTGGAGAAGAACCAGTGGTTTAGGTGTAAACGGTTTGCCTCCGCCCATTTGTACAGTTCGTCGATTCCCATGCCCTCATCCCTTAAGTCGGCAAGTTTATCCATCAAAAGACCGTAGCCGGAAGACGCTGCCAGAGAATCCAGAATATAGATTTTTCGGTCAGGGTACTCTTCCGATAAAGTGTCTCTCGCCACCATGGCGGAGTTCACTACACCGGAGATACCGGAGGACAAAGAAAGGTGCAGGATATCTTTTCCCTCCTTTAAAAACGGTTCAAAATATGCAATAAATTCGTCCACATTTATCTGTGATGTCTTGGTGTCTGCCCCGTTTGTCATGGCTGCATAGAATTGATCGAAAGGCATTGACTTGCCCAGATCGTCCATGTACTGTACACCGTCCAGTTCATAGTGGAAGCAGATGTAGGAGATATTGCGTTTCAGGAAATGCTCCTCCGTCAAATCCGCCGTCGAACAACAACTTAAAATATAATCGCTCATAAAGTCCCCCTTTTAACATGAAATCCCACAACAAAAACATCATAACGTTTGTAGGTTTATTATAAAGAGTGTAACACTTTTTCCATTGAAATTCAAATTAATTTCAATTTGGACGGATTTGATTCCCCAATCCGGTTCATCGATTGTTTTGCCTTGTGCTGGCTGGATTTATTTGGTATAATCGTGTTGGTGTCCGTAGAATGCGGACAAGTTCAATAAGAAAAGATAAAGGAGAGGTAACAATGAAAGGAAATATTGTTGTTGGTCAGTCTGGCGGCCCTACAGCCGTTATCAACTCTTCCGTTGCAGGTGTATATGCTGCGGCTAAGAAGTTAGGTGTTAAGAAGATTTACGGTATGGTACACGGTATCGAAGGATTTTTAGAGGATAGAATGATCGATCTGGGTGAATATCTGGATGATGAGACCGGAATCGAACTGCTTAAGAGAACACCTTCAGCTTTCTTGGGCTCCTGCCGTTTCAAGATGCCTAAGATCGAAGGTCATGAAGATGTATATGAGAAAGTATTTGAGATCATGGAGAAGCATGACATCGAGTGTCTGTTCTATGCAGGCGGTAACGACTCCATGGATACTGTTAAGATGTTGTCCGACTATGCGGCAGCACACAATAAGCCTCAGAGATTCATGGGTGTTCCCAAGACCATCGACAATGACCTGCCGGTGACGGATCACTGTCCGGGTTACGGTTCTGCAGCGAAATACATCGCAGCTTCCCTGAAAGAGATTATCCGCGATAATGAGTCTTTCGGTGCTAAGAAACCCACTATCTGTATCGTGGAGATCATGGGACGTAACGCAGGCTGGCTGACAGCAGCGGCAGCTCTTGCAAAGGGTGACGACTGCAGCGGATGTGATGCGATCTATCTTCCGGAGAGAGTATTTGATATTGATAAGTTTGTTGCGGATGTCAAGGATCTGGCAGCAAGAAAGTCTTCCGTAGTAATTGCCGTGTCCGAGGGCGTTAAGGTTGCGGACGGCAGATATGTGTGTGAGATCGGCAGAGAAGTAGCTGTTGATGCGTTCGGACACAAGCAGATGTCCGGCACGGCAGTGATGCTGGCTGACAAGATTGCGGCTGAGACAGGTCTTAAGACCCGTGCTATTGAGTTCTCCACATTGCAGAGAGCAGCTACGCACTTAGCTTCCCTGACAGATATCAACGAGGCATTCCAGGTTGGTCATGACGCAGTTATGGCGGCAGAGGAAGGCAAGACAGGCATGATGATCACACTGGACAGAAACGGTGACGATCCTTACCAGTGCGGTACAAGCGCATATGATATTCATGCGATCGCCAATGTTGAGAGAAACGTTCCCGACGAGTGGATCACAGCGGACGGCAAGGGCCTGACGGACGGTTATGAGAAGTATGCAAGACCGTTAATCATGGGCGAGCTGCAGCCGCTTTACGTAAACGGTCTGCCGAGACATCTGGTTCGCAAGTAAGACGGAGCGCTGTAAGCGCGTGATTGCGAATCGGCATGATATAAATTTTCAAAAATTAAAGGCTGAATCCATGTGGGTTCAGCCTTTTTGATATAGACAATTGTGTGCTCTGCCGTTGCAGGTATTAATAATTCTCTGCCGTGCGTTCTTGTATATACCGTACAACTTCGTCACGGGTAACCCGGTCAGGGAAAACGCAGACAGCATCCGCATCCTGATTCTTTCCGTCAGATATCTTTTTATAGTAGAACAGGATGACAAAAACAGCGTCATTGACGCTCATTCTCATACCGCGTGTTCTGACAATGTAAGAAGTGTCTCTCAAATCCGTCTCGATTCGGTCAAGCTGTTTCAGATTTACCAGCGTAAATTCACCTCTGGTCGAGGAAGATATAAGATAATTTTGAGAAATCAGAATTCTTTTCTCCGTTTTATCAGTCCCCGCATGATTTATACATATGACATCCGGAGATAACATCTGAGTGGCCATTTCCTCTCTTTCCCCGGGAGTGAGGGCCTCGACGCCCTCTTTCTGCCACTTCATATAGTGCTTGGACGGTTTTCCCGTCAGAAAAAATGTCAGAAGTGCAACCACTACGCCGAATATTAATCCGATCAACATATTTTGCAGCATGGCTGCAACGTCCATGGTTTCGCCCGCAAATAAGCCGATGGCACCCAAGACAACCACACAGCCCACAATCATAAGACCGCAGTATTTTAATGTCATAGACCTGGTTTTTCGGTCGACTTCCTCAATCCATGCCTGTTCCTTCTCTAACCATTTGGTATAATTGTCCATCCGCTGACCCTCCTTAGTTTTGATATTTCTCTAATGCATCCGTTTTATAAATTTTATTTGTGGAAAGGCTTTCTACCGTTCCATCTTCCGCAATTTTTAGGGAGAGATAGTAATTTCCTTTATCCCACGTAAGAGAATTATCGTAGTTCCTATCCGGTTTCCCATATAATTCCGTAAGCATTCCCTCCGTCAACTGCGGAAGGGAAGTTCCTTCTACAGTCACTTTGTCGGAATCGATATAATGGTTATATATGGTAATGTTGCTTACGATACACTGCGTAAGAGGGACGGCACTCGTTTCGTTATTGACAATTGATATGAGGGCAGCCTGCTCCTCGTCTTTTACCAATATCAGCGAACTGTACATGGAACGGGCATCCGCCTCAGAAGTCAGATCATAGACATTTCGGTAACGGTAAATTATCTCTCCATCCTCGCCCCGCTCATTCAGCATAACTTTGCCGGTCATATCTGTCAGTTCATAGCCTGCATTGGCCAGATCCTGCACGGTAGTCTTACCGGGGATTATTTCCAATCCGTCCATGACGATCACGTAAGGCTTTCCACCTCCGATTTCGAGATTGGGGAACATCCTGTACAGAAAAGCGGCTACCAGGAAGAATACTAACGCTGCCAGCAATCCCAGCCATTGCTTCCTTTTGCCCGCCGGGCTGTTCTCATAATCGATACGCTCTTGTTCTTTGTCTACAACTTTCATTCTTTTATCCCCCTCAATTAAGTAAATTTAGTAAATAGTATGACAATCATTTTATCAGAAGATTGCCGAAAAATCAACTTGCATTGATGACATGCAGTAAGCACGTTCATGACAATTCGGCCGGATATTCAAACGCATTTATCGGAAATATAACCATACTTTTATTGACAACTGTCAGTGTGGTTATCGGTAAGGAATCTTGAATGTTTCGGCGGCAGCGTTTATAATAAATTAATTCTAATCATCGGACGGAGGGGGAAGAATGAACAGAAACAGCCTGAATGAAGTCATAAAGCTAAGCGACGAACAGAAGAAACATATTGCCGAAGAAGTTAAGGCATTTTATCTGGATGTTCGGGGAGAACAAATCGGGATGATTGAAGAACAGCAGATTATTGATTTGTTTTGTGAGCATTTGGCACCGATCGTGTATAATAAAGCGTTGGATGATGCACAGCATTGGTTCAAGAATCAAATGGGAAATCTCGAGGCGGACTATTATCTGTTATATAAAGATGTTCGGTGAATCTATTGGAACAAGTATTTTAAGAAACTTTAATCGCTGAGTAATATACATTCATTTACAGAGTATACAAAAAAGTGTTATGAAATGGTTAGATGAAGAACAGTAATTTTGCGGGAAACGGAGAGTATTATGCGTGACAGAAGCATGGCAATGGTAGTGCGTGACAATAGAATACTAATGATTGAAACATATAGATTTAACAGGCGCATATATGAGCTTCCGGGCGGTGGGATAGAAACGGGGGAGACACCCGCAGAGGCAGCCTTGCGAGAGCTGCAGGAAGAATGTGGGCTGCATGGAACAATAAATCGTCAGCTTAATACGCTGCATTGGAAAGACGGAAGCACAGAATATGTTTATTTGGTTGATGTTCCGACGGATTGTGAACCCATTGTTGGGAGCGATCCCGAGATAGCCGAAGGAAAAGAGCAGGCGATTAAAAATGTACAGTTCATGAGACTGGATGAATTGAGTGAGAAGGACAGAGCTTTTTTATGGGCGTATGGATTGCTTGATGTTGATGATTATTTCGATATCGTGTTGAGTTGGGGAGATGAGATTTCTTATCCCTTGACGTAACTTTCGGTTTACAGGAGAACCATTCTGTAGGAGGTACATTATGAAAAACAAGATGAAGAACTTATTTCGTGAAATCAGTAACGCAGTCTTATTGTCAGGTCTAATTATACTGGTGATAGGTTTGTATTATCTCGTGATAAAAGCAGGTATTCCTTATCAAGATCCAACTGTAGAGATGCAGGTACAGTATGCGATTCATTATGGAATCGGCAGCGTTTTGTCTAAAACAGGCCTAATTCTTGCAGTGCTCGGTGGGATCGCGCGTATGATAGCCTGGCGTGTAGAGCGTGGCTGAACCGACAAGGTACGATGAAAAAAATCAAAAGGCTGTAAAAACGTAAATATTATGAAATGAAAGAGGAAAATCACGTATGGCCAAGGTGATTCTGATATGCGGAAAAATCTGCAGCGGGAAAAGTACATATGCGGAGCGGCTGCGCATTGAAAATAAAGCAGTGCTGCTTTCCATAGATGAAATTATGCTTGTCATGTTTGGACTTTATGTGGGTGACAAACATGATGAGTATGTTGAAAAAACGGAAAAATATCTGTTTGACAAGTCCGTGGAGATCATAGAGACCGGCATCGATGTAATACTTGATTGGGGTTTGTGGACGAGGGACGAGAGGAGATATGCGAAGGAGTTTTATTCGGCGCGGGGCATAGAGAATGAGATTCACTATCTAAACATAAGCAATGAAACTTGGAAAACGCGTTTGGATAAGAGGAACCGTGCAGTATCGGCAGGCGAGATCATTGCATATCCGGTCGATGACAATCTTGCCGCCAAGTTTGGTGCAATCTTTGAGATGCCGGACAGGGATGAAATTGACGTTTGGGTTGAGGGATAAAGAACAATAGGAGAACATAAGTGATAGGATACCTGCTGCAATTTATCGTGATCATATTGATGATACTCCCCTTTTATTTGGCGCTGCGCAAGCCGTGGCTAAGAGAGCGCAACAGAGAAATTGTGCTGGGGATATTCGTGCTTTTTATGGTGGGACTTCTGGCACTGGCTTTTCAGGGGGACTATCGGGCGCCTTCCCGAATGATTGAGCAAGTTCGAGACCGGCTTATTACGGGAAATGGGATCAATCTTGTGCCGTTTCGCAGTATTCGGGCTTATTTCATCCACTATGGATTGGATGGGTTTCTTGTAAATTTCGTGGGCAATATCGTGATGTTCATGCCATGGGGATTCGGGCTGACGCTTCTCTGGAAGAAGAATCAAAGGATATGGCTGGTAGCGCTGTATTCTCTGGGACTTACGGTGTTTATTGAATCGGTACAGTTGTTTATCGGGCGGAGTGTGGATGTAGATGACCTGATTTTAAACTTTGTCGGAAGCTGTCTGGGTGCCGGTGTATGTCATGTACTGCGTAAGAAGTTTTCGGGGCTTGAGGAGTTGGCAAAGTAAATAGAAAGGGGAATATTATGTCACAAGGGAAATTGGGAATGAGAATTGGGGAATCCGTATTCTGTATCGGTTATTTGTTGTTTGACTTGATAGCGGGAATCATATTTTTAATAAATGGTTCCGGGCAGTTGTTTTTATTATATGGTATTATGACACTTCTGCTGGGATTCGGAGATGCTTTCCACTTGGTTCCGAGAGTGATTAAACATATCAAAGGGGAATCCGAGAGAGTGAAATGGTGGATGGATTTCGGACTGGCGGTGACATCCGTCACGATGACCGTATTCTACATCATTTTGTTATATATCTGGAAAACACAAAATGTCGGTCACGGTAGCCAGACGATTACCGAGCTTGTGTCAAATCAGGGAATGTCCTCACTCGCGGCAGGCTGCACCGGGGTTATCTGGAGTATGGCAGTTGCCAGGATTATCCTGTGTTTATTGCCGCAGAACGATTGGTTTGGAAACGGCAACAGAAAGTTGTCGGTGTGCAGAAATACTATCTTTTCCATTATCGGCATCGCTGAGATTGTGCTCTTCTTAATGATGGGCGGTGGCTATGGCATTACTATGACTGTGTGTATATTCTTCAGCTTCCTGTTCTACATTCCGGTCACACTTTACGCCAAGGAGAATCCCAAAATCGGAATGCTGATGATGCCGAAGACAATTATGTATATTGTTATGATTAGTCTGGGGCTGGCAATGCTATGAGTCTATCACCGGAGCACTCATTGCGCCGAACAGATCAATCACACTGGTATAAGCCGCCGTGGCATCGGCTACGGCGGAACTTCCCAAAGTTGGCCCAAACGGGGTTTCAGGCGTACCTTTTTCAAGGAAACTGTGCTGGCGCTGTGCGCTCAGATACTGTTGACGGGTATATTCATCCTGCAGTGCCGCCTTTTGCACGGCATCCCGCTTCATGGTTCTTTCCACCTGTTCTTTCAACAGTTTTTTCATTCGTTTATGGCGCTTGATCCACCAGTCTTCTTCCTCGTCATCGTCCGATGAATTATCACTTTTGAAAACAGCTTTGCTAAAACTTTGACCGAGATGTTCATCAATAGATGCTCCGAAATGCTCAGAAATAACGTTGCCGTCATTGTTGCCCCACGCGTAGAAAGGATTGCGTATGGAACGGTCTTCCACAAGATAGCCGATCACCCACGCCTCGTATTTGGGGTCGTTGCGCATCTGCTCCCATCCCTTGGCGGAGATAGAAACGACAGTGGTGTCATTTTGTCTCGTATAATCATAGGGTATCCGATCAATCAGGGTATAGATATATGTCTGATATTCATCCATCGTCATTTTTTCTGTCAGACTTCTGTCCAGTCCGTTCTTTTCCAGAAAAGATTTCCCTAAACGCACCTGTTTATCCACATGGCCTGAGTGGTCGGGGTGTCTCATTTTAAAGTCATCGACGGCACTTTTCTCTATGAAACTTCCGAAGTGGTTTGATGTTGTTTCGGTTTTGGAAGCGCTCCTTGAGGAATATCCGCATACGCTGTTCTGATAATCTATGACGGATGTATATGTGATGCTCATATTGTGGTTTGCTCCTTTCGGGTGATACTGATATTTTTCTCGACATGCGGACGCCGCTTTTTTAGAAGGAGGTAACAAAATGGGTATTCTGTGTTACGAATTGTGGATGAAAATAAATTGTGGTAAAATATGCGCAAAGTAATATAGCGTGCCAAAATAGAGGCGGGAAAATCCGGGACTGTAGGAGGACAACCTATGAATACAGCGACAGAATTACGAACGAAACTTAAGAATATCGATCACAGAGGATATCCGGCATATAAGGAACTGAAGGGGCAGTATAACTTCGGAGATTATATGCTCTCCATAGATCACGTACAGGGAGACCCTTTTGCGTCGCCCTCAAGGCTTTCCGTGCGGGTGCAGAAGGATAAGGCGCGGTTTCCTGCGGATTACTACGACACACCTGCCAAGCGCATCACCCTGCAGGATCATCTCACCCGACTGTTCGGCAGATGGGTGTCGGGCGGGAGCTTTCAAGCGAAGGGCTCCGGTAAGAGCGGACTTTTGTCGGTATCAAGGTGCGGGCAGCAGGTGTTGGAGCGCACTGCGATGCGTGTGAGAGACGGCGAGGTGATTTTGCGCTTTGAGGCAGGCTTTCCCGCCAACGGTCGAACGATCAACGCGAGAGAACTGGAAAAGATGCTGTTTGATATTCTGCCCGACTGTGTGAGGAAGAGCCTTTACTACGACAATATTGATAAAGAGAGACTGAAAAAGGCGATATGTCTGTGCGAGGATCAGCAATTTATCAGACAGAGCCTTGAAGAATACGGTCTATGTGCTTTTATAGCAGACGGTTCCATACTGCCCAGAGAAAGCGGCATATCGGAAAAACCGATGAAAGATGCCGTGACTTTCCAATCCCCGGAGAGCATGAGGGTGGTGATAAAGTCTCCTCATAGGGGAGAGATTTCGGGGATGGGTATTCCCAAGGGAATCACCCTTTTCGTGGGAGGAGGTTATCACGGCAAATCCACCATTTTACAGGCATTGCAGAACGGTGTGTACAATCATATCGCGGGGGATGGCAGGGAGTTTGTCATCACGGACGGCTCGGCGTTCAAGCTGCGCGCCGAGGACGGACGCAGCATAACCGGGGTTGATATTTCACCCTTTATCAAGAATCTGCCGAACAAAAAGGATACCGTGCACTTTTCCACGGAGGATGCCAGCGGCAGCACTTCGCAGGCGGCTAACCTGATGGAGGCGCTTGAGAGCGGCAGCAGTCTGATTCTGATCGATGAGGATACCTCGGCGACAAATTTTATGGTGCGCGACCGGTTGATGGCACAGGTGATCGCGCCCGGAGAGGAGCCGATCACACCTTTTATCGACAGGGTGCGCGGCATGTACGAGGACTTGGGGGTGTCTTCCGTTATTGTGGCGGGGAGTTCGGGGGCATTCTTCCACGTGGCGGACACGATCATTCAGATGAAAGACTATGTGCCTATCGACATTACGAAACGGGCCAAAGAAGCGGCGGGAGCGTATGCGTCGATGGAGAAGAAGAGGAGCACGGATAGCGACGGCATCGACAGCTCCGACGGCAAAGATAGAAGCGGTGATTTTGGAAATAATTTTCCCGCTTTCAACGGACTTCGCTGCCCCGCACCCGACATGGCGCTCAAGAAAGAAGAACGCATCAAGATTAAGGCCATGGGAACGAGCGAGTTGTCTCTTAATAAGGAAAGCGTGGAGCTGCGCTATCTGGAGCAGCTTAAGGATTACGAGCAGAGCGCGGCGCTGGCGTATCTCTTAAAATATGCAGAACTTAAGCTGATGGACGGCAAGAAAGATTTAAAGCAGATCGGCGATTTCCTGGAAAAGCAGCTTGACGAAAAAGGATTGGAGAGCCTGTTCGACCATGGAGATGTGTCGGCGCAGCTTGCAAGACCGAGAGAACAGGAGATTTTGGCTTGTTTCAATCGGTACAGAAGACTGAAAATATAGGTAGACAGCATCGGTAAATATATTGTTGCGGCACATTGTCAACCTTTTTGGAATACAGGTTGACAATGTGCAAATATAGTGCTATAATAACCTCAGTGTAGGTAGGGGAATAATACCACACATATAATGCGCTGCACAAATCCGGACCGTTTTGCTCTTGTCATGTTTTGCTTGTAAGCGGGACGGGATTTGTGCAGCGTGTTATTGCGTGACATGACATTATATACATCGGAGGATTATTATGAGCAGAGAGATCAATGAGTGTGCAGCCGGAATGCAGGTAAGAGAGACCGGGATTGGTGCGGTGAACCGCAGCAGAACCTATGACGTGGCATATATCGGCATCTTTACGGCACTGATTACCATTTGTTCCTGGATTTCCATTCCCGCGGCGATTCCGTTTTCATTGCAGACTTTCGCGGTGTTTCTGGCGGTATCCATACTGGGCGGAAAACGCGGCACGCTTGCGGTCGTTGTCTATGTGCTGCTGGGCGCAATCGGTATTCCCGTGTTTGCGGAGTTTACCGGAGGAATCGGCATTATCCTGCGCAGCACGGGCGGATACATTATCGGCTTCATCTTTTCCGCACTGGTTATGTGGCTGATGGAGAGTCTGTTCGGCAGGAGGATTTGGGTGCAGGGAATCTCTATGGTTCTCGGATTGATCGCATGCTATGCGGTCGGCACGGCGTGGTTCATGTTTGTGTATATGAGGGATACCGGCGCTGTAGGCCTGACGACGGTACTCGGATGGTGCGTCGTTCCTTTTGTTATCCCGGATGCGCTTAAGATTGTGCTGGCACTCATGTTGAGCAGTGCTCTGAAAAAACCGCTGGCGGGGATTATCGGTGAGAGGTAAGTTGCCGGTCTTGCCGGGTGAGGGCAATAAGCGGGGAAATAACCGCATTGAGAGGAAAGTAGGAACGAAACATGATATACAGGATCAGAGCACATCACGGTATGTGCTTTTCCTTTTTTAGGGGAAAAGGTTACAGCGGTGAGTTTACGGACAATATGTGGGCGATGAAAGAGAAGCTTAAGCGGAACCCGGAGGTGATTATCATTCGGGAGACGGACGATGTGTGCGCGCACTGTCCCAATAATCGGGCGGGAGTATGTACATCTGCCGGCAAAGTCGAGTCATATGACAGTCAGGTACTTGCGCTTTGCGGACTTGCGCCGAATACGCGCATCAGATGGAAGGATTTTGAGAAATTAGTGAAAGAACATATCTTATCTGCCGGCAAGCGCGAAAAGATCTGCGGCGGGTGCCAGTGGAACGAATTATGCCGCTGAATGATATCTACATTTTTCGGTATTCGTATAACGGGGCCAATTTTTACATCAAAAAAACGTCTGTTCACAACATTTTTCCCGAGAATGGAAGAGTAAAACAGCCCGATTGTGGTATAATGTTCGCGAAAGCAATGAGCAGTGCCAAAATGTAAGATGACGTAACACTTGCTTGCAAGCGGTTACGTCAGATTGCATTTTGATAGGGCGAATGCCCGTGATCTCGAAAATGTGAAGCATTTTCGAGATTGGCACGCTAAAGGGACAGGGAAAATGCGAACTGCAAAGATAGTGATATGTGACGATGACAGAGCAATGCAGGAGATACTGCGGCAAAAAATAGAAAGTATGTGCAGTGATGCACAGGAGGCATGCAGCATTGTGTGCTGCAATTCGGGAGAGGAGGTTCTGCGTGAGGAGCCAGCGCCGGATATCCTTTTTCTTGATATTCAAATGCCTGAAAAAAGCGGGATGGAGATTGCGGAAGAACTGCGGCGCAAGCGGTGCAAGACCATCCTTATTTTTGTGACAGCATTGTCAGAATATGTTTATGATGCCTTTGATGTGGGGGCCTTTCATTATCTGGTGAAGCCCTTTAGTGATGAGAAGCTGCGGGATGTGCTGGACAAGGCGCTGCGGCAGTATAAGGAGCAGTGCGGCTTGGACGGATCTGCGGCAGGACAGGGCACAGAGCAGGCGGAAGAGTCAAGGGTCATTCTCGTGAAATGTGGCGGTGTCTCAACGAAGGTACGTCTTGACGATATTATGTATGCGGAGGTGTTCAACCGCAAGGTCATGCTCCATACAAAACAGGGAGATATTGAATATTACGGAAAACTGACAGAACTGTCGGAACAGGTTGGCGAGGACTTTTACCGGTCTCACCGCGCATATCTGGTGAATTTGAAATATGTGGAGAAATATACTGCCACAACAATCTGGCTGGAGCAAGGGACGGCGCTTGTGGCGAAGAAACAGTTTCCCGGATTCGTGCGCCGGTATATGCAGTATATCAGCGGGAGAAGGTGCAGATAAGTGGACAGGATGGATTTGTATTATTCAATTCTTACTAATATTCACAGGCAATGCCAATTCCTGTCGCTGGCATACTGTCTGGTGATGTGGGTCAAGCCTTTTCTGCCGCGCGGCACCAAGGTATACCGTGTGGGTGTGGCATATGTGGCTGCCATGATGATTACGTACTACATTCCTTTGGTCATGTCGGGTAAGCTCGCTTACGGTATAGGAATCGGGACGGCTTTTCTCGTCATGTGCCTGCTTGACAGAGAGTATATCGGACAGAAAATATTTCTTGCCGTCACGTTCAACTGCCTGCGCTGGCAGATCTATTGGATTATTATCATCATCATGGATGTGAAAATGTGGATATGGAGTCAGTTGTATCTATATACAATGGAACGGGGAAACATACCATGGATTTTCGATATGTTTGGTATGCAGTGGTTCTGGCTGGATGTGATGGGAACCATCGTAGAAATGGTGATAGAATTCCTTTTCATGTACGGTGCGGTCAGGTTCATGCTGCATGCTTACGGACGTAAACGGGAGCACATGGGTCTCAAAGAGTTTGTGCTGCTCGTCATGCCCGTTGTATCGGGACTGGCGGGTGAGGAGATTACCCGTTATCACAGGAATATCTATGAGAGGGAAACGGGAAAGAGCCTATATGATTTAAGCGGTTATGACCCTCTGGTCACTCTTTATGCGGTAATCTGTTTTGCCACGATCCTGACGATGACCTATGTGTACAGGCGGTGGAAGAATGAACGGGAGGAAGACACGCAGCGGGAAGTGTTTGCAAGGCAGATGACAGATATGGAAAACCATATCGCACAGGTGGAGAGGCTCTACCGGGATATGCGCAGCCTGCGCCACGACATGGGCAATCATCTTATGACGCTGGAGAGACTGTATAACACAGGAGAATATGAAGCGGCACAGCGATACGCCAAGACAATGCATGAGGAAATGCAGGATACTTTCTCTGATGTGCAAAGCGGCAATCCTGTGACCGACGTGATCCTGTCCGGCAGAAAGAAGGAGATGGAGGAGAAAGGAATTGTCCTTGATTGTAACTTCCACTACCCGCAGGATGGGAATATCAACGCTTTTGATATCAGCGTCATTCTGAATAACGGGCTGTCAAATGCGATCGAGGCCGTGGAGCGGGAGCGGGGTGCAAGCGCGACAGACAGTCTTGACGGAAATGACACAAGTGTCGCATATCATGTATTCGTGTCTTCCTATCTTGCGAAAAACATGTATATTATGGAGATTGTCAACGATTATGCCGGAGAGTTGGTGACAGACCCGCAAAGCGGGCTGCTGCTCTCAGCTAAATCCGGCATGGGGCATGGTTTTGGGTTGGCGAACATCCGCCGTGTGGCGCAGAAATATCTCGGCGACATCGAGATCGGCAAAGAAAAGTATTCGGACAGGGATTGCTTTGTATTGCGTGTGATGATGCAGCTCACAACCGATTAAGGCCCATCCACAACAAATCGGTTTATCTGCATACGTGGTCTGTCGATATAGGCAATAGAGCGAAATCCAATATAAACGAGAAGCAGGGAAGCTTCGGATCGGAGGAAAGTATGAAAATAGACGGAACAAGCGGTATGAACGTACCGGCGGGTGCAATCGGCATGGATGCAGGCCTCGGCGGACAGACAGACCCTATGGTCAGAGATCTGCAAAGACAGATTGAAGATTTGCAGAATAGGATGAAAGAGATTTCAGCCAATCCGGACCTGACGATGGAAATGAAGGCGAAGAAGAGACAGGAGATACAGAAGCAGATCAGTGACTTGGAGATGCAGCTTCGCCAGCGTCAGATGGAAGTAAAGCGCGAAGAGGCCATGAAGAGGAGTTCGAAAGATTATCAGGCGGATGAGACATTTGGCACGAAGCAGTCAAAAGGCGGCAAAGCAGGTAAGAATGGTGCAGGGCTTTCCGCAAGCAGCATGGAAGCCATGATATCCGCTGACACTTCCATGAAGCAGGCAGATGTACACGGCAGCGTTGCAAGAACGATGGAAGGCAAGGCAGGTGTGCTGGAGGCTGAGATCAAACAGGACAGCGCAATGGGTGCGGCTCCGGCAGGCAAAGAAGAAGCCCTCGCCGAAGCAAGAGCGATGGCAGACGAAGCAACTTCCGCCCAGATGGGTGCACTGGCGCAGGCCGCTAAGGATGCTAAGAAGGCAAATGAGGCGGATCAGAGCCAAGACACTGGGAAGAGCGATAAGGAACAGAATGGTGTTAAGACGGATGAAGAGAAAGAAAAAGATGGCACCGTTGCGGAAAAGTCCGATGAATCGAAAGATCCCACAGGCAGCAGCACTTATGACGTGGAACAACTCGGCGTACCTTTCAGCCGCGGATATCAGCCGGTGGATGTAAAGCTGTAGGTTGATGTAGTGAGTGGAACGGAAGACAATATTCTCAATTTATAGAAGGAATCGGTCAATGTACCGATTCCTTTTTATGATAGATTTCGGAATGAATATTCTCACCGTCAATGTATTTTTTCGAGAACAAACTATATCCGCGACATGCAGTTATATGATATAGTAGAAGCGGTGTAGATGTATGAAAAAAGTATCCTTTAGCAATGCAGTTCTAAAAAATATAGCATACCTGACAATGTTTATCGACCACTTTTTTGCGGTGGTTTTTACGGAGTTTATATGGCAGTATTCTGCATCGGGAGCTGAGACTGATCGGCTTCTTTCGATTCGCTCGGCAGGGAGGGCAATTGGGAGAATATCATTTATCCTGTTTGCTTTTCTTGCGGTGGAGAGTTTTATCCATACGAGGAGCAGGAGAAACTACTTGTTGAGACTCGGACTGTTCGCGTTCGTGTCGGAGATACCTTTTGATCTGGCATTTTCCAAGAAGTGGATTGACCGAAATAGTCAAAATATTTTTTTCACTTTGTTCTTGGGTGTTCTTGTGCTGGTCGTATGGGAGTGGGCGGCGAAGAATCTTCATATGCTGGCGCGATCCCGGGCACGGCGGGATGCAGTCTGGTATCTCTGCGACGGTATCTTCAGGGGTGTGCAGATCGGCAGTGTGCTGCTCGGATGTGCGGCGGCATATTGGTTGAGTACCGATTATAAATACATGGGCGTGCTTTTGATCTTTGTCTTATACTTGATGCGCCGACGGCCGTTTGTGCTCAAGATGATATTGGCGGGATGCGTGATGCTCTTTGGAATGTGGAGCATTAACTATCTGAAATATGCGGATATTTATTCGGTGTCGTATCTGTTTCGGTTTTCCATGCGGGAACTTTACGGACTATTTGCTTTTCTTCCGATTGCGTTGTATGATGGAACAAAGGGCCGGCAGCTGCCCAAGGCAGTCTGCTACGGTTTTTACCCGGCGCATTTGCTGGTGCTGTATGGCATAGCACGGACTGTCTCCGGTATGTGAGGGATAGATAGGACATGCGGATCAGCGCGATTTCGGGAAACACCAGGGAGTAAGGAAAACACATGAAAGGATATGCAAAGGCGGTTTGCAGACGAATCGCAGCGGATGTAAAAGAATACGGCATGGCGATAGCGGCACTGCTTCTTTACACTGTTGTCGTCAATCTGGTATTTCACGCATTCTGTCCTTTGGTTATTTTTGGCGGGATTCCTTGTCCCGGATGCGGTGTCAGCAGGGCGACGCTGTGTTTCCTGACCGGCAGATGGCAGCGGGCGTGGCAGTTGAATCCGATGGTCTTTCCTATAGTTTTGACGGTGGCTTACTTGGGGTGGAACCGCTATCTGATGGGTAGAAAAGCCAAAGGAATCAAAGCAATCGCGGCGGTTTTACTCGTGTTGCTGATCATTGTATACGGTGTGCGCATGTATATGTATTTTCCTAACAGAGTGCCCTATGTCTACACAGAGGACAATCTGCTTGCGCACTTCTATTCATTATATCGGCAGATGATACACGTAACAGGGAAATAGGCACATATCTAAGAGTGTGTAACATTTCGGAATGGAGGAGAACATGGACGAGAACAATATGTTTGAAAATCAAAACGGACAGGAGAGCTATTCTGAGCAGGAACAGCAGCCGGCTGATCAGCAGGTCAATTCTTATCAGAATGACGGTTACCAGCAGAGCAATCCTTATCAGAACGATAGCTATCAGCAGAGCAATCCTTATCAGAACGATGGCTATCAGCAGAGCAATCCTTACCAGAATGAGAGTTATCAGCAGAATAACCCTTACCAGAATGATAGCTATCAACAGAACAACCCCTATCAGGGCGATAACTATCAGCAGAATAATCCTTATCAGGGCAATGGCGGCGTGAATAACCCCTATCAGAATTACAACAGCCCGTACCAGCAGTATCAGCCATACAATAATACTCAGCCCTACAATGACAGCCAGCTGGATCTGGAAGAACCTGTCAAAATGGGTGAATGGCTGCTCTCTCTTATCGTTTTGCTGATTCCATGCGTGAACATCATCATGATGTTCGTATGGGCGTTCAGCAGTACAGAGAAGAAGAGTAAATCCAACTTCTTCAAGGCCTATCTGATCTATTTTGCGATCGCTTTTGTTGTGATGATGCTGTTCAGCTTTGCGACAGTGTTTACAACTTCAAGGTTATACTAACCGGTCCATCGCCCGGAAGCACCGCAGGGCAGAATCAGGCCGTTTGAGGTCACGGGCAGACCAATCTCGGAGGATTCCACCTTTCCGCCGAAAGTCGGGACAAGTGCAGTGTGGATCATATACGTCAGCACAGCGGGCTGTAAGCCGGTTGTGTAGGAATTTACCAGGAAAAACAGGGCATCTTTCGATAAAATCTGCGTGGTGAGACGGATGAAAGGGAAGATGCTCTCTTCTATTTTCCAAATTTCACCCTTAGGCCCTCTGCCGTAGGAGGGAGGGTCCATGATAATAGCATCGTACGTGTTGCCCCGACGGATCTCGCGCTCCACAAACTTGACGCAGTCGTCCACCAGCCAGCGGATCGGTGCATCGGCGAGTCCCGAGGCGGCAGCATTCTCTTTGGCCCATGTAACCATGCCCTTGGAGGCGTCCACATGGGTAACGCTTGCCCCCGCTTTGGCGGCGGCAAGTGTAGCGCCGCCGGTATAGGCGAAGAGGTTTAATACCTTTACCGGTCTGTCGGCGCCTTTTATAATAGAAGAAAACCAATCCCAGTTGACAGCCTGTTCGGGGAAAAGACCCGTGTGTTTAAAGCTGAACGGCTTCAAGTGAAAAGTGAGATCCCTGTATTGGATACTCCATTCTTCGGGCAGGTTAAAGAATTCCCATTCACCGCCGCCCTTAGAGCTTCTGTGATAATGTCCGTTCCGTTGTTTCCAGCGCTTGTCTGTTTTGGGTGTATCCCAGATGACCTGTGGGTCGGGACGCACCAGAATGTAATCGCCCCAGCGCTCCAACTTCTCTCCGCCGGAGGTGTCAAGTACTTCGTAATCTTTCCAATGATCGGCTATCCACATGGTGAGTGTCCTTTCTTGTTTCGCGTTTCTTCTATAATAATATAACTATATAACACCCTTTTCTCAAAAGTGTTCCTACAATAAATCAGGATTTATTTATTATAATCCGTCAACTCAACAAACGTCACCGTTTGATTATTCGCTATACCGCCATACACAGCATGGTTATTTCGTCCTATTTTCATATAATGTTCTATGACAAAGCGAGCTGTAAATGGCATTTTTAATTCATTAATCTGCTCTATCGGAAACCACTTCAGCTCTCCTTCATCAGAAAATAACTTCATGCTTGTACCATTCGGTAGCTTGGCAAAGAAATAGTAATTCTGCCGTAATTCACCTATTCTTCTTAGTGTTATATATCTCAGTTCCAGGTCAACAATCATATCCCTTGTGATAGACAATTCTTCCTTTAACTCTCGAAGCACGCATGCCTCGGGATTGTTCAATTCATGTGCTTCAAAATGCCCACCAGCCGAACCTACCCATAAATCATTGACTACTCTTGAACCTTGCCTGTACAACAAAAGCACCTTATCCTCACAAAACAAATATATCGACGTCATATTGCGTAGTTTTTCTATGTTTCCCATAGCTCAATGCTCCCTAAATTCCGGTTTATCCTACTAACAACACAAATGCAAAAAATGACATATATAAAGTGTTTTCAGTAATCTGTCATACATGCAATATACTGAAACTAAGAATATCATATTTTATATATTAATTCCAGTGCACCGGCCCGGGCGGAAGACAAATTCTAAAGGAGTCCCTCAGGAAAATGTTTAAGTCCTGCGGACTAAAACCGTCAGCACTTAGCGAGGTTTTTCACGAGCTTAGTGCCTGTTACGCTTGAGGCGG
>JAFLTD010000054.1 GCA_022510625.1 Lachnospiraceae bacterium
AAGGAGGTGCAAAGATGGCTAAATGTGATATTTGTGGTAAGGGCGCTCATTTCGGTAATAACGTAAGCCATTCTCATAGAAGATCCAACAGAATTTGGCATTCTAATGTCAAGAAGGTTATGTGTAAAGTAAACGGTGCTAATAAGAGGCTGCATGTTTGTACACGCTGCTTAAGATCCGGAAACGTTGAGAGAGCTTAATCCCAAGATGATAAGTCAAAAGTCAGGCTGTTTAGCCTGACTTTTTATTTTGCCGAATACTGACTGTATTTTCTTTATCCGATATCTACGCCTGCTTCACACTCTCATATTTCGCTTTCAGACTCTCGTATTCTTTGTTAATACGCTGGATCATTTCCTTGTCACCGGCAACATTGTCCGGATGGAACATTTTAATCAGCTCTTTATACCGTTTCTTGAGTGCAACCGGATTCCTGACACCTTGAAAAAATGCGGAGACATCAAAAGCTTGTCCGCCTTCGTAACTTCTGTGATCACCGATCAGCTCTCTCTCCGCAGCCAACTTCGCCCACTCTTTATCCAGCCTCCTGCGGTCGATGTCCAACTGGCTGAATCCGTTCTTTAAAATTTCCATCTTCTTGTCAAAGAACTGGTTGTCCTCCTTCAGTCTCTGACGTTCTGCGGATATTTTGCGGTTCAGCACTTTCATTTCTTCCTGAAACTGTACTTTCTCCCTGAGAAACTGCTCCTGCATATGTTCCAGTTCTTTCGCTGCGCTCACCAATCGTATATTTTCACGGAAAAGCCAAGATTTCAACTCCTGCAGCTCATCTTCCGTTCCATGTACTAATTTCTCTTCAAAGTTTTCCATAAGTAACTCCTGCCGTGCCGGCTCATCTCAGTCACAGCAAAAAAAATTGTAACCAATCAACAATAATAGGACGATAAGAACCAGACCAACAAATCGATTGACCAAAAAAAGCATAAACAGCATACCGGCCGCAATGCAAAAGGCCACAAGACCAATTAATTTTTTCATACACTAACCACGTTTATGCTTCTTTATACAGTATATGAAACAAATCGGCAAATAGTTCTGTATCTATATAAATTCATCCGATGACGTCAGTCTTGTTTTTCTTCCGGAAAAGCAATATCTACCGCCTTATCATCTTCAATCATGTCTTCTTTGGGCGCTGTAAACTTGTCAACGATATCCGGAATCAAATCAAGCACCTTGGTAACAGTATCCTGATTCTTGACATTTACCAGCTTAGTAGAACCGTTCTTGATCACAAGCACGGCACTCGGTGACATCTTGGCCGAAAAACCGCCGCCACCGCCATTCTTCTTATCGGCAGCGCTTGCACCCGCACCGACTCCAAAACTGACATCTACAAGCGGAAGGATGATTGTATCGCCGATCTGCGTCGCATCTCCCACAACTGTCTTCGTGCCAAGTACGGCATTCATACCTTTCATCAATGATTCGATCACACCGGTAAAATTGTTTTCTGACATTTATACAGCCTCCTTCTTTAATAACTTTATGAGTTTCTTGATATCTTTGTTAAAATAGAGCCTTATCGCTATCCGCAGGAAAGTAAATGCTCTGATCCTGCCTCTAATATATAAGCTGCCTTCCACGCGTGTCTTCTCACATTCAAAGTCTCCGGCAATATGCACATGCCGTCCGATCAGAGGATAGATCATACCGCATATGGCAAGTATCTCGCCTGTTGTTGCCGGATCCTCCATTCCAATAATCAAATCCGCTTCAAACTTATCCGGTTTCAGACGTTTGAGAACCCACCCGATCTCTCCTTTACACATCTGCAGGGATTGGCGGAAAGGGTCGCTCTCCAATACTTCCCGATAATACTGTATATTATCCAACACAGCTTTTATTTTATCACAGAACTTTCGGATTGTGTACTGTATATTTTCAAAGAACACTTTGATCTTTTTGATGATTTGCTTGATTTTATCAACAAAATTTATGATTCTATCAAGCAGAGATTTTTTTTCTTCCGGCTCTTCCGGCTCTTCCGGCTCCGATTCAATCTCTTCGTCTCCCATGAATGCCACGTATGGTTCTTCCTTAATCTCAACGTACTGTTCGATGCTTTCTGCCGGCTTCTCTTCCTCTCCTTCTTCTTTTTTCTCTTCCTTTTTCTTCTTTTCTTTCTTCGCCTTTTCCTTTTTTTTCTGCTTTTTCGTCTTCTTTTCTTTCTCGGGGATTCTGAACAGCGTAAATATCAATACCCTGGCACGCACAATCACCTCTGCGGGATAACGGACGAGAATGTTTACTATGTGTAAGAGCCATGTGACTTTAACATAAGCCGTAGCAGGCGGCTGTCCCTCACCTTCCGTTCTGGTCACTCTGATTCGATATCTTACCGGCACAAACAACGCACATACAATCGAGAGAATCAAGAGCCCCAAAACGGATAGCAGGACGATACCTATGATTTTCAGAATAAGTAAAATAATATGTAACATATGACTTACAAATGATTCCTTTTCTATTTCGGTGACTGTACAGACTTCACGATTCGGCCGATTCCGACCGCTCATCCATGAACAGATACTCAACCAGATCTGCTTTGCCGGTCTTACTTACAGATTCCTCTGCAATTCGACATATAATCTGTGCCGCTTCCTCCTGACTGCCGGCAATCCCTATGATATAGGGCGGATTCTCCTTGTAATAGTACTGCTGAAGCATCAGACAGTGATAAATCTCCAGATGTCTGTTTTCCGCCATATACGTAATCAGATAGACATTGTTCAGCTTCGCGTATCTTTTCAGTTTTCTTTTTGTCTTTGCAGGATCTTTAATAGTATCCCCAACGTATAAATTTTTATAAAATTTCATGAAACTTCCCAACACATGCTGATTTATGTACTGTAACCAATATTACTTCCCAATTTTATTTATTTTATCATACTTTGTGTGAAATAAAAAGAGCAGACTAATTGACACTTATTATGTAGAAGATTTATACTATTATCAGATAATTCAACAATCTATATATACAAGATGGGGGAATCAAAAGTGAAAGATATTGCACGTATGGCTCTGGAAAAAGGAATGGTACTCGCAGAAGATGTCTACAGTTACAAAAATCAACTGATCTATCCTAAGGACACTGTAGTGGATGATGCTGTGCTTACCAAACTGTCCCGCTACTCCATCATGGTCGTTTCCATCAAGGAGGAAATCGATTATGCGACCACGCATTTTGAGAAAGTGCGTCTCAGCTCCGAATTCAAGACTTTTGAGCTTACATACAACAACTGCATGGCAATCTATCGCAAGCTGATGAAGAGTTTTGTTGAAGAGGGAAAACCGGTTAATATGAACGCTTTGATGGATTTGTACGTCAAGCTTTCTTCCCGTGCGCGGAGCGGCGAGCAACTGCTCGACTTTCTCTATAACATGCTTCCCAGTGAGCACGATCTGACCTATGCCCACTGTCTCAACTCTGCGCTTATTGCCGGCGTATTCGGCACATGGCTCGATCTCTCCCGTGAGGATATCTTACTGTTGATCGAGTGCGCATATTTCTATGATATCGGTAAACTGAAACTTCCTCAGGATCTGCTGTGGAAATCAGATAAACTGACCGAACTGGAGTTTACCAAATTAAAGACTCATACGATGCTCGGATTCGAGATGTTAAAAGACTGTGATATGAATGATCATGTCCTGAAAGCGACGTTGATGCACCACGAACGCTGCGACGGCTCGGGTTATCCGTCCAAGCTGCGCTCCGCGCAGATCGATACATATGCAAAGTACATTGCCATCATCGATGCGTACGAAGCAATGACTTCCGCCAGAACATACAGATTGTCTCTGAATCCTTTCCAGGTGATTGCCAATTTCGAAAAGAGCGGCTATGCAAAGTTCGACGAGACAATCTTAAGACCGATTCTCTCCCACATCGCGGCGACACAGTTAGGTCTCAATGTGCGTCTAAGCAACGATACGGAGGCTGAAATCATTCAGATTAACCAGGATAATCTCACCAGACCGCTGTTACAGTCCGGCGACACACAGATCGATCTCTCACAAGAGTCTGACCTCGAGATCATCTCAATATTTTAATGTATGCTATAATCCGAAATATTCGTTAAATATTCGCTTGGCGATCGGCACCGCATAGTCGCCGCCGGAACCCGCTCCCTCGATAATGATTGTGACACACACCTCCGGATTTTCTGCCGGGGCGAACCCTGTAAACCACGCATGGGAGTCGGTTTTGACGTTGTTGTACTCTGCGGAGCCCGTCTTGCCGGCCGCCGTATAAGACAGACCGGATAATTTGGTTCCGGTTCCGCTCTTAACCACTTCCTGCATCAGATCATTCAGCGCTGCGGCCTCCGTCTCTGACATCAGTCTTCTGTACGTGTCGGGATTAAACTGCTTGATGATATTTCCTTCATTATTTTTCACACAATCTACCAGATAAGGTTTCATGAGAACACCGTTGTTTGCGATCGCACAAGTTATCATGTTCAGATGTAACGGTGTGATCTGGGTGGTTCCCTGTCCGATTGCCGCCTGCATAATGGCGGAATCAGGGGTATCTTCATCAATCACCAAACGACTTCTGTTATATGCAAAAGCCACCGGTAACTTATCATTGAAAAGCAAACTGTTCAGCGTGCTTCCAAAACGCTCACGGTCAAGCTGCATACCGATATTGGCAAAGGAAGCGTTACAGGACTTCGCAAAAGATTTCCTGAAATCTTCCCCACCGTGAACCGTACCGTGATAACAATTAATCACATCGCTTCCGAGAGCAAATTTCCCGGTACACTGATACGAATACTGTCCGTATGTGTCGGGATTCTCCCGGATATATTCAAGTGCCGTCACGATCTTAAAAGTAGATCCGGGCGGATAAAGCCCCTGTGTTGCCCGATTTAACAACACCGAGCTCTCCTCATCCGTGATCAGATCGTCCCATATAACGTCAATTTCATTTGGATCAAAGTCCGGTTTCGATACCATGGCGAGTATCCTGCCGGTAGAAGGTTCTGTAACGATAACGGCACCCTTGTAGATGCCCAACGACTGGTAAGCCACCTCCTGAAGGCCTACATCCAGCGTAGTGTATACGCTGTCACCCGGATATTTTTCACCGGCCATATCACTTGCCACTTTGTCGGCGAGCTTGGCGTTGGAATTGATCAGATAATAGTTGCTGAGCGACTCAATGCCGAATTTGCCGTTGGAAGCATAGCCCACAACGTGGGAAAACAGATTCGCATAAGGATATACCCTGGTCTCATTACCGTTCTCGTCAACCTGTGTTTCGGCCAGAATCTGTCCGCCGGCGGCATAAATATTCCCCCGCGAATTCTGCGCGACAAACAGCTCCTGTCTTCCGTTATAACTGTTGTTGATCAGTTCCTGCTGGTTGGTGATGGCATAGTAGCACGTATAGCCCATCATACCCAGAAATACAGCGACAAACAGGTATGTGACTGTCAGAATCTGCCTATTCCTCTTCTTCCGCTTCTTGTTCTTTTTGGGCGGAGTCTTCATATTCTGTTCTTCGTCTTCGTTTCTTCTTTTTGACACGTTTGGCTCCCTCTTCCTGCCTAATGATATACAGACCTTCTATAATGAAAAACATCACTAACGTCGTAAGTACCGAACTGCCACCGTAACTGATAAGAGGCAGCGTAACTCCCGTCATCGGAATGAACTTCGTACCTCCGCCGATTGTCAAAAACACCTGAAAAATGTATGTAACACCCAGTCCGAAGGCGATTAACTGATAGAACTTATCCTTCAGACGGATAGATATATTCATAAACATAATAAAACAGCTGATACAGATTAGAATCGTACACATGGAAAAGGCAATGCCCAATTCCTCCGCCACTGCGGAAAATATGAAATCAGCCTCCACAAACGGTATGGAATCCGGTGTGCCTCGAAACAGTCCCAAGCCGAACCATCCACCGCTGCTGATGGCAAAAAGCGACTGCGTGATCTGATAGCCTGCATCGTCAATACAGCTGAACGGGTCTTTCCACGCCTGCACACGCACCTGTACATGGCTGAAAAACTGATACGCGAGCACTGCTGCTCCACATCCGCCCGCACTGCCTATGAGCAGGTACAGCCACTTACCCGTCGCAATGAACACCATCATCACGTAGACGATAAAGAAAATCAGTGCACTTCCCAAATCTCTGGATGCCACCAATATAATCACGTGAATACCCGCAAGAATTGCCGTTATGACAACACGCACGAAATCATGTGATTCATAGAGCGCACTCGCAAGGAAAAAGACAAAAATAATTTTGACAAACTCTGAAGGCTGGAAGGTCACGCCCGCCACAGAGTAGGAAATCTTGGATCCGTATGTCGTCGATCCCAAAATCAGCACAACGCCCAATGCCGCAACACCTACAGCAGCATATACCCATGTAAGGCTCTTGAGAAATTTAAGTTTATGTATAAAATACGGTATCAGCATGCCTGTGATGATGGACACTGTCACGATAAAAAACTGTTTGATAGCCCGCTCGAAAGAAAGCCTGCATAGAACCACGAAACCTATACTTAACAACATGCACATATTGTTGATAATAAGCCGGTTTCCCTTGGGATAAATCATGCGAAACAGAACAATAGTCGCAAAAAGCAGGATCTGTTGTAAAACATAGAACAGAAGGTACTCCAGCTTGCCCGTCTCAAAACATATTACAAGAAAGCATGAAAAATGCACCAGAAACATCAACAGATTCTGGCGGATATAGCAGCCGCTGCGTTTCTCCTCATCCTGAAAGCGGAACACGAGGAAACATTCCAATGTATACAGCGCAATAAACAATGTTATAAAATATTTGGAAAGTTCCGTAATGTACAATTCCATATGATTCTATTCCACGCCTCTTTTCAAATGCCCTGTCGTATACTTCTCATAGGGGAAATCCTTGCCATCGAGAATACGCCGGCAACCTTTTCCCGATTCCACAGTAAAATCATATCGCCAAATGTCTGCGCCAACTTTCTCTGCTTCCTTTTGCTGTAAATGCAGTGAGTATGGCACAGAATTATATATAATATTATAGCAGTGCGTGCAATTTGTTTCCACCATAAAGGATGTTCCGTAACGGTCTCTGATCCGCATTTCACCACCTGACGAACAACGCCCGGCGGTTTTACTGACACAATTGGCCGTGATCATCATCGGAATCCTGCTGTACACGATCATGACACTCTTCATTCCGATCTGTCTGGCATATCGGGTAAGCCGGCCAGCCTCTTTACCATTCAATTCATAGGGAAGCGTATATTCGGCGCCATAGTGTGCTAAGAAACGCATACTTTCACTGTTAAAAACATACAGACCCGCATCGGGAACCATTGCATAGGTTTCTCCCAGACTTCTGACATAGGCGGCCTCCTCCAGATTACGTATCAAAAACCCATGAACTGCGCTGCCTCCAACCAGTTTCGCAAGCCGATGCATATAATCCTTGTCCCTCGCTCGCAGTATATAGGGGAGTGCCAGATAATATTCCGGATTTCCGTGAACCCGGATGTACTCTGATATCCGCTCGTACTGTGCCATGTACAGGTCACTCTCTATATAAATACGACGACAGGGATACTCTGTTGCTGCAGTCAATTGTTCATACGTCGATACAAGAATATCTACTGCCGCTTTACCGGTTGTTTTACCGGTGTGATGCGAATTGACTTGTGAATATGTCTGAATGCATTTGACCGACTCGGTCAGTCTAATACTTTTATCATCCGAAAACTTTACCGGTGTTTCTCTTTTCGAAATCATTCCCTGATCTTCGATATACTGCCGTTCAAAGGCTTCGACACCTTTTCGGCGAAGCTCATTCAAAGCACTCACCGGCATAAATACATCGCCCTGCATCACGATCTCACATTCTGACACACTGACGAGACTGTTTCCGGTCTTTATCAGCTGTTTTCTGATATTCTCTTCCTGTAACGGCATATTCTGTGCCTTCTCGACAACATTTCCGTATACTGTAACGTCAGTTCCCTGATTTCCGGTAATCTGCAGACATGCCGCTTCCCCTATTTTCAGGACAGTCCTCATTTTCACAGGCTGTTTGTCCGGTTCATGCAAATATACTGTTCGGATCCGCTCCAATAGTTCCGGGTCGCTTCCGGCATAACTCGGTTGGTGCAGGGTAATCATCTCCTTGCCGTTATGCCTCTCATAATATCCGGTCTGAACCTCGCTGCGAATATACAGGCTGTGAAGCTTCTCTAAATCTTCTCTCTCCACATGATAACCGTCCGCACCCTTTTTCTCGTACAGATCAATGTACTTGCGATACAATGCCGTAACGCCCGCGGCATACTCCGGCTTCTTCATACGCCCTTCAATCTTAAAAGAATCTATTCCTGCCTCTATCAGCTGCGGTATATATGTTATCGTACACATGTCTTTGAGGCTGAGCGGATACTCCACACCGTTTATTCCGGTATTATTCTCATATATCTCATAGGGAAGTCTGCAGGGCTGCGCACATCTGCCTCTGTTGCCGCTTCTTCCTCCAAGTATACTGCTGAGCAGGCATTTCCCGGAATAGCAATAGCACATGGCTCCGTGAATAAAGCATTCAATCTCAATCCCTGTCTGATCCTTAATTGTGCGCACTTCCTCAAGCGACAGTTCTCTTGCGGGTACGATGCGCTCCACGCCCTGTTCTTGCAGGATTGATACCCCACCCGGACCTGTCAGCGTCATCTGTGTACTGGCATGCAGTGCCAGACCTTTAAAATGATCTCTAACATAGCACAAGACACCCAAATCCTGCACGATCACACCATCCAGTCCCGCCTCATAGAAAGGAAGCAGCCAACCGTACAGCCCTTCCAGTTCGGTTTCTTTTATCAGTGTATTGACTGCCAGATATATTTTCTTACCCATGAAATGAGCTGTATGGATAGCCTGACATATTTCTTCTGTGCTAAAATTATCCGCATAGGCTCTGGCACCGTATTTGTCCCCGCCCAGATAGACCGCATCCGCACCGGCATTGACAGCGCCCATAAAAGCTTCATAATTACCGGCAGGCGCAAGTAATTCAACTTTACTTTTCATAATCAAATATTTCCCTATTACTTGAAAAGCCCTGTAGATTTCTCTGACAGGGCTATGATTCCAATTCTACTTCTTCAGTTCTTTTAACTCTGTTTCCATACGGACGATTCGCTTAGCATTCTCATTTGCTTCGGTCTGAAGCGTCTGAACAGTCTTCTCGGTGTTTTCCAGCTTAATCTGGGAAGCGATCAGCTCGTGCTTTAAGTCATACATCTCCTTCTCTTTATTCTGGATTTCCTCCTCCAGAATACTGATCTGCTTCTTAGCCTTAAAGTAATCATCCGCTATGTTGAGCTGCAACAGAACATTCTGGGTGTCGAGGGACTGTCTTTTAAAGCTGTCAACCTTGTTGTACTCCGCCACTTTATTGTTTATGTATGAGGCCACTTTCTGTAAATACTCTTCGCTCTCATAGCCGCTCAAAGTAAAAACTTTACCGGCAATAATAACTTCTGTATCCGTTTTTGTTGACATAGAGCACTCCTCCAATGTATGCCACCCTAAGTAAATATATAATACGACATTAATTATATATAGCTTATGCCATAATTTCAACCTTTTTTTGTCTTTATATCCAAATCTGCCGCTGACCGAACCCATAATATTGCCCAACGAAATGTATCTGTCTATGTCATGAATTGTCCGATTATTGTCATGAACTTTCGCTCATAAAGTATAAAAACATATTAACTATAACAATATATTGACCGATATATATAACAAATACTAAATGCAGATGCCAAATATATTCTATTTAGGCGAAATGTATTTTATAAATCGTATTAACTTATAGAAATGGGAAAAGGATTTCCCGCTTATGTTCATGGATAGGACTCTCTATAAGGTCTTTTTATATTCATAGCTATGCCCTTGCTGTCATCTTCCGGGCATCCGAGCAGAAATCCAAACCCACGATATTTGTGTAAATAAACCCGACAGCGATATATTGACGTTTGGCGGTGGAAAGGCATGGTAATTGTTATGGGTATGACAGTCGGAAAAATCACCGGAAGCAGTGACGGTTATATGAAAGTTGAACTGTATAACAGAGACGGCTCTTATGCAGGAACAATGACCGTCTCCACTTCCAAGACTTCCAAGAGTAAGAAATCTTCAAAGTCAGCACAGAAAAAATATAAAAAACTGCAATATAATTTCAAGCGGTTATCCAATCAGATTATGCGTACAAGGACTTCTACCAACGCGAAACAGCTGGTGACAAAAGCCAAATTTCAGATTGCCGATCTCAGGATGAAGCTGTTAAGCGGCGACTACAACTATGAAGATATTCATAATGCACTCATTCACGCGGAGAAAATCGCCAGAGTTGCCAAGAAACGTATGAAAAATCTTGAGGAAGAAGAATATATCGAAAAGACAGGCCGCAGAGAAAATCCGAATTCCGAAGAACTGAAAGAAAAGCAGGAAGAGCAGAATAAACAAGAAGAAATCATAGATACCACGGGCATGAGCCGGGAAGAGATGGAACAACTCGCACAGGAGCTTCAGGAGGAAATGGAGCGAATCGAGGACGAGCTGGAAGAAGTCATGCAGAAAGCCGAGCAGCTCATGGAGGAATTTGTTCAGGGAAGCAAACTCCAGATGGATCCGAAAGACCTTGAAGAATTAAAGAAAAAGCATCGTGCCGAGGAACTTCGCGATATTATGAAGGCTGATATGGAATACTTAAAAGCCCTCTTCAATAAGCTTGCCCGAGAAAAGGAAGCAGCGGGAAGCAGTTCTTCCGGCAGTTCCGAGAACTCTTCCGATTCCTCCGGCGGCATCAATATATCCGGTGTATCGCTGGAAATCGGCGGTATTGATATTCCCGTAGAGGCATCTGCTCAAGCTCCGGTTGAGGTGGCCGGTGCCAGCGTGGATGTAACAGTTTAGAGTCCCATTCCCAAATGATGATATGCACGCTCCGTGACTACTCTGCCACGGGGCGTTCTGTTTAGGAAACCGTTCTTAATCAGATACGGCTCATAGACATCTTCTATCGTGCCGGCATCCTCACCGATTGCCGCCGCCAGCGTATCAAGTCCCACGGGACCGCCCTTAAATTTCTCAATCATGGTACACAAAATATTTCTGTCGATGTGATCCAACCCCATCTTGTCCACATCCATCAGATCAAGCGCAGTGTTGGCAATCTCCTTCGTGATAGCTCCGTCGTACTTAACCTGTGCAAAATCGCGGACTCTCTTGAGGATACGATTCGCAAGACGCGGCGTCCCCCGACTTCTTCTCGCCAGTTCCAAGGCACCTTCCTCATCAATTTTTACGCCGAGAATCACAGCGGAATGCTGAATGATTACTTTCAGTTCATCCACAGAATAGAATTCAAGACGATGAATCACACCGAACCTGTCCCTGAGCGGTGCCGTCAGAAGTCCCGCCCTCGTAGTTGCCCCAACCAACGTAAAATGAGGCAGATCAAGCCGGATGGAGCGCGCTGTCGCACCCTTGCCGATCATGATATCAATGGCATAATCTTCCATTGCCGGGTACAACACCTCTTCCACCTGACGGTTCAGTCTGTGAATCTCATCCACAAACAACAGATCTCCTTCCTGAAGATTGTTGAGAATGGCCGCCATCTCACCCGGTTTTTCAATCGCCGGCCCACTGGTGACTTTCATATGTACGCCCATCTCATTGGCAATGATTCCTGCCAAAGTAGTTTTACCCAGTCCGGGAGGACCGTAAAAAAGAACATGATCCAAGGCATCATGACGCTGTTTTGCAGCTTCAATGTAGATTTTAAGGTTTTCTTTTACCTGTGATTGACCAATATAGTCATCGAGTGTCTGTGGACGCAGAGAACCCTCAATCTTGATATCCTCTTCTATTAAATTTGTCTCAATCATTCTGTTGCCCATATATGTACCTTACTATACTAGAACATAAATTTCAGTGCCGTTTTAAGAAGACTCTCCACCGTAGTCTCCTCTGTCACTTCCACCTTCTTCACGGCGGCTGTGGCATCGGAAGCGGAATACCCCAGTGCGACAAGCGCCTCGATTGCCTCTTTCTTCATGGCATTATCAAGGTTTCCGCCGACAGCTGCCGCACCCGCTGCACTGACCGGTTCACCCAATCCCTTAAGCGTATCTTCCAGTGAAACCTTGTCCCTCAAATCAAGGATTACCCGCTCTGCCGTCTTACTGCCGATACCCGGTGCCTTGGCAATCGACTTCGCATCTCCCGCCATAATCGCAAATCTCAGCGCATCAGCACTCATGACGGACAGAATCGCCAATCCGCCTTTAGGTCCGATGCCATTGACAGTGATCAGCTTTTTGAAAATCTCCAAATCATCTCTTGTCAGAAAACCATACAGCGAAAATGTATCTTCACGGACAAGCGTATAGGTGTATATCTTCACCTCGTTGCCGAGAGGCGGCAGTAAATCCGCGGTAGTGGTGGATACTTTCACATTATATCCGATATTACCCACTTCCACAACGATATTGTCCTCTGTAATCTCCTCTAATGTTCCTTTTAAATAAGCGTACATAATAATTCTCTGTCCTTACTTTTCTGAATCAATACCTGTTTTATGATCGATCTCAATATCTCCATCTATCTAAATAATCAACTAAAAATCCACGGGCTGACTATATCCGATAAATCTTACAACATACGGCATAAGCTCCATAGCGGCAATTCCCAGAACTGCACCCGTCACCGTGCCCGCAACAATCAAAACCGGCACATAGTAACCCACATAGACGGTCTCGACCACGAACATCGCCACAAGAATCTGTCCGATATTGTGAAACACTCCGCCGAGCACGCTGACGCCTACCACAGAAAAACAGCCCATTCTCCGACCGATCAGCATCGCGATAAAACTCAATAAGGCTCCTGCAAGCGCGTAAAATATCGTGTAAAGATTGCTGAACAGAAATCCCGAAAGAACGATTCGCAGACTGTTTACGAGAAGCGCTTCCTTCGCCCCGTTCCGGTTTGTGCCGTTAGTCAACACATCATTTTGATGCCCATCACTTCGCCCAACGAGTCCTCCGCATAACAACATAACGACGATCAGATTCGGAAGCCCTAATTTAATGCCCGGTATTCCAAATGAAAAAGGGATAAGTGACTCCACATAGGCAAGAATCAATGCAAGGGCTAAGAATAATCCGAGTTGTGCAATCTTTCTTGTCATCTCACCACCCCGTCCAACGATTCATCGGATATGTCATCACCGACAATCTCCACCACAAGCCTGTGCGGCAGACAAATAATACTCTCGCCCTTCGACGATACAGGCTTATGACGGACGCATATCTGATCCTTGCAATCGGCAGCCTCCACAACAATTTTGCCGTCCGAAACGGAGAGCAAATTATAGCTTGCACCCTCCGCAAGTTTAAGTTCGGGCTTGTACGCGAAGTGTTCTACACTCGTAGCATCTTCTATGTAAGTAACCAGATAATATCCGTCGCCCATGGCCATGTCGAAATCCATCCGCGAGGATGCTGTCTGTGAAGACGGTAATAAATCAATCTTCATCAATTCGACTCCGTCGCATAAGATGCGCACCTCACTACCCGACTCGCGATGAACGACAAAAAAAACTCCAAGGAGTGCCGCAGCAAGCAGACATACAGCAATCAAAACAATGTCCGCTTTCCTTATTCCGTGAATCCCACTCCTCTTCGTCTTGTCTGATACCTGATTATTCATGTTCTTATCATATCACATTCGAACATATGTTTCAAGCCGTAAATATATCCCCTCCGTATAAAACTCCTTCGTCACCTTTCTGTTTAATCGTGCACTTTATAACTCTGACGTGAGTAATCAATCCCATGATATTCTATTTCATGTGTGGCGGTCATAATGTCCTGACTTCTATAGGTCAGCCTATTTCCCGCATCATCTTCGTAATAATATCGTGGAGGTGCATAGCCGAGCAGAGTCTCATAATTATCAAAGATTTCCTCTGCACAGACAATATCCACTCTGTGCATATCCGGATAATTTTCTTCTTTTGCAATGTCCAGCGCTTCCTCCGCCGTATGCCGGGCAGCATTTTTCTTTACATCATCCTGCAAACCTTCGTAACCTTCGTGATAGCTTAAATAGGGCAATCCCACTATCGTTACTACTCCTTGTAATTCAAATAGATCCACTTCCGGAAAAAGAATTGTTTCCGCTTCAAAAGTACCTCTGTTTATCAACAGGGGATCATCCATAAAAGGAAGCGCATAAGTTTCAAAACTGCCTTCTTCGTAATTCCAGATACTCTTCTCGCCGTTTCCGCTGAGGGTTGACAACTCATAGACAATATACTTGTTTAAAAGAAGCTCTTCTCCTTTTATTTTAAAAATCAAATCATCTCCCCATCTGATAGAAGATCCGCCATAATCCGAAACCGTTAAGGTTCCTTCCTTTATTTCTATTCCCGCATAAGGATCACCTATCATGCCGCCTTCTTCTTTGGTCATTATGAGCTTATGGTGTTCATATCTGCACTGATATCCGACGTCCTCAACATAAGTATACACATAGATCGGTCGTATTCCTTCCCGTAACGCCCAAGATTCGCTGGGGAAATATTCATACCCAGGTTCATATTCCAGTGCAACGGCAAAATCCGGTTTGCCGTCACCGTCTAAGTCACCTTCGCATATATCCATAAGGCAGACCCCTTCCGGCAGTTCCTCATCGGAGATATCCGTATCCGGCAGTTTTCGCGCGATATAATCTCTGGCTTCGTGTATACGTTCCTGAAATTCCTCATATCGTTCTTGGTAAATTGCTGTTCCCGGACCGCTTTCCGCTTCATCCTCCTCAACCTCTGTCTCTGCAGCATCTTCTGTATGTATACCTTCTGTCTCAACGACTTCTTCCATTTTGGGGACAGATACCATAATATCCACGTCTTGCATAAGACCATACTGATTACCTGCACTTATCATCATAGTGCTATTGATTACATTCTTCGGTTCCTCTGCAAAATTACCCATGTTCAATACAACCAACAACATCGGAATTATTAATAAAAAAGCCCACATGTATTTCTTCATAGGAATCACCTCGTCAGATATTTTCTCCTCTACACGTTAACATGGGCTTGCATCGAATTTGTAACAAACTTGCATCAAAATTGCATCATTTACGCAATTTGTCCTTCATATTTCCCATGACAAATTTAATCACCTGTTTCTTATCTTCTCCAAGGCAGCGATAAGGGATTACAGCGGCTTGTACTGCATTGCTATAGATATATAAATATTCCTGCTCAATATAAATGCGTTCTACATCACTGTAATTTACATGAGACTCGCCATGTTCATTCCTCTGCACGATCATGGATTCCAGAAACTCTATCTCCGTATCCCCAATGAATGGCAGTTTACCGTCTTGCTTCATCATACCGACCTGTCTTCGAATATTCCTCTCCAACCTCTTCGGCGCATAAAAGTAGAAGGCGACAGATATAATGCCCCAAGTAATTGTAAAGATTACGATCGAATCAAGTTGTACATCCATGATTAATAACAACAAAAGAATAATTGCAGATACCTTAAACGCGATTGTCCGAGCACTATGTAGTTGTCGTTTTCCAAGCGTCGAATGATAAAAATGAAAAATTCTCAAACGCACATAATCTTCTTCATTCAGTGTGATCTTATATTTCATACTTGGCACATCTCCTTAGTTTTGACTTGTTTCTCTGCGATATGGACATCGCTCTCCGATACACTGATCATTTTGCGGCGAAAAATCACATTGGATAGAGGGTACATCGAGCGATATATCATAGTGCTTGTTGATATATTCGACGGCTTGCTCCAGAGATGAGAAAGCGTCACGCTTACAACATCGCGGACCGCCGATATGCGCAAGTCTTGCAAGCGCTGCGGAAGTATACTCCATGTGATTTCCCCAGTCCTCGGTAGAGAGCGGTCCGGTTCCGTCGATGATGGCAAGCGCTGCACCGATTGATGTGACCGCACCGCACACTCCCCACAATCCACAGGCAGCTCCGGGCATTCTCAATCCTTCGTTCATTAGCTTCTGTAAAGCAGCGTGGAGATCAATGTTCCCTCCGGCATTATGGAACGCCGTCAGAATACAAGCTCCATCAAGAACATGATGCTCAGGGCCGTGTATCCTTACGCAGTCTTTTCCCGCGATTGTTTTAAAAATTTCATAAGGGTTTGTGCTGTTTATCTGCATGCACTCGGCAATAATCGATTCAGCTCTTTGTTCAAGGGTATAATCCATAAGCACTTCTCCTTGCGTATAAATGATCATATATGATCATTTACTATTCTCCCACTCTTCTACAGTTCCTACAAAAACATTCATATCCACATAGGGCTCTTCCCCGGAAAATCCTTTCAAACGCCCTCTATTGGTATACTGCCAGAGAGTCCAATCCACAGAGTTTTTCGGTGTATTCCAAATATCACGAATCCACAGTGGATAATCGTCAAACTGCTCTTGTATGTACAGTTCCCAAGATTCATTGGTAGCATATATGATCGGCTGCATCCCGTATGCGTCCTCCACTGCATCCAGATATGCCTGAAGCTGCGGGTATACTTCCTCCGAAGATGGTGGGTTTTCCTCCTTATTGCCGTAAAATTCCACATCCACCACCGGCGGCAGCATGCCGTCAAACTGCTCCACCGTATCTATGAAATTCTCCGCCTGAGCGATGCCCAGACTGTCAAAACTGAAAAAGTGGTAGGCACCTACTTTAAGTCCCGTGTCTCTTGCTTCTTTGTAATTAATCACGAAATTCTCATCTACATGAGAACTTCCCTCCGTTGCCTTGATGTAAGCAAACTGTATATCCTGATCCGCCAGCACACTCCAGTCGATATCGCCCTGATAGTGAGACACATCCACACCATGAATCGGATATTTGGCGGCACGGAGACCGTTGACATGATAATATCCGAAATATACCGCATATATCACGGCTACTACCGCAATAAAAACCAATGCAATTATTCCGCCGATAAGAGCTACATACTTCTTCCGTCTTGATTTCATATTTACTATTTCCTGTACTCGATCAGTATTCCGTATTGATGACCCAATGGCGTAATTGAAATATCATTAAATCCAACTTCTTTTCCCATCTGAATGTATTCCTCATTATCAAATTTCTTAAAACCGTTTTTTGTATAGAATACATTGTCCAAGCTTTCTTTTGTCAGCACAGCATTATAAAACACACCATCATCTTTTAGTACCCTATGAATCTCTTTTAATCCTTTAATTGTGTCACTCCAAAAGTATATAGTATTCATGGTAACTACCACGTCGAACGATGCATCATCAAAAGCCAAATCACAGCAATCACCCACTGCAAAATGAACCTTGCCTTTATTGACGGCTTCCTTATTATTCTTCGTCGCAGCTTTTACCATATCCTCAGAGATATCAACGCCTTCTATTTGACATTGTGCCTGTCTGAAAATCAGCTTTTCAAGATAGCCATTTCCAAAACCAATGTCTAATACTTTCTCAGAACCTTGTGGTTTCATCTTTGCAATAATGCCTTTATACATTACATTATTCACCCTGTTCATAGCCAGAGTCATTATTTTTCCGATAACACCTCTTGGATTACCACATTGAGATGCACAATAATCTCCAAGTTTACTCATAAAAAATTACTCCTACTTACATTTTTTAACCGGTCTGACAAATTTCCAAAACCGTTCCGGATCATGATAAAAATAGAACACCCTGCCCTGCGTGGTGTCAAGGCAATACCCGGATGCGGCATAATCGTAGTCCTTCATCGCTTCCTCGATTTTTTGCTCAACGGCACCGTTTTGAGTCTGAAAATCGAATGGACCGTGTTCAAACACAATGTACTCACCCTCCGGAACATCCATGATCTGCATCTGTTCCGGAACCTCGCCGTGATAGTCTGCGGGAAGCCGCACTCCATAGCTCTCCGCCAGTGGAACACCCCAACTGCATATTCTGCCTGCGGGTTCGTTGATATAAGCCATGATTTGACCGCTTCCGCTGTTGGCATCGGTACCGCCCATATCGTCCAGTTTTCCCTTAATACTGTCCAGCAGCCCACATATTGTCTCGCAGTCCTGCCCGGGAATCTTACTCTGCTTTTCCCAGAAATCCCAGTATCCAATACTCTCATAGTTTCTGATGTGGAGATACTTGTGCGCCGGTATTGTGACAAAGTATACTTTCACATCGTTTTCAGTGTTTGCCATATTTGTTCCTCCCCTCGTGATGTATCCCGAACTTCTTTCAACGCGAAAGCAAGCTTGCGCTGCCACAGGTAATCCCGAAAACTCATTCCTGAGATTTCCTTGAATTTACGAGAAACATGAAATTCAGAATAACCTAACCTCTCTTTTTGATTGCCCTATGATTATTCTAAAGGATTAGGAACAAATTATCTTGATTTCGATTGCGGTATTCAGATTGACTGTTTCCGTTAATATCATAATTCTTTGATATAATGGATATCACAAGCAAAATGTTCCGTCTGGGCTACCACATCATATGTTCTTGTGAATCCGTATTTTTCATAAAATCGCTGTGCCGCCACCATGTTTTCCAACGTTTCTAAATAGCATTTGTCATAATACTTTTTGGCGTATTCTAACGCAGTATCCATCAAAGTATGAGAAACTCCTGTGCCTCTTGCCTCGGGCAAACAATACATTTTCTGTAATTCACAAACATCCTCTGTCCCGGGAAGTTGTCCGATTCCTGCTCCACCGACGATTTGACCGTCCTTATTCTCAACAACCCAGTATTTGTTACCTTCTGAATTGTATATTTCCGAAAATCGTCCCAGATTGGGATCAGCCCAAGCCGTACCTTCGTGATTTGCTTTAAATTCTATTAAGCAGGTTCGTATGACAGCTTCTATTCTCTTATCGTCCTTTTTTTCAATTTCGCGTATTTTATACTCACTGTAATATATTGATTTCATCAAAGGGTCTCTCTGCTATATTCTTATTTACGATCTCCATAAGTCCTTCCCAGTCTTCATACGCCAGTTCACCTGCAAAACTCATGCGGACATCGCCTTTGTCCTTGTATGGGAAAAGATATGCCACTCTGAAATAAACCGGTACGTCTTCATCCGCCTCTGCAGAAAAACCGATCTCCTTTATACAGCCCGAATCGTCTGATATATAGAACGTCACGTTGTTACCTGACTCTGCCTTCAACACATTATTTGTAATAATGTGTTCATCTTTTGTGAAAAGAGTTAATACATCTTCTATGTCGGTGTCATACAACGAAAAGTTGTAAGTCATAAAAATATCTTCCTCATCATTTCCGCATCTTCTTACCACACTTACCGAGTATATTTCCTTCCCAAAAGAAAGTTTGGTCTCCAACTCGTTCTCCTGCCACTGTTCATACAGTTTCTCCCATTCGCTGAGTTCCTCATCCTCATGTAGATTGATCTCTGTTTCAAACTCCTCGTCCTTCCGCGAATCAATCTCTGTTTCAAAATTCCCATCCTGTTGTATATCAGTTTTCGCCCCAATTTCTCCGTTCTGTTGTGGATCAGCCGTACTGCCGCAGCCCATAAGCAGAATCAAACATAAACTGATTAAACTTATTAAATATCTATTTTTAGTAATACCCATTCTAATTCTATTCTCCTAAACTTTGAAGCCAAACGCTTAGCAGTTATTTTTGTTATTGATGGCAAGTAAATATGATTATCCTTTGCAATTTACTACTGTTTCATAGACACATTTTCCTTGCTTGCAATAAAACCTATTTCGTCCTTTTCAATTTTGATCACAAAAGGAAATATGTTAGGTTTAACACACATATAAAAATCAGCTTCCGGATAGACATCTTGTCTGGCTTTATCAAAAAAATGTGCTCCGCCGTTCACTTTTAAACTGTTGAGTCTCTGTTCAAAATCTTCAAGTTCCCAGCCTTCCAGAAGACTTCTAATATACTCCGCACAAAGTTCATCCTCCGGCGCCGGCCTTACACCGCCATTCCCCATACACACAAGCGAAACCGTTTGTGGTTGTGTTGCGATGATGTATTCGGCTACTGCCTTTGCGTTGACCAAGCTCCCTGTGATTATTTCAGCCGCATAAACTGCATTAACGATTCCTTGAGTACCCGCACTGGTGGTATGTATAATAGTTTTTCCAGCCACTTCTTTCTTCATAATAGTTGACGGAGAATTGCCGTAGTCAAATCCATCGCATTTTTTACCATGTCGCTCGCCAACAAGAACGCTGTTATGAATACGATTCCTGAGAGAAAACGCTTCTTCTATCGTTCCGACAGGGCGTATCTGTTTCACATCCATATCATATAAATAGCACTCCAGCGAAAACGCCCTAAAAACATCAATAATAACAGTTAGTCCTTTCGCCTGTTTTGCTCCCTCAATTAAATGCAAAATATTAACATTGCACATCTTCTTTTATCCTCGCATTGGTGCTGATTAAATAATCCGATAAGGTTCGTCGCTAATAGTGTATCTACAGCAATTTTACCTCCTATTTGCTAATATGTGATTTTATTTCCTTATTTCCTCTAACAAATTTATCATTTCACTCCATTCATGGATATGTAAGTGTTCACACTGTGGTATGCGTTCCTTGGAGCGCTCTTTGTAGTTTTTCTCTGTATCATTATCGTACCAAATAGGGTAAATGCCAACTTGTGACGCCCCTTCAATATCTGCCTGCGGGTTATCACCACAATACCATACTTCATCAACAGGAACGCCTGCTTTTTGTAAAGCAATATCAAACAAAATGTGGTTAGGTTTTCGCATCAGATAATCGCTGGAAGTCATGACAAACTCAAATCGATTGTTTGGCAATAATCTGTTTAGCCGTTCAGATAAAGCAGCCCCTGACCAAAGAAGATTGCTGATCACGGCACTTCTTATTCCGTATTTATTTATGTAATCAAGCATTTTATCAGCGTCCGGCATAATCGCCCCCATAGACGCACCATTCCAAAAAACAATTTCCATTTCAAGCGGGGTAAGTGAAAACTCAATCCCAAGATACTCATACAATACTTTATCGCCAACTTGACCGGAAATATCATAACCTATTTTACGAATGCTTTCGATATGCTTTCCGAAAATAAGTTCCGCACCCTTTCTGACATCCTCGAGTGTGCAATTATTGGGATTCTTTGTAGCATATTTTAAAAGTTCCGCATTTCCTTTAACAGAATCCCAACCTGGTTCATACAAAAGAGTATGTCCATAATCAAATAAAATCATTTGGGGATATTTCATTGGAGCTCCTTTTTCATAACATATTTTTTTACAGTCATATGACCTTCCATTCTCCATTTATAAACAGATAAATTTAAATTCTGATAAAACAAAATTTTTAGTATTTAATAACTGTTATATTTTATCTTCGTAAAGTCCGCAAGTCCTTGTAAATGCTAAATTTATAGCAAGTGAACTTGCCTTTACTTTTTCCCTCGTGTTATATCCTTTTCCCTCGTATTACGAACCCTCATAAGGGCAAAAATAAGGGAAAGAAAAACCTGTAACAAATTAT
>JAFLTD010000055.1 GCA_022510625.1 Lachnospiraceae bacterium
CGGCAATCTCATCCAGATAATCCTGTTCCATCTCCCGCTTGAGCCAAAGCTTCTCACAGAGCAGCAGATACTCTCTGCGCCGTTTCTTTCGCTTCTCTTCCTCGGCGATTTTCGCCCGGTGCTCCTCCGCCATCCTTCTTGCCCGATTATCCTTGGCATAGCAGTATCCCTTGTACTCTTTCTTGGTCGCGCCGAAATAATGGGAACGGTATGTGCTCTCTCCCACCGTGCCCCACGGGTAATAGGCGGAGAGGTCACGCCGAATCGTATCGAGCACCCATTTCTCATATTCGGGATCCGCTTTCATGGCCTTAAAGCCTTCCTCCGAGATCGTTATGGACACCGCATCCTGTATCTGTGAGTAATCGACCGGCATTTTAATGATCTTGTCATAGATATACTGCTTATACTCCTCCATCGTCATATCCGCGGTGGAATAAGTGCGTATCACACCTGATGCCTCATCAACTCTTTCTCCCGCCGCGGCTGCATTCTCTATCGCCTGCTGAAATGAACCTGCCGATCCTTTATTCCGCAATCTTCCCATGGCCGTGTCCTGTGCAACCCTGAGCATATTCAAATAAAATCTTGTTGTTGCATCCAAAAAAATACCGCCCATAAATAAAGCCTCCTCTACCATAAATACGAATGAGGAAGCGGAAAAGTTTCACCGCTCCCTCAAAAAAGGCGTATATTTGGACGTTTTGTAATGAATTAATATATTTTTGATACGAATCTTTTTATTTATTTTCTTCTCCTGCAAAAACATAGAAAGCAGGCTTGGGATGGTACATTTCATCAAATAACAAGGGACACTCCGGAAGACCTACCTTGTTGCCGCCACCTACATTGGAACGCGATTGCAGCCAGGAATAACGGTCTGTTGTACCCCAGAATGTCAATCCGGTGATATTGATGTTATCTTCCTTATTGGCTGATTTCATTGCCCAATAGAGGGTATTGTACCGCTGCGCCTGTTTTTCAAATTCTTCTTCCTTAGCTTCCGCGCTTCCGTCATAACCCTCACTGGCTTTCATGTCCATCTCCGTGATCTGCACATTGCCTACCACAGCGGCATAAGCGCGGATTGCCATTTCAAACTCGTACATACTGGGAGATCCCATCTGGTAATGGCCCTGCATTCCCATGGCATCAATACGGGTGCCTTCTCCGGGTGCGCCTTCTTGCTCCTTGATCGCCTTCAGAAGTTCTATAATGCCCTCCTTCTTGTTGGACATACACTCGTTGTAATCGTTATAGTATAATTCCAGAGAAGCGGGAGCATATTTATTGGCGTAAATAAATGCATTGATAATATACTCATTACTCCGGTACACGTGCCACCAGCTGGAGTTACTTCCGTGGGTGTCATTGGACAGAGGCTCCTCAGAATTCTCGCTGTCTGAACGATAAGTGCCTGTGGCATCGCTGACCGCCTCATTCACCACATCCCATCCGTAAAACACATCCTTATATTTACTGTCTTCTCCTGTATAATGCGTCAGCATGGTTTTAATATACCACTCAAGGCGCTTGTTCATGGTTTCCGTATCCACGTAGTCATTATTTTTGTCGTAGTCTTCATGAAAAAACCACTCCGGTGTCTGAGAATGCCACACAAGCACATGACCTCTGGCCTTAATCACATGATCGGGATGATCACTGTTCCACTTTACTAATCTGTCCAGAATCTTCTCCGACCTGGAGTAGTCTAACGTTGGCACAACGATTGTCTCACCGTTTAAGTCTACTTCCTCCGTGCCCGGACACCTGTCATTGCTGTATCCGAACATGCAGTCAGGTTTTAATTCATTGCCGAGCGTAACCGCATTAAAATGTGTGGTAATTAATGTCCAGATTTGAGCATCCCCAAGCTCCTGCGAAGTGATTGCCGTTCCCACAAAACATTCAAGTTCTTTCTCAACTCCGTCCTTCAAAATGACAGCTTTATCAACATTTTCTGTTTCTTCGTCCTTCGCCTCCCCTTCGGCAACTTCCGCATCATCGACAGCTTCCGGCTCCGTTGCCGACTCTGTTTCCGCATCTGAATCAGTTTGATCAGGCGCATCTGTACTTTCGTTTGTCATATCCGTAATACTTTCGGTTCTGTCCTCTCCCGCCTGACCGCCGCAGGACATAAGAACCGACGCTGCCAATATGACCGCCATGCAAACTGTTATTTTTTTCTTCATAACCCAATATTTCCTCCCTTCCCATCCCATTTACTTTTTATAAAATTAGTGTTAAAATATTAAAAAAAAGGACAATATTATGACATATAGACAACCCGACCCTCTTAATTATAATATAAATAGCGACTTTTCCGGCTCGCGTTCCGTACAATCTTTTCAGGAATTCGTGGAATACCATTCAGAAGACGCCGTGCGTATCTGGTATAACGACCAAAACATGAATTATAACTCTCATTGGCATACTGCTCTGGAAATCATTGTGCCTGTGGAAAACTGGTACGACGTCACCATTGAAGACCAAAACTATCATGTGCTTCCCGGTGAAATTCTGATTATCCCCTCTGGCGCTCTGCACTCTTTAAGAGCTCCCCAGAGTGGTGCCCGTTTTATCTATTTATTTGATGTTTCCACCATCGCCGCACTGCACGGTTTCTCACAGATAGAATCTATTTTTACCCCCCCCCAGTGCATATCTAAAGCCACACACCCTCAGATTTATGATGATGCGTATCAACTTCTTATGCAAATGAGGGACGATTATTTCAGTGAAAAGGACTTCGCAGAACTTTCCATTTTTTCATTGCTGTTAAATCTGTTTGTAGTAATCGGCACAAATCACATGAACAATTTGAATTTCCTTTCTTCCATGCGTCCATCCAAACAACGTGCCTATACAAACAAGTTTCATAATGTGATTGAATATATTGACACCCATTATATGTATGATTTATGCCTGGATGATGTCGCTGCTGCCGCAGACTTCAGTAAATTTCATTTTTCAAGACTCTTCAAGCAGTACACAGGCTTTACATTCTGCGATTATATTCGCCGCCGCAAGATTAAGGCCGCCGAGGAATTATTAAATCAATCGGATCTCACTGTCACTGAGGTGGCCATGCAGTCTGGCTTCGTCAGTCTATCTACTTTTAACCGCGTATTCCGTCAAATAAAGCATTGCTCGCCCTCCGAATACCGCGAGAAAAATCAGCATCGTCTCTCACGCCAGGCCGAAATAAACTGATAAGAGCAGTAAATTCTATCCGGGCGGCTTCTGCTCCCCACAATCCTTTTATCGCTGTTTTTTTACCTGCCTTGTGTTCTGAAACTGTGAAATCAATTCATCGATCTTACCGCGAATGAACGCCTGATTTTCTTCTTTAACAAGAAAATATAAATAGGATTCTTTGACAAAGTCTATCGGCATTCCTCTTCCGGCAATCTTATAATTCCTAAATCCTCTTTCTATATAATCGCCAATCTGCTCATTGGAAATAAAAGCAGGGCGTTTCTTACATTCCTCAAATGTCCGCTGTGTGCTGCGGTTCGGACATGGAAAAACTGTGGTCGCATCGAATTCAAGCTGCAATCTGGACTGCTGCAGATAATGCTGTTCTCTCAAATCACACCCCGGGTAGCATACCTCGTTTACCAGTATCTCCACTCGCTCGGCATATGGTTCGATAGCTTCCAACGCTTTCTTGTCATGGTTTAAATCATAATCCAATACCACCAGATAATAATCTTTCTCCAACTCCTCTTTGAGTTTTTCCATATTCCGGATTCGCTTGGTGGTAGAAGAGATCAATTTATAATTCGGATATTCCTGTCGTATATACTGTTCCAAGACCGGCGAATTCACAAGCACCTGATTTAGTCCGTTGTCTGCCAGCCTCATGATCAGATTACAATAAGTGTCATAGATATGTTTTTCCTCGAGTACGGAATTTGTCCATGTGAATCTTACAGGCACTCCTTTACTGTTATAGAGCTTCAAGGTTGTCTCAATGTCCTTCTTACCCGCAATGCCCATCACCACACGCCCGCCATTCCAAATGGCGCCCGGAAAAGTCCCATAAACCGAACCAATCCTGTAGCCCTCACGAAAGCGTTCAGGATATTTCTCCATCAGTGTGATCACCGCATAATTTAACTGCCTGAAATAGCAAAAGCCCGGTAAATGCCAAATAATCTCTCTTTCTGCCATCCTCTATCTCCTTTCCAACGCACTCACTGCCATTTAGAGGGTTTCGGCTTTGCCACTGTAATCAGATGGTTCGCCGCCAGACTGTTGAGCAGCGTAGTCGTGGCATCCACCCTGTATTCAGGGCGAATCAGATAGTGACAGTAAACTTCCATAATATAAAAGAGGTTTGCCGTCCTTCCCTCAAGCTTAAAGTTGGTAAAGCCCATAGGCACATATTTTTCCCAAATATCTTCCGGTGACACATAGGTGCAGTAGCCTTGTATCGTGCTAAACTCATTGTGCTCTCCGTAGTCACACTGCCAAGGCTCTAAAGGTATCTGTCTGTCAGGAGTGCGTGTGCGATTTTTAAGCATAATGCGCTGGTTCTTCGACTCATTCTCGTAGTGTTTGCCTCTCCTCGGACATTCAGGCCGGCACACCGCGTTCACCAAAATTTCGCAGCGCCCCTTGTCCTCAATTTTCTCAAGCTCGTCAAACCGATTGTTAAAATTGTAATCCAGTACTACGAGGTGGTAGTCCTTTTGCAGTTCCTCGTTGACCGCATCAATATCGCGTATCTCCTTACAGGTGGAACTGTTGATCCGAAAGCTCGGATAATTCTTACGTATATACTCCTCCAAAAGCGGCGACACTACAAGAACACCATTCTTGCCGTTGTCAGCAGCCTTCATACAAAAATTGCAATATGGGTCTTTTAAATCCTCCTCATCCAGAAACACGTTCGTGTAAGTATAACGCACGGACACGCCCTTTGCATTAATGCTTTTGATGGCATTCTCAATAAATCCCGCGTCACACTGGTCGTTGGGTGAGCGTCTGCCGCCATTCCACAATGACATGGGAAATTCACCAAAAAAAGAGGCGATTCTCACACCTTCCCTAAAATAGTGCGGCCGTTTTTCCAGCATCGACAACAGCACCATATTTAACGCCAAATTCTGCCGCAGCCCCGGCAAATGAAAATTGACTTCCATCCTGATTGCCCTTTCTTTTGATAAAAGGATGGTGCCGAAAGACACCACCCTTTTTTAATTGCTATGTTCTATTATAGATTATACCATAACAGTTATTTCAGCGAAGCGTTGAACTCGTCAACAGCTGTCTGCCATGCAGGAATATTCTGCTCCAAAATTGCGTCAACATCAGAGCCTACACCAATCGCCCACAGGAAGTTTGTATTGACGTCAAAGTTAGGAACGATTGCATGTAAGTCGTCAACACCTCTTGTCGCCATCATCTCAATGGTTTCATCTACGGAACGTGTGTCAGCCATGCCTCCGTAGAGATTATCCAGCAATGAATAGTAACCTTCATAGCCCGGAACATCATCTGTCCATACATCATATGCAAACATCAGCAGTCTTGCCTTATCATCGCTGTATGAAGCAGGCATACATACGGGGTTGTTAGACTTGTTTGTCACGTAATCTGAAGCCTTGGGTCCTTTAGGGAACATTACATATCCGAAATCAAGCTTCTGATCCAATGTCACACCGTTTACCTCAACAGGGTTCTGACCTGTCAGCCATCCGCCCTCGTATGCGCAGTACGCGTCATCATACATAAAGGCTGCCTTGCCGCTCATGAAGAGGGTCTTGTAGTCTTCCCAGTTAGAACCATCCTCATTGCTGTAATTCAAGAAGTAATTGTTTGTAACAGTATCAATGGCAAAATGAAGACCTTCCTTTACCGCGTCACTGTCGGCAGTCAGTTCGTACTCACCGGATGCAGTCTTACTTACAAGTGCACCGCCGTTAGAGCGTACGCACTGATATACCATACCACCGTTATTCTGTACGCAGCCGTAAACGTCATCCTGACCATCGTTATCAGTATCACGCTGTACCTTTTCCATGATATCAACCCATGCATCCCATGTCCAGGTGCCGTTTGCCTGCATATCGTAGATAGATTCAGGATCTACGCCTGCATCCTTAAGCACAGCCTTGTTAAAATACAAGCCTCCTCTGGGCTCTGAAGCACCTGTATAGAAGCAGTATACTGCGTCGCCAATAGCCCATGAATAAATCTCTCCGTTCTTTGTCCACTTCTCTTGTGAGAGATCAATCACGTCTCCGTCAAGCTTACTGATATCATACATCAGACCCTGGCTTACGTCTGCAGCAGTAGCTGCTGAGTTAGTCAACGTATAGATAATGTTCTCATCGTTGCCTGAAGTAGCCGCCTGTACAAATGCCTCACCGATAGAGCCTTCACCCCAGCCCCAGCCTGCATAGTTTTTCTGAACCATTGTAAAATTATAAGTTTCCTGAAGCCACTCGTGATATTCTCTCTCCGCTGCCTGGAAATCAGTCTTGGGATCTTCCGGATCACCTGTCCACCAGTCAGCAATAATAATTTCCATACCGCCTAAATCAAACGGCTCGCCTGTATTAGGGTCAATTCTCACCTCAGGGGTTCCATCATCTTCGGGAGTTTCTGCCTGCTCCGCATCTGCTTGATCTGTACCCGCCTGATCCGTGCTTTCAGTCTGGTCCGTGCTGCCAGCCTGATCCGTGTTGCCGGCCTGGTCTGCCGGAGCATCATTGCCGCCGCAGCCGGTCATTCCGACAGTCATGACAGCAGCTATAGAAGCAGCCATCAATTTGTTTAACGTTTTTCTTTTCATAGTATCCTCCATTTCTTATACACCTGCGTTTGCCGCATAGGTGTTGATTTGTACGCAGAGCCTTTTCCTCCGCGCTGTTACTTTTTATATATAAATTTCCGCCCGCAGCCTGCGTGACTGTCCACAGCCTACAAGAGAAACTCATATCACATCTTGATACCGGTACTGCTTAAGCTCTCTACGAAGCCCTTCTGCGCGTAAAGATAAAGGATAATCAGCGGTACAATCACCATCAGGGTACCTGTCGCCAGCATACAATTGGTGTAAGGAACAGATACACCTGCAGAGCTTGATGCTCCGGTAATCCTTGCCATATATCCGCCAAAGGTATCAGGCAGCTGCCTAAGCTTAATACTAAGCAGACTCACATTGCCCAAAAACATGCTGGAGTAAAAGCCGTCTGTCCACTGCCATACAAAAGCGAACAAGAAGCAGGATGTAAGAATAGGCTTCGCATCCGGAAGCATAATGCTAAAGAAAGTCTTCAGCGTGCCACAGCCATCCACATAAGCCGCCTCCTCCATCTCCTTCGGAATATTACGGAAAAACTGACGAATCATGTAAATATATAGTCCGTTCTTTAAGCCCATGCATCCCGCTGACATCAGATAATACGGAAGCACGGAACCTCTCAGATTGATCGTGGAGCCTGTCAGCAGCTGTGAAATTCCCAGTACGTCAAAGAACCTGAAATGCAGGTGCAATGAAGTTGAAATTACTTGCGGCGGAATCAGGATCATCAACATAACGCAGGCAAACCAAAAATTCTTCAACGGGAACTGGAATCGTGCGAAACCGTATCCCACCAGGGTACACACAGATACCTGCAAAATCGAAATAGTAAGCGCAACAACAAGTGAATTGACCAGGCTTCTCGTATACTCCATAAGACCTGCCGCCAGACGGTAATTCTCCGTGGTAAAATGCAGCGGAATGGAAATAACAATAGGGTCATACAAATCTCCCTCAGTCATAAAGCTTACGGAAATTTTATTCAATAACGGCTGCAAAATCAAAAAACATAATCCGAAGAGCAGTATAGCTCTGCATATGCTGATGCCATATCCCATAACGGTTCTGCGCAGGAGATAGCCGCCTGATTTCTTGTTTCTCTCCCAGAAATTCGCATATTTCCCCGTCTTTGCCTTGCTTGCAGTATTACTCATAGTAATAAACCCCCTTCGAAATAATGAGCGAACTCACTCCGATGATCACCATGACCAGCACAAAGTAGGTCCAGGACATGGCGGAAGCCAGCCCGTAATTCAGGTTTACGTTCATATATGTAGTAATCTTATCAATGACTTCGTTATCTGATCTCATACAGAAGTCAACTACTGTGTATATCCAATTCACGAGGAAAAGAGAGCTAACCATCGGGAACGTAATTTTCCAAAGACTTTCCCACTTCGTGCAGCCCTCGATATCCGCGGCTTCGTACATGCTTTGGGAAATCGTCTGCAGTCCTGAAAGGAAAATGATAATCTGTATGCCCGATGAAATCGCCACATCGTAAATGTTGTCAATGACCTCAAACAGTTTCTCAAACGCCCTCACACCTACGCCGGAGGTTCTTAAGATGTTTTGGATTGCATCCGTGATGCTTGTCGTACCCTGCGCGTTTATCTCTACGGTCTGCGCCAACGCAGCCATCAGCGCGTTATTAGAATCAAGCTTCAGCATGACACCTGATGCCAATATAACGGGCAGGAAAAATACAGAACGAACCAGTGCTCTGCCTTTAAATTTCTGGTTCAGCACTAACGCCACAAAGAAACTGAATACCATGATGGCAACGGAATAAACCGCCATCCTCATAAGCTCCTCTGTCAGAAGTCTGACATAATCGGCATCCACCCGAAAAGCATAGTTATAGTTATCAATGCTTTTCCATGCCAAATCAAAACTCCCTGCTCCCAGCTTTACATCACAAAAGCTCATGTACAGTGACTGGAACAACGGCTGCACCATGAAAGCCAAAAATCCAATGATAAACGGCGATATGAACAGGTAACCTGATATAGCTTTCCGTTTTTGAAGACCCGCTAACTTCGCTTTCCGTCTTTTCATAACCACAATCCTTTCTAAAAACTTATTCTGTCACAGCCCATCGAAGGCACCACCTCTGCGGTTTGCCGTTAACGGACTACCAAATAATCTCTTGCAGGAACCTTCACGCCATCTGGAGTCGTTTCATCTGTGAAGCCATAATTTACGTATACCTTTGTACCGTCCTCATAAACGGTGCATGAGAGATTCTCACTAAGCTTATCATGCCCTGTCATCTCTTGGTTAAATACATGACCCATCTCGCTGTTATACCGATTGTATATTTCCATCATCCTGTCGTGGGTTGCGGCAAAATCCGACGCATAATATTCGGTATAGAGCGTCTTCTGCAGTGCGAATGCTGTTTCACGCATAAGTGAGAACGACAGCCCGGCCCCATATTCGGCGGATTCAAGCAGCTGCTTTTGCTCATTGCCGCATATATTAAGCGGTTCTCCGACATAATCCACAAAACCGTGTATCGCCAGCTGATAAAATGGAATCTCTTCGTCTAAAATAGTATAGCCGCTGCCCGATAAATCCATATTTGTAACGATTTCCGCATACGGAATGGCATAATCGTTGCCCATATTGATCATGACTTTCTTGCCGCTGTCCTCTATCTCTTTGAGCATCCCGGCTTGTGAAACCATAGCCTGTTGTCTGCTCACGGTGTTTTTCAGATAATAGTCAGAAGAAAGTTCCTTTCCCGTATCACGAAACGCTACATTCGCGTTGTATGTATCTGCTGCTTTTGAAAGAGTCTGCGTATTCTCCTCAATCAAAGCAGGGTGCAGCAGATAGTAGCTGTTAAAGCTCTCCCTTGCACTATAAGTTACATGGCTATAGACATACTGCTCAGCTCTCTCCTTTGACAGAAACCTTGCCGCGTCCGTGAATGAGAAGAAACCGTCAAAAATCCCGCTATCAAACTCATAATGAGTGACGCCCTCAAGGTAAAGATCTACGCCAAGCTCATCCGCCGCATTACCCAAAGACTGCAAATCTTTCTTGCTACCCAGTGTGTTTATTGTCTTTGCCTTGCGGAGAATCTTCTGATTTACGCCGCCATTACACCAGCCCGTATATTTCACGGAAATATTGCTCATACCCTCTGATGTCAGCTGGCGTATCATGTCCTCAGCCTCACTGTATTTTGTAAGCCTTAAAGGTCTCGAAACGGGAACACCCAAAATCTGTCTGACTTTATCCACGGCTCCCACAATCTCCAATGTCACCGGAGTTGTCTCGTCATCGTTCTTCGCAAAGTATTCGCCGTATCGATCCTTCAGGTAACCCTGATAGCACTTGGCCATGTCAACATAGCTGTTGCTGTCCACAAAACGATAACGCTGTGTCAATGTCTCGTCGGGAAGGGTTTCCAAAAATTTATAAACATTCTGGCTGTTTAAGTCACCCACCTGATAGAGTTCGGAGGGGCAGATGCTATAGCTTGAATTAACGTAATTATAGCTGCTGCCGTGTCCCGAAACATCTGCCTGAACAGATACATAGGGTGATCCTTCCTCCAATACACATATAAAGGAATCATCTCCGTTGGCAATGCCAAACACATTAAAATATGCTCTTGTGTCATGCACTACGGCATCTCTCGACAAAGCCATATCCCAACCGTAAAGATTGGCGTAATAGGATGCCTGCGACAGTTTATTATTGTTAAAATTAATCAGTGCGCCGCCACCTTCGGGAACAAGCACATAGCCCTCGTCCTCCGGGCCGCCCGCACCAAAGTAGGGAAGCGGCACCAAAGTATATATGGGAGCCGCCTGAGTGAATTCCAAAGCATCCATCGGTATTTCAACCACAAGATCGCCGCCATCCAATCTGTAGATCATGCTCACATTAAAAACGAATACATCTTTGCCGCTAAACTGTGCGCTAAGCTGCTTGTCGGCCTCCAAATCCTCCTCCGTGTAGCCTGCTCTTTCAAAGATCTGCTCAAGCTTTTGGGTTACTGCGCCTTTGGCGGTATCCCTCAGCACGTAAAGAGGCTCGTTTTCCAAAGACGGATAATCGGCAAGAAGTGCATCTTTGTCATCGTCTTTTCCCAGTTTGTTGATGTCATATTTCTTATAATAGCGCTTGATAAAGCCTGAATCATTCACATCAAGATTATCAAACCATTTATCCATATCCGCCACTGTGCAGACAGGCGGAATTAAATATTCCTTCTCCACATTACCCAAGGAATAATCGACTCGAATATAATCCTCACCCTGCTCAATATTATACAATCCGTTTTGAACACTGTAGCTAAAGCTGTCATAGGTAGTCTGCAGCCCCGTAGCAATACTGTAGGTCATAATCAGCGTGGACTGAAGCATTCCCTTATAAGATGCCACCGCTACAGGGTCAGCATCCGCTTCGGGAGGATTAGAATACCATACCTTCCCTGTTTCCTTTACTTCCAAAGCAAACTGGGTAGTGGCAGGATCCATTGTAAGCTTAAGCTTGTCGTTTTCAACTACGATGCTTTCTTCGGAGCCATCATAGCTATATGCTTTGATCGATTCCGCCGGTTCCGATGTGCTCTTAAGATTGACAATCACAAATATTGCCGCCGCTATGACAGCCGTTATGATAATCGGAAGGGCCAACCCCTTAAGCGTACTCTTCAATGCCGCACTTGCCGCACTCACAATTTTTTTTTCTTTTTTCATGGTCACTTCCATCCTTCCTCCAAGCAGATGTCTTCCTAACCAACCTATTTGCTATAGTCGGAACATAATTTCCTTCGCCAGGGAGATAAAGTACGCAATACCCTGTGAAATCATACTGAAAAACAGTAGCAGAATAAATACAATCACCAGCATTGCAAACAAGCTTGCCACCACAAACAGCAAATTCTTCCCCGCACTAAATTCATGGATCTGTCCCATGGCAGCTATCATCAGCATTGCTGCCCACACCAGTGAAAGTACGCTGATTACAAAGTAAAACTCAGCCTCATCCACCGTGACAAAATTGCTGAAAATCATCAGTGGAAACTGAACGAGCGGATACGGTGTCAGCGCATAGCAGCTTGCCATGTACACCTGTCCAAGCCGCCCCTTGCCGTCAAATAATGTAGTCAGTCCCCAATTCCCGACCACAAACATTGCAAGCGGGAATGCTATACTGGCAATATACAGGAAGATATTGATTCCCTCCCAGTACACCGTAATAAAGATAAAGCTGGTATAGCGCAGTTTCAAAACCCGGATTAACAGGGTCAGAAACAGAATCGTATTTGCCGCCGCATAAGTCCCTCTCTTCTCATGAGTGAGATCCCAGAAGCCGTCTAACGGATGGGTAATACAGTACAGCGCAAATTTCAAACTCTTTAAATATTCTTGATATGTCTTTTTGTTTTTCAGTGCAGCAATCATAATGACCTCCGTATTATCTAGGTTTCAAAGATATCCGCAGTATCAATTTCATGCTTGATCTTCTTGATTCTGCCGATGGACAGCGGAATGAGGAACGCCGCTAAAATCACAATAACAATGATAACTATATTGTCCTCTACCCACTCCTTGCGGTACTGCTTATACGCCTTGGAATAATTCTCATCATCATATTTCAATTCAAAATAATCCATAGCTTCCCTGTATTTCTTCTGACGAAGCAGTGAACGTCCGATACCGATGTACGCCAAATCGTAGTTACCGTCAAGCTCCATGACCTTATGCCAGCTTTCACCGGAAGACACGTAATTACCTTCATCGAAGTCCTCAATTGCACTGTAAATCAGCTCACCAAACTCAGTGGGAGTAAACAGCGTCACACTGCAGTCCAAAGAATCCAATACAAGCAAATCGTGTCCCATATGCTCGATTGCCGCAGGCTGCCTGAAATATCCATCCATATTACCGTTACCGCCAAAGCAGAATACCGTCTTACCCTGGTCATCATAACCGAAAAGACGTCCACGGTTCTTATCCAGACACACATATATGTCATTTTCAAAAACAGTCACATCAGTAAAGTATGAAGGGCCTTCATATCCGCCGCCTTTGCCCCAGTATAAATCACCGTAGGCAGGATATTCGCCGTTCTGCACCAAAATGTTATCTCCCATCAGATTGAGCTTGCGGATAGCATCCGCCGCCCCGGAGTCCAGGTCATCCTCATCCATTCCGCCTGCACAGGCATAGATAAAGCCCTCGTGATCAATATAGATATTGTCATACGCAGTAGGAACAAATGACGCCATACGCACCCTCTGCTCCTGTGTCGCGAATCTCTTCCAAATATAATCCACCCAGTTAAAAGTAACCGGCGTAGCTCCGACAAATCCTGAGAATGTTCCGTCAGGCTCGTACTTGCACAAGCCCTGATTGATGGTGGTGGCAATACAGTAAACACGCCCTGCCGTGTCAATGACAATCTTGGACGGCTGGAAAGTGCTGTCTGCGCTTACAGTCGAATCTACGGGCAGATCAAACTGGAGAATGTAGTTTAAGTCGCTGTCCACCTTCACAATTCTTGCATTTCCGTTGTCACTGATGAAGATGTCGCCTTCATCCGATACTGCAATGTCCGTCGGACTTGAAATACTTGTCACGTCCGTGTTCCCTTTGATGCTGTCAAAGATGCGTACCACCTCAAACTGTTCCGTACCTGTACGTTCCAGCTGCACGATACGATTATTACCTGTATCGCAGATATATACCATATTGTCCTTGACAAACATACCCTGCGGGCTGCGGAAGTTTATATCCAAGCCGAATGATGATGCTGTATAAACATTCGTTACCGTATAGGGATCGGGGGAATTCTGTACATCGCCCCAATAATCGTAATTATATGTATATGTCTCACCTGATGCCAGAACACTTAGTGAAGATGTTGCAAAGACCATTGCTGCCAGCGTCAAGGTACCGATTGATTTGATTATCTTTTTCATAGGCCACCTCATTCCCTGTTAATCCTTCAAGCCTGAGCTTGCCATTGTCTCCAAAATCTGACTCTCAGAGAATACAAAGATCGCAATAGGAACAATCATCAGGACAACCAACACTGCCGCGCCCTGTCCTGTCCTTGCAATACCGCCGCTTTGAATCTGCTGCATAGCATACACGAGTGTCTTCTTTTCTTCGGAGTAAATGTAAGTAGCTGCTTTGTTATTCCACAAGCCCTGGACGGAGAAGATGATCAATGTCATCCACGCAGGTTTTACATTCGGCATCACTATTCCGCTGAACACCCTCCACTCGCTTGCTCCGTCAATCTTTGCAGCCTCTATCAGGGATGTCGGGAGTCCTTCCATGAACTGTTTCATAAGGAACAGTCCCATCGGCGATGCAAAAGCAGGAATAACGATAGACCAATAGGTATCAATCCATCCAAGCTTATTCAAGATCAGGTAGTTAGGTATCTGTGTTACATAACCTGTAAACATCATTGCCACAGTAACCAGCTTAAAGAAAGGCTGATTTCCCGGGAAGTCATATTTCGCCAGCACGAAAGCTCCCATTGATGCCACGATCAAGTGACCAAAAGTGCCGACAAACGTGATAAACACGGTATTAAACAGATATCTCGAAAACGTTACCCACGATTTTCCCATCGTCACAAACAAGTCGGAGAAATTATCAAACGTAGGGTTCTGCGCCAAAATTTTCGGTGGGAATTTGAATAATTCATCCAAAGGCTTCAGCGCACTGCTCACCGCATAAATAAGAGGGAACGCCATAACCACTGCCACCATTACCAGAAACAGATACAGAAAGAAATCTCCCACGATAGAGCGGTTTGGCTTTCTTCTTTTAATCAGCTTTTTACGATATACCGGTTCTAAGCTTTCTTGCTCTTTTTTCTTGTTCTTCTTGCTCATATCAGCTTCCTACTCTCCTCAACAGACTTTGAATTGCTTTGTTACAAAGTATCATCATCAGGAACAGGATGGTCGCAATAGCACACGCGTAACCCATCTCAAACCTAGTGAAGCCATAATCGAACAGGTGCGTTACTATGGTACGTGCCGCATAGTCCGTACTCGGATATCCGCAGAGAGCCATAGTGACGTCACAAACACCAAATGCCTGGGTAATTGACATGACCGCGCCGAACATCAGCATGGGGCGCATATTCGGAAGTGTTATATACCACAGCTCCTGCCAGCGGTTCTTTACGCCGTCCATATATCCCGCCTCAAACTGCGAACCGTCTACACCCTGCAGACCGGCAACGAAAGACAGGAAGCCTGTGCCGAGACTCATCCACAAAATAACGAGCATACAGATCGGCAGCATATATTTCGGATCTATAAACCACAGGACCGGCTTATCTATGATACCCGCATTCATCAGAAAGGCATTCACATATCCCCACGCATCTCCTCTGAAGAAAACGGAGAAGATTACGTAACAGTTACCTGCAATTGACGGAGCGTAGAACACGACCACCGCCACACTGCGCACCCACCTTGGCAGCTCATTGATAAGCCACGCAAACAGGAAAGACATTATGTATCCCAAGGGGCCCGTGATAATCGCTATCATCAGGGTATTCTTTATACCAATGAGAAATATATCATCATCAAGGATCAGACTGATATAATTCTGTAATCCGATAAATCTCGGCTTCTCCAAAATGTTATAATAAGTAAATCCGTAAAATATGGAAATTACCACGGGTGCCACATAGAACATCGTAAACAACAACGCATAGGGCAGGAGAAACAGGTAGCACATCTTACTCCTCTTTGCTTTTTTCCATGCGACCTGCATATTGTGCTTTCGCAGAATAAAAAACTTATTTATATATTCTTTCATTTATGCACCTCACTCCTCTACTCTTCATCTATCGGCATGCCGAACTCAATCCTTTTCTTCTTAATCTCGTCATTGATCGTAACAGCATAATCTATGATGGTTTCTCTCGAGTCGGTCTTTTCATTGATTACCTTTCTGATCGCATTTGTGATATGGCGTCCCGTAAAGTAACCGCCCGGCACCTCACGTATTCCGACCGTTTGATCCCACTGAGCATCCAGAACCTTAATTTCGTCATTACTCCATGAGAGCTGTACAAACGCATCCTTGTTAGCTGTTGCATAACGTGCCGAAGAACCTAACAGAGCCTCTATCTCGCGTCCGAAACGCACCTGCGTCTCAGGCTGTGCCCACCACTTCATAAATTCCCACGACTTCTGCCGCAGTCCCTCATCCTCAGTGGCGATCATCATTGTCGCATTTCCTGTGATAAAGTCGGAGCGATCTATGTATGTGCTACCGTCGTCCGCTGTATACTCCGTACCGGGTATCAACGTAAAATCCCAAAGTCCCCTAATCTCAGGAGCCGATACCATCAAGGTATTGTATGTAGAATACGGCGCAATACCAATCGGCATTTCCCCTGAACGGAAACGGCTTACAAAGTCATATACTGAAGGAAGTCCGTAATCATTAAAGTATCTGACGTAGTCCTTAAACGCCTTTACTCCCGCCTCATCGTCAACCACTGTCTTCGTTCCTTCCGGGTTATACATATCTCCGCCATACTGGTAGAGAAGCGTAAAGTACAAGGACAAATCAGGCGCATTGGACGCAACCGCAGTGGTTGCCGTCGCGGTGGTACTGCTGCCTGCTGCCGTCGGAATGCCTACAGAGAGATTATTGCCTTGTATGGTGGGCATCATCTCAATCAGCTCCTGCCATGTGTTGGGAGTTTCAAGTCCCAGCTCTTCCAATACATCCTCCCTGTAGAACATGACATTGAAAGTCTGTGTCTCAGGTATCGCATAAATATGTCCGTACAGTGCGTACTGTTCATAAGAGCTCGCTGTGTAATGAGAGAATACATCTTCCCAGTCATCAAACTGGGTGAGATCCTCTACCGCGTTTCTCAGCGCGTAGTTCACGGGCTGGTCAGCTCCTACGGAAAGTACCACATTCGGTCCTCTTCCCGCCATAACCGCGTTCATCAATGCGCTGGGATCGACCACTTCCACATTCACCTTCACGCCGCTTTCAGGGGTGAAGGTATCGTCCACCATGGACTTCAAGATGGTTCCCTGGTCACGTCCTGTAAGAACCCACACCTTGACAATATCATCGCTGCCGCTTTCATCGTAAACATCGCCTACCGCGTTATAATCTACCACGAAAGATGCGCCGAAAGATTTAATCTCATGCCACAGCTTTGCAAATATGGTTTCCGTGTCTTTATCCGGCTTACTATCCGCTCCGGTCACTACCAGATAATCAATGTCAAGTTTTGTTTCGCTCAGGTTGAGAGATGACGTTCCCAAAGCAGTTATATTGTCTTTAAATGTCGTAAACTCCAACGTAATCTTCTGCGGCTTTTTACAGAAACGCTCAAGCTGCTGAGCTACTGTCTGTGCGGACGCTATGCCATCAGCTTTCTGTCCGCTGTATTCAACCATGTCGTCTACAATCTTGTAAAGTCTCTTGGACTCAATATCCATCGCTTGTATAATCTCGGGATAGCTTCTCTCAATATAATAATCTCTGTACTGGTCAGGATTAGCGCCCGTGTACACCAATACTTTCCTGTAAATCTGATTGAGTCTGTAAGTGGAATCCTCCACCTCCTTAAGAAGAGGTCCAATGCCTCCCAATGTAGCTTCCAACCTGATGGTATGTACCCCTTTGGTCAGATAAAACTCATAGGGCACGCCTTCCTCATCTTCTAAATTCTTACACTCCCACTCATTACTGTATGCAAAGGAAATCTCCTTCATCTCCTCAAAAGGTATCTCCCCGTCTATGTATACGCTTCTGCTGGAAACACTGCCTCGCGAGTAATTCTGGCGTCCTTTGACCATGATATTGTAGTAGCCGTCCTCGGGTACTTCAAACTCCCACTCGATCCACTGACCTGAACTTCTCCACGCCTCACCGCCTACATAATTCAATACGGTATTGGTTACGCTGTTCGGCTGCGTGGACGGTGAAGATCTGTCATATTTCGCATAAAGGGACGACTCTGAACGATAGGTGGAATCTTCTCCCTGGACCACATTCAGATAATTGAGTCCCGGACCTTTAGCGCTTATGGAGGGCTGAGATGCCCGATACTCTGCATAGGTGGGCATCGTCTGCACTTCTGCAACGGTAAATTTCTTTATAACTAACGGCTCGTTCTCCGCCTCCAACGTAATCTGATTATTGCCTTTTTCCAAATAGAACAGATAGGGGTCCGTAATATAACCCATATCATCTTTAAAATAAGCATTCTGCCAATCGAACACCTCTACCTGCGCGGGCCGGATCTGGTTGCCCTGATTATCCACTTTGACCTCGCCGCCGTTTGTCCATATCCTCGTAAAAGCAATATTGGCAGCATCCTCGAATGGACGTTCACCGTTTATATAGATACCTCGCTCTACGGCCACACCTCTGGATTCCGGTGCAAGATATTCTATGTAAAAGTTGTAAAAACCGCTCTCCGGCACATTCACATTCCACGTCACTAAAGAAGCTGTCCCGGTATAAAGAGCCTTGTCAACACCTTCATAATCAGTATATACTTCTACATCTTCCGCATCCGTGTAACTGAACAAATCCACGTCAATATCATAGGCGGGGTATGCGGCATCAGCATATTCAGCCAAATAATCAGTATAAGTACCTTCTCTCTCCATACCCTCCACTCCGGCGGAAAGATCCTGCCCTGCGTACTTGTCACTGAAATTGTCTATTCCCCTGTTTGTAACTAATATGACAACAATTGCAATAATTACCACTATTGCCACTCCGGCAAATACTTTTTTCGCAGAATTTCCCATTTCTTCCTCCAGATGCGTAACCGCTATTTTAATTTCACAAAATAGATGAACATAAAAATATCTAATAAATTTTATATAAATTTAGATAGTTTTTGCAACCCACTCCTTGCTATTACCCCCTTAGATATTGCGTTTTGTATAATATAAAATAGGCAGTTATCAACATTTTTGTTCATAACTGCCAAAAAGCACTTGTCATATTTAGATTATATTACTATATTATATCAATTATATTACTACGTGAATTGCAGAAAATTTTTCGCCATTGGATTCTCGTAACGCAGGATGATCGCGGAGGTAGCCGGAAGCGTTATCGTGACATTGCCGGATATTACCGAATACTCTTGTTCCTCCGTTGTAAATCCGTCCGCCGTGGTCAGGAGAAGCCTCTTCATCGTACAGTCTTTCGGAATGCCCAGATACCACACTGTCAATTCCTTACTAATCTCATGATCGTTGTTATTGATCAGAATGACCGACTGTCCTTCTTTCGTAAATCTGCCATAACCGATCACGTTATAGTCCCCTTCCAGATATTTTAGGGAACCGGTCAGAAATTCTCTGTTTCTCTTGTGAATGCTGATAATCTTTTTATGGAAATCGATGAGTTCATGATCTTCGTGTCCCCACGGATATGTGCGTCGGTTATCCGGATCGGTAAACCCGCACACACCTGCCTCGTCACCGTAATAGATCGTAGGCGCACCCGGCCAAGTCATCTGAATCACCACAGCTTCCCGCAGCACCGCCTTATTGACACCCTGATTGGCCGCCTCGGGTCCCAGCGTATTTGTCCTTCCGACTTTTCTGTTCGTTCTGGTCAGGAAACGGGAATGATCGTGGTTGGACAGCTCGTTCATCGCCACCTGCAGAGAAGGCGTTGTAAAATTCGCTCCGTGGTGCCGCATAGCGCCCCAGAAACTGTCCGCGTTACCGCGAAGATCCTCTCTGTAGTCGTCGCTGTGCTTCTGCATGCCGGTCAAAAACCATGTCACGGGTTCCATAAAAGCATCATAGTTCATGACAGTGTCCCACTCGTCGCCCCGGAGCCAGTCTCTGGGACTGCCGTAATGCTCTGCCAGTATGATCGCATTGGGATTTGCCATCTTAACCATCTTGCGGAACTCTTTCCAGAAATTATGGTTAAATTCCGGAGAATGCCCTAAATCCGCCGCCACATCCAGTCTCCAGCCGTCCACGTTGTAAGGTGGGGAAACCCATTTGCGCCCGATGTACAGAACATAATCCATCAGACGTTTGGAATTTTCATAGTTGAGTTTGGGAAGTGTGTCGTGCCCCCACCATCCGTCATAGGTCCCGTTGTAGGGCCACTTATGATCGTCATGAAACGCGAAATAGTCGTGGTATGCGCTCTCCCTGGAAACATAGGCGCCCTTCTCATACCCTTCGACATTCTCATATATGCGCTCTCTGTCCATCCATTTATTGAAGGAACCGCAGTGATTAAACACACCGTCCAGAATGACTTTCATCCCTCTTCTGTGTGCTTCCTTGACTACCTCCGCAAAGAGTGCATTGCTCGCCTCCAGATTATCCCTGTTGGTTACGCGGTCGATATATCTTGTTGCAAAACGGTTTTCGCTCTGACCCGGCGCAAGCAATTCCCCTTCGTCGTGAACAATCCTGCCAAAATGAGGATCTATATAATCATAATCCTGAATGTCATATTTGTGATTGGAGGGAGACACGAACAGGGGATTGAAATAGATGACGTCCACGCCCAACTCCTGCAGATAATCCATCTTATCCAGCACACCCTGAAGGTCACCGCCGTAGAACTCCCTGACACCCATCGCTGCCGGATATTTGTTCCAGTCTTCTACCTTAACCGTTTTGTCACCTACATAATAGTATTCATTTGTAAGCACGTCATTGGAAGAATCTCCGTTGCGGAAACGGTCCACATAAATCTGGTAAAATACCGCTCCTTTTGCCCAGTCCGGTGTTTTGAAACCCGGAATCAACCGAAAGTGATAGTATTCGTTGATATCTTTACTGACACCTCTTGTATCATAGAAACACACGATTTTACCGGCCTGCACTTCAAAATAATACAGCAGTATCTCATTTTCCAGCTGTACAGAATGAGTATAATAATCAAAAAGGGTATCCGTCTCGGATTTGAGCATGAGATGTTTTTCCCCGTTACACACCAAAAACACACGATCAATGTTGTTTCTCTTGGCACGAAAACGAATATTAACCTCTCCGTAGGCACTCGGCTCAGGCGGATACACGTAATCTTCCGTCATATCCGAAAACAGAGCTTTTCTGTCAAATACCGGTCGCATAGAAGTAAGGTACTGTTGATTCCTTTCAATTTTTTGAAACTGACTGATATCCATGTCGCTGTGCTTGCCTCCAAAAAACTACATATATGGCTATTGTATACTATATATTGTGTTTATTCAAGGATTTTAACACAATTTAGGATTTTATTTAGGATTTTAAGATAAAAGATTTTCCCGAAAAAGTAAAAAAGACAGCTTATCAAAACTGTCTTTTTTAGAGAAGGTATTTCTTTCTTATGGGGTATAGCAAAAAACT